>NZ_PGGC01000053.1 GCF_002795305.1 Aeromonas cavernicola
TGAAAAGCGGGATCAGATCAAGGGCGATTACTCGCTAACGGTGGATAGCACCCTGCACCAAAAAGTGGGCCAAGCCCTGCTGATAGAGGCGGGGCAAGAGGTGCACATCAAGGTGGGCGACAAGCTGGTGCTGGAAGCGGGCGCGGAGATCACCCTCAAAGGGGGCGGCAGCTTTATCAAGGTTGACCCGAGCGGTATCAAGCTAGTGGGCCCCGGATTAAAGCTCAATGCGGGCGGCAGCCCCGGCAATGGCAGCGGCTGGGCGGGCAAAATGCCGATAGACCCTAAAATGCTACAGTCGGTATCAGCCTCCAGTGAGGCTGCATCTCAGAAAAGTGCCTTACGTTTTGCAGCAGAACATGCGAATTTTTTTATGAGTGAACAGTTTATGGGGGCACAATACGTCATTAAGGATGCCCAAGAAAATACTGTTTTATCTGGACGTATCAGTGAGGATGGCAAACTTCCCTCCTATGTACATGATGGCTCCACGCAAGAAATGACTCTCTATCTTGGAGCATTAACATGGACAAGCCAAGAGTTGCCATGGGAGGTCGTTCTCGAGGAGGATGAATCAGATGATGATGAGTGGAGTGAACTTGATGAACATTATCTGGCAATGCTGGATGACGACAGTAGTAGTTTACTGACTGCTTGGGATAATTATGAAATTTTTAAAGAGGTCTGAGCGATGACTAAGTGGATTGCTTGCCTGTATGATGGAAAAACAAAAACTGCTCAATATGAGGGTGCCGAAGGTACCTGCTTGTTAAGAAGAGGGGGGACTTTGCCTTGGCGAACGAATAACCCCGGCAATCTCAGGCCCAGAATGGTTAATGGAAAACCTCAACCTAAGAAAGTTACGAGTCATATCGGGTTCGCAAAGACACAGAATAATGGTTTTTTTCTTATTTTTTCTAGTTATGAAGTAGGATTTGCAGAGTTAAAGAAAAATTTGCTTCGTATGCATGGTGATAAAACCGTAGAAAATGGAATCAGAGCGTATGCCCCCTCCCATGAGAACAATACATCGAAATATATATCTGACCTAGAAAAACTATCAGGTGTTTCTCGCTTAAAAATAATAAATAGATTAACTGATTCTGAGCTTGATGATGTTGCTCATGCTATTGAGATTATTGAAGGGTATCATAATAGCAAGGATACTCGTAAGGAGGTAACAACCAAGCTCAGCAATGTGATTTTAAGTGATGGCTCCAAACCAATATCAGGTCAGGTTGTAGTTTTGAAAAGTGGGAATATTAAGAAAGAATTTATTACAGATGACTATGGATTTATACCTCCTATACCACACATTGTATTTACATGCACAGTAAACGTATGTGTTCCTAACCCTATAGATGGTTCTGTGAAAGATATTGCTATTATTGAACCAAATGGTCCAGCTAAAAATATTTTAGCAGTTTTTGACGGTGTTATTGCAAAGGCAAAAACGATGCCTTTAGAACCCCCAGCGGGGCAGCTATTACCTAAGCGTAAAAAAATTCAGTACACAATAAAGTCAGGTGATTCGCTATGGAAGGTTGCCAAAACATTCAAAACTAGTGTTGACTCTATTGTAGAAGCTAACAATATAAAAGACCCCACTAGAATTTACCCTGGGACAAAGATATGGATATTGCCGAAAGCTAATAATGGCACTGAAGTAATAAGTGCTCAGTCTGCAATACCAAAAAAAAATCAGTCTAAGTCTGTTAACACGACGACTGTAAATGTCGGGGAAAAGCCCAACAAGACGCTAGCTACTGTGGCTGTTGAAACTGCGAGGGATAGCAAAGGCAAGCCATTAGCTATGATACCATTGATGGAGGAAGAGGCGCCTTGGATGGAGGTTGCTATTAGGGAGGCAAAAAAATGGCATGGCACCAAGGAAAAAAACATTACTGATAATTATCACGCTTTAACTGGCAATGGATGGATTAAGGATTTGTCTGGTCGCAGTAATGCTTGGTGCGCTTCTTTTATTAGCTATTGTCTGCAAGAAGTTGGTTATAAAAAACCAAGAAATTCTCAGAGGGCTAGGTCTTTTCGTGAAGATACTTCGAGGTTCGTAGAGATAAAAGAACCTATATATGGCTGTATTGCATCTAATGGTTCGCATGTGACTTTTTATTATGGTGATGGTGGTAATGGGGTCATAATAGGGTTGGGCGGTAATCAAGGTGACACTATTAAATTTTCCAATTATACAGGAATGAGATATATTATACCTATTTCATATTATGAAAAATATAAGGAAGTCAAAAAAAATGCCAAAAAAAAATTTGATGTAGATGAACTAAATAAAGGAATTTTAATTAATGAAAAAACCCAAAAAAATGAGAGCGTAAGATGATTAAATCTTTCTGTTATTTTTTTATTTTGTTATTTTCATCATTTTTATCATCCGCTCTTGAGGTTAAGTTGGATGATGAATATTCTTTCTTATTTATAGTAAAAAAAGATAATCTAGATGTGAAAATGACTGCAAAATCAATAGGGAGTGGAAGAACTGATTTTGAGGTGCGTGATTATATTTATAATTGTGATGTGGACTCAGAGATGTCTTTGATTGAGAATTCTTTGGAAAGAAAATCTATAGGTGGAGTTCAAACTACCCTTTTCGCCTATCGTATAGGCTGTTTCGGGGGAATTGATCCTATCCCAATAAAATATTTTGCATTTCAACACGGTGTTAAATATGCTCTCAGAGGTGAAGAAACTATACAAACACCAAATGGAACTTATGGTGGGGAGGGCGGGCCCATACCTGGAAGTAATCTTAAAAAAAATACTATTCTTTATAAATACATGCAAAATAAATGGAAAAATATATCACTACGTAAATATGGGGACTAATTGGCAGATATTCTGAATAAGTTCTGGTTCCCCCATGCTGCTGAACAACATCTTCGATAATAAGTAGAACATAAAATAAATATCCCCATTTCGCTCTCTACCAATGCAGCTAGGCGGGGCGAATACGCCCACAGACGTGGCCTCGTTGGAAGAGTTGATTAGTAAGTTAAATAGCGAACCGGCGGGCCATTTCCTGCTGGGTAGCAACCGGATATGGCATGGCGGTATTCATTTAAGTGATGGCGGCCCTTGGCACCCGAGTGGTGCGGTGCGTGCCATCGCCGATGGCGAGATAGTGGCTTATCGCTTAGCGAGCAAGCCTGCGGTAGCCTCTCTGCAACCCGATGGTGGCTTGCCCGGCACGGGCATCAGTTTGCGCACCTCGCCCTCTTTTTGCCTAATACGTCACCACTATGATGCAACCGAAGAGGTCGCGGGTCAGCCGCCAAAGCGGAATGCTTTCCCGTTTTATAGCCTCTATATGCATCTGGCCTGTGATGAGCACTACAGCGGCGAGGGGGCGGCGCGCTGGGTGGTGAAGGGGGATGGCAACAGCTCGACTTACCTACCGGTGGTAACAAGCGGCACACCGGCGCAGCTCACGCGGCGTGTCGATGAGAAAAACCGACCTATTTATGCCAAGAAAGGCGCAGAGGTGATACTGAGCACGGCCAGCCCGAGCGACTATCGCAACCATAACAACGAGATGCATGCCTGTTATCTGGTGAGCTATGCCGATACGCCGAGCGAATACTTTTACATTGCTGCTAGCCGATTGACGCAAGTTCGGCCATCCAAGCCTGATTGGATGACGCCACCAGAGGATAAACCAGCACGTCATGTCATTTTACGAAATACCATTGTTCGTCTTCATGCTGACCTCACTGATAACGGGGTGGGTTTGGCTGCGGGCAGTGAAATTGAAGCCCCTGTGCTGAGCGTAAAAATCATAGCGGGCCAAGGTGGCGTGATACCAATGTGTCAGGTCCGGGTCTATCTGGCAGGCCAAGGTCAGGTAAAAAACAGCCAAGCTCAGCCAATGACTCAGGCAAGTAAAGGGACGATAGGCTGGATAAAACTAAGCGACTTGGGCCAAGCCATAGCAAGCGTTAATTATCCGGCCACGGAGCTGGATAAGGTCGTAGACCTTCGTCAGAGTCCCATCAAGGTCACGGCTGGCGAGCTGATAGGCCACTGGGGTGAACATGAAACCGCCGAGCCTGCATCAACGACCAGCGGTTTTGCGCTCAACAGCGATAAAAAAGCGCTGCATCTGGAAGTGTTGGTAGCGAGCAAGGATAAAGCGGCGCTGCAAGCGTGTATCAACAACGAGGGGCGGTTAACGGGTGGCCAAGGGTATCTGGTGCTCAAAGCGGGGAAGTCCGTCACCCGCTATCGGCTGAGCAAACAGAATAATCAAGCCAGCTACCACGATATAGGCACCTATGGTCCACAGCCCTTGCCACGAGCGGTGACAGAAAGAGAAGTAATAGGACACGGCGCCAATAACTTTGTCAAAGTGGCCGAGCGAGCAGCGGCCAGCAGTGACGAACTGGCGGGTGAATATGTGCTGCTGGGGGGCGATGTTGAACTGGTGAGCCAGCACGATTGGTGCAAGCTGGGGGTACGGCTGATTGATGGCAGCAGTGACCCGGATGGTTTTTTAGATAAAGCAGACACGGACGGTAAAGAGGGCGGCGAGTTTTTCAGTGAGCTGTATGGGCAAGTGACGGCGGATAGTGATAGTGACGGCACGGTGAGCAGTAGCGAGATCCGGGCAGCACTGGCCGATGAAAACGTAGCAAGCCAAATACGTAAACTGTTTATTTGTCATGAAAGCGAGTGGATAAAGCGCCCTAGCTGGCCTCGGTTGGCGCAGGAGTTAACAGAGAAGCCGAATTTGTATCAGTATGCTCTGACCGTGAATCGGAATATGAATTGGATAGACGATAGTGCTATTCAGGGGATATTAGGTGATAGCAAGCCATGGTTTATTCATCCTGCGGGAATGATGGGGTTGGTGGGGGATGAAATTAGGAATAAAAAACCCAAAACATACATATCAGGCGTGTTGGAAGCAATCGAATTTCTTGATTTTTACAGTGGTGATAAAATAGATGATTCAGATTATTTAAATGCAGCGAACTTATTGGCGTGTGAAGTAAATGCTATAAAAGCTGTTGCTATCACAGAAACAGGGAACGCAGGCAGTTATTATAAATTTTCAGATGATGATGACCATGTGCCATCAATTCTTTTCGAAAGACATAAATTCAGTCTGCACACAGGCGGCATTTATGATGAATCTTATCCTGAGATATCAAACCCTAATCGTGGCGGATATGGTGCCTATAAAGATCAATACAGGAAACTTATTTTAGCATACTCACTAAATAAAGATGCGGCACTTAAATCTGCATCTTGGGGTAAATTTCAAATCCTTGGATCAAACCATCGAGCATCTGGATATTCTGATGTTCACTCTTTTGTTAAAAGTTTAAGTTTTTCTGAAAAAGAACATTTAAAATCTTTTGTGAATTTCATTAAAGCTGATTCTAAATTGTTAAGTGCAATAAGAAATAAAGATTGGTTAAAATTTGCTTTGATTTATAATGGGCCGAAACAAGTTGATTATGATGTAAGAATGGGGGAAAACTATGATGCATTACAATAATAAAGTGTTTTTTTTATGTCTGATGTTATTTTCTAATATTTCTTATGGCGCTGAATCGTTATATTTCCATTGTTTAACAAAAAAGGGGGACGTTAAGCTTTCCGTTAATAACGGAAAGCTTACCTATATGATAAAAAGTGACTCATCAGTATTTTCTTATAACTCTAAAGGTGACAAATTTGGTGGCTTTTCACATAATTTATATAGCAGATATCAAACTGAATATACTAGAGTGAATTTTATGAATGGAGATTATAGCTATTCTTTATTTAGCGATTACGAAGATAATAAAAAAAATGCAGGGGTAATGGTCACATATAATAAAAAAGAATACATATACCTATGTAGTAAAGTTTTTATCAACAAGCTTAACATGTTAGCGCCTTTATTACGCTGTAATAAAGATGATGCTTTAGGATGTGCGTAAATATTTTTCTTGATAAAAGATGTGTTTTTATCTATTAAATTTCCATAAATCAGAACATGCTAAGAGGGCTTAAAGATCAGGGGGAGAGTGAATGTATATATAAAATTGCAAATAAACATATCATTCAATAAGTCTAGTGTTTGATAGAGTTTTTTCGATTTTTTAGTTCTATTTAAGTGTCAAAGTTTTCATGCTCTCGCCCTGAGTTTATATATGACTAAATGATTATATAGAATGACGCTAACTGCAATAAATAATAGTTTTATTATAAAAAATATGACACATTTTATATGATGTAAATATTGTTTGCGTGATAACTTACCATTTTAAATAATGATGTAGGTTATATTCTATCGCTACAGGTATGAATATGTACTCAACACCCGAGTTAGTTGAGAAAAATATACCATCTATAGTTTTGTCTGGTGTCTGGTGTCTGGTGTCTGGTGTCTGGTGTCTGGTTTTGGCATTCGAATAAGTTGGGTAAAATTGCAGACAGCAATGCTAGCAATTCAGAAAAGATAAGGAAAATCACAAAATTCATAAATCCTGGCCTAAAAGAAAGAGTGAATTTCACAGAGGAAGCAAGATTGCTTCATGTCAAATTATATGGTGAGTGTAAATAATGCCTATTTTACTTTTACTTTTTATTTCATTTATATCTACCGCGCAAGAATATGCAGATTACTCTATTCAAAGTGAGAATGGAAAATTATTTTTTGTTGATAAAGTAGATCCTGATATAGGCGATAAGGCTATAGCTGTATTCTTTAATGATAAAATAAAAGGTGAGTATTTTGTTGATTTTTTACCCTATCTATCATCTAAAGGAAAAATAAAAAATGCCTTTTATGTAAATACTAAAAACATAAAAAAAAGATACATTATCATTCAAGAGTCACAGATAGACTCAGATACTGGAATGAATTGGTTTAATTACTTTAATGTCATCGTTTTTTCATACGCAGATGGTAGATTATCTAGAGATGACAAATTGACATCATACTTTGGTTCGGGTGGTGATATTACAAACCCTAATGTTCTCGATGCTATTCCTTATCACTATCCATATAGTGAAAGAGATGAAATTATTAATGTGATAAATAAAAGTGAATTCAACGATTGGATAACAGGAAACCCAGCAACATTAAAAATTAAAAGAAAGAGTTATTTTTTTTCAGAGCCATTACCAATTAACAAGGGTAAATCTTATCTTATTGAAAATGATAAAGTCTTAAGAAAAGCACATGAATCAGGTTGGGATTACGTGATTTACAAATCCCCAAAAGGGAGAACATATTCCGGTTGGATGTCTTGCTACTTAACCGGAAGTTGCTAAATCATTCCAAAAATATATTTTAAATATTCATTTTTTAGCTAGGAGTAATATAGCCAGAAAAATATAAAAATAAGTATCCCCGTTTCGCTCTTTACCAATGCAGCTGGGCGGGGCGAATACGCCCACTGACGTGGCCTCGTTGGCAGAGTTTATTAGTAAATTAAATAGCGAACCGGCGGGCCATTTCCTGCTGGGTAGCAACCGGATATGGCATGGCGGTATTCATTTAAGTGATGGCGGCCCTTGGCACCCGAGTGGTGCGGTGCGTGCCATCGCC
>NZ_PGGC01000054.1 GCF_002795305.1 Aeromonas cavernicola
CTCATCAAGCTGGCCGTTTTGTTATGTGAGGTTGCTCACTGACCTAATTCAACATAATGACGATTAGACGCAGCGTTTTTTGGCCCCTGCTGGTGCAATCTTCCCCCCTCCCTCATGGGTGTCAGAAAAGCCTGAAATCACGCATCCAGTGACGGGGCTATCTGGCCCCGTCTGCTGCCTGTGGCACAATGATGGATTCACTAAGCAGATAGGAAATAAGAACATGGCCAACCATGCCTACATGACCATCACCGGAAAAGAACAGGGATTGATTTCGGCGGAGTGCTCCACGCAAGTTTCAATCGGCAATAAATGCCAAGCGGGTCATTTGAATGAAATCATGGTGCTGGCATATAGCCACAACATGGCGAACACAACTCGTGCAGTCCACAATCCGGTTCTCATTACCAAAAACATAGACAAGTCATCCCCATTAATTGCCCGTGCGTTGGCAATGATGGAAAAAGTAGACTGCACGATAGATTTTTATCGCACTTCATCATTTGGCACTCAAGAAAAATATTACACCGTTGAGTTAAAGGAAGGTGTAATTGCAGATTTAACATTGGAACTCCCCCACGTCCTATTAAATGGCGATGCACAGCCACAAGAGCACGTTGCTATTCGTTACAAGGATATTACGTGGACACACCACGGTGCAGGAACAAGCGGTTATAGCTTGTGGGAGGAGGGAAGATGGACCAATTAAGACGAGGATTTAAACGGCCTGATTTATATGGTGTATGGGAAGTTAATAGCGCAGCCAGTAAATTAGGAAGTCAAGCATCAACCATTGGTAGTAGGCATATATCTGATGGAACGCTAAGGCTTCAATTTACTCGTGAAGTCACTTATTACGCCCATGCAATAGTTCAGGATGTTGAAAATGGAGTAAAAAGCATATCGGAAGGTTTAAGGGCATTAGCAGAAGAGCAACGAAGTTTGTTAAACCAATCGCTGGATGTTGCGCAAAAGGGGGTTGGAGTTGTTGCTGGTGCGGCGCAAATATACGCGGGTGGTACGCTTTGCTATGCCTCTCTTGGTGTTCTGTGCGCGACCTTTGGGGTGCCGCTGATGGCTCATGGCGCGAATAACGTCTATGAGAATGGGCGCAACCTGCTAGAAGGGCGCTCAGACACTGAAGGCCCTGTGAGAGACTTATATCAAAGTGCGGCAAAGGCTATGGGAGGTGGTGATCGGGAGGGGAATATTGCATACGGCATTTCTGACTTAGGAATGTCAGCTTATGGTGTTTCTCGTTTAGTATTAAAACCAGATTCGTGGAGATTATT
>NZ_PGGC01000055.1 GCF_002795305.1 Aeromonas cavernicola
AAGCATCTCGGAAGGTTTAAGGGCATTAGCAGAAGAGCAACGAAGTTTGTTAAACCAATCGCTGGATGTTGCGCAAAAGGGGGTTGGAGTTGTTGCTGGTGCGGCGCAAATATACGCGGGTGGTACGCTTTGCTATGCCTCTCTTGGTGTTCTGTGCGCGACCTTTGGGGTGCCGCTGATGGCTCATGGCGCGAATAACGTCTATGAGAATGGGCGCAACCTGCTAGAAGGGCGCTCAGACACTGAAGGCCCTGTGAGAGACTTATATCAAAGTGCGGCAAAGGCTATGGGAGGTGGTGATCGGGAGGGGAATATTGCATACGGCATTTCTGACTTAGGAATGTCAGCTTATGGTGTTTCTCGTTTAGTATTAAAACCAGATTCGTGGAGATTATTTAGATATGTCCGCGAAGATTATGTTAGAGCTTATAAAAATGCCTCTACATCATCCCTTGTGTTAGAGGGTGTGTCTGATGCTATAACAGTGCGTTCGCTTAGTGATCAGTCACAAGGGGACTAATATGAATGATCTTGTTGTTGCCATTATTTATTTAATGTTTTCAATTTTAGGTGTTTTATTTAGTTTTTATTTTACAAAGAAACACTCAGATCATAATTTCAAAGAACGATATTTTTGGTTTGGGTTGGTATTTAATTGTTTGGTTTGTTCATTCCATGTAGGTGTGTGGAAAGTAGGTTTTAACCCCTTTATTCCTGCAACTGAAGCATGGTTAAAAGGAAATATTTTTGTTGGTTGGCTTTCTTTATTATTTGCGATACCACAGGCTATTTACATCCCAAAAAATAATAATCATTCTGCTTCAGGGTATAAACGTGATGGGAATAAATGAATCTTTGGGGGGACTGCGGGGAGCGTTGCTCTGTCGTTGTTGCCTGCTGTAAAGTGTTGACCAGAAAAGACAAACCCCGAATCCCTGTTAAATCAACTTGGCGGAAGATTCAGAGAGTTCGGGGCTAGCCATCATCTATGGAGAAAATCATACCACATGGATCACCCTACACAACCCCACACCGCCAGTAAGCGCGGTGTGCGATGGTAAAACCAGCGCTTCAAGCCGCTGCCTTTGTCGAACGTCTCCCCCGTCGCCCCTACTGCA
>NZ_PGGC01000056.1 GCF_002795305.1 Aeromonas cavernicola
AGCAGGAGCAATATTGCCGCTATCGGCAATTTTTCTCCTAAAGATAAAACACTCATTGCCGTTAAATATACCGAAGCAATCACGGGTTATTCAAAATCCAATGCTTGTACAACTAGGGTGTCTGTTCGTTTAAATAGGCACGGTTCATAAGAGACGGTTTTATTAAGTCTGCTCTTTCTAACGAATGGCGGGACGTCGTTTAAGCGACACGGCCTGCTGTCGAATATTTTTCGAGAGAATATATTTATGGCTATGTATATCAACACCAACACTTCATCTTTAAACGCACAGCGCAACCTGATGAATAGCTCCAAGTCACTGGATACCTCTTACACTCGTTTGGCTTCAGGTTTGCGTATTAACAGTGCTAAAGACGATGCGGCTGGTTTACAAATTTCTAACCGAATGACGTCTCAGATTAACGGGTTAGATCAGGGTAACCGCAACGCGAACGACGGTATCTCACTGGCACAGACCGCGGAAGGGGCGATGGATGAGATGACCGGTATGCTGCAGCGCATGCGTACGCTGGCTCAGCAATCTGCTAACGGCTCTTATTCAGAAAAAGATCGTGATGCGCTGCAAAAAGAGGTCGATCAATTAGGGGCGGAGATGAACCGAATTGCGAAAGACACCACCTTTGCAGGCACTAACTTACTGGATGGTAACTTCAGCGGTAGTTTCCAAGTGGGTGCGAATGCAAACCAAACAATAGGCTTTAGTTTGACGCAAGCAGGTGGCTTTAGCGTATCAGGTATTGCGACGGTTGCAAGTGCTGCTGATGTGTTTACGGGGGGGAGCACGGGTGGCATCAGCATTAGCACGCAAAGTAAAGCCCAAGATGTGCTTGCGGCGGCTGATGCCATGCTGAATGTGGTAGATGGCAAGCGAGCGGAGCTCGGTGCGGTGCAAAACCGTTTCGATGCGACCATTCGTAACCAAGCGAACGTCTCTGAGAACGTGAGTGCGGCTCGTTCACGTATTCGTGATGCTGATTTTGCAGTAGAAACGGCGAACATGACCAAGCAGAACATCCTGCAACAGGCCGCTTCTAGTGTACTGGCCCAGGCTAACCAACGTCCAATGGCAGCCCTGTCTTTACTTGGCT
>NZ_PGGC01000057.1 GCF_002795305.1 Aeromonas cavernicola
ATATATTTATGGCTATGTATATCAACACCAACACTTCATCTTTAAACGCACAGCGCAACCTGATGAATAGCTCCAAGTCACTGGATACCTCTTACACTCGTTTGGCTTCCGGTCTGCGTATTAACAGTGCCAAAGACGATGCGGCTGGTTTACAGATTTCTAACCGAATGACGTCTCAGGTTAACGGGTTAGATCAAGGTAATCGCAACGCAAACGACGGTATTTCTGTAGCACAGACTGCTGAAGGGGCGATGGATGAGGTGACGGGTATGCTGCAGCGCGTGCGTACGCTGTCTCAGCAATCCGCTAACGGCTCTTATTCTGCACAAGATCGTGAGGCGCTGCAAAAAGAGGTCGATCAATTAGGGGCGGAGATCAACCGAATTGCGCAAGACACCACCTTTGCAGGCACTAAATTACTGGATGGTAGCTTCAGCGGTACTTTTCAAGTGGGTGCGAACGCAAACCAAACGATAGGCTTTAGTTTGACGCAAGCAGGTGGTTTTACCGTATCTGGTATTGCGACGGTTGCAAGTGCTGCTGATGTGTTTAAGGGGGGAAGCGCGGGTGGAATCAGTATTAGCACGCAAAGTAAAGCCCAAGAAGTGCTTGCGGCGGCTGATGCCATGCTGAATGCCGTTGATGGCAAGCGAGCGGAGCTCGGTGCGGTGCAAAACCGTTTAGACGCGACCATTCGTAACCAAGCGAACGTCTCTGAGAACGTGAGTGCGGCTCGTTCACGTATTCGTGATGCAGACTTTGCG
>NZ_PGGC01000058.1 GCF_002795305.1 Aeromonas cavernicola
CGATGATCTCTGCCTTGAGGCGCTCCTCGGCATACATTTTCTTGAGGCGACGATTTTCCTCCACCAGCTCTTTGAGGCGTGCCATCAGAGAAGCATCCATGCCACCGAATTTGGAACGCCACTTGTAGAAGGTGGCGGAGCTGATGCCATGCTCACGGCAGAGCTCAGGGACGGGTGAGCCAGATTCGGCCTGTTTGAGGATGGAGATGATTTGGGCATCGCTAAAGCGTGATGTTTTCATGTAGAACCTCCTGCGTGCAAGATACGAGAAAATTCTACTTATGAGCACCCCAGTTTTTCGGGGGGATTACCGGCTTGGCGTAATCTCGTCGCCACTGCCGCTTGCCAGCGGCTCATTCCCACGGGTAATGGCTGGTCGGTATTTCCTTGGTGCGCCATCCCACTGATCGGCGGCACCCGCGCCAGCACGGCTGGTGATAGCGAAGGTGATAACTAGGGTTGACCAAAAATAAAAGTTCCAGAAGGTCATTAGATTCAAGGTTTTGGCAACAATTATCATGAATGCAGCAGAGACGGTAGAAAAGCCTGTCGCCGCAATCACGGCCTCACGCACGGTGTATTTGCCTGATAAAAACACCCGGTTGGTGATGATCAATCCAACGGAATAACTGCCCACAAAGGAGGCCACCGCATCAATCGCCGAGTGACCCGGCGTACGCCAGAGCGGGCGCATGATCGGCTGCATCAGAATGCCGATAAACTCCAATAGGCCAAACCCCAGCAAAAGGTCAGCGCCATTGAACCAATCGGCACAATGACCCCCACCGACAGCGCTAACTTATCAAACAGAAACGGCAGCCGATCGGGCGTCATCAGCCACGCGGGCCCTAGATCCGCCACATACATCAACGCCAACCCTAACCCCGCCAGTTTGAGCAGACTCAAGATGCGATCGAGTAAGCGGCGGCGCCACTGTCCCGTCACCAGCGGCGACAGGGCACCGTATCCGATCAGTGCCAGTACTAATCCCAAGGCCAATGGCCGCTGGGCGATCAGCGCGCTGGCAAGATGATCAACCAAAATCGTGTTTTTACCTGACCATTCGAACGGCATAAAGAAAATCAAGATACCCAGTAGGCTGCCAATGCTGAGCTTGAGTCGTGCGTGTATTCCCGGTGGAGGGAGCCGATCTACAGATTCCATTGTTTCTCCTGACACACTGAGGGCCGATATTTTGCGCGGCACATTTGTATATACATTTACTGTCATGAGCCAACGTAAACAAATAATTAACAAAAAGCAAACAGCATGGCGATGGCAAGATTGGCTCCCCCATAGTGCTGGCACAGTAGGGCTGTGCAGAGGGGGAAACAGAGGAACAGGCCTGTCACGGCATAGCGTCAGCGAGCAAGCGTCATGGCAGCGGTGGAGGCAAGGGGTGATAGTGGGTCTGCCACCGGCTGACTGGCCTCCCCTTGTCGCTCGGGCTAAACAGCGTCACGGCGGGTGCCAGCGTGGTGCTCATCCCACTCGCTGCCTGCGAGATAAAATCGGGGAGTCAGTGCAGGCTTTTAGCATGATCAATTGATACGCAAAGGTTTTTATTGTGTTTTTTATTTGTTGAAAGTGATTGAGCTCATGGGATCTGCTGATTAAGCTAGGGCGTTTTTTTAGCAAGAGCTCGTCAGCAGAACGGGCCACTACGCCACATAAGATGGAGTTTTGAATGACCGCTAGTACTCCCATGTTAATCACCTTTTTGGTGTATATCCTCGGCATGGTGCTGATAGGGTTTGTTGCCTATCGCGCCACCCGCAACTTCGATGACTACATTCTCGGCGGGCGCCGCATGGGAAGCTGGGTCACCGCCCTCTCCGCTGGCGCCTCCGACATGAGTGGCTGGTTGTTAATGGGGTTACCGGGTGCCGTGTTTATTGGCGGCATTTCCGAAAGCTGGATTGCGATTGGCTTGGTCATCGGTGCTTACTTCAACTGGCGCTGGGTGGCAGGGCGCCTGCGGATCCATACCGAACAGAACCGTAACGCCCTCACCCTGCCGGACTACTTCACTTATCGCTTTGAGGATCACAGCAAGGTACTGCGCATTCTGTCGGCCTTGGTGATCTTGCTGTTTTTTACCATCTATTGCGCCTCTGGCGTGGTAGCGGGAGCTCGCCTGTTTGAAAGCACCTTTGGCATGGATTACAGCACCGCCTTGTGGGTTGGAGCGGCTGCCACCATCACCTACACCTTCTTTGGTGGTTTCCTCGCGGTGAGTTGGACCGACACGGTACAGGCAACCCTGATGATCTTCGCCCTGATCCTGACCCCGGTCTTCGTCATCATCGCCGTGGGTGGGGTCGACAGCGCCATGATCGAAGTGGCTGCCAAGAACGCCAGCAACCTCGACATGTTCAAGAATCTGGATCTGATCGCCATTGTCTCGCTGATGGCGTGGGGCTTGGGCTATTTTGGTCAACCCCACATTCTGGCTCGCTTCATGGCCGCGGACTCCCACCACTCCATGGCAAATGCCCGTCGCATCAGCATGACGTGGATGGTGTTCTGCCTCGGTGGGGCGGTCGCCATCGGCTTCTTTGGCTTGGCCTACTTTGCCCGTTTCCCCGAGCAAGCATTGGGCGTTACCCAGAATCCTGAGCGGGTCTTTATCGAACTCTCCAAGCTGCTGTTTAACCCTTGGATCGCCGGTGTCCTGCTCTCCGCCATTCTGGCGGCAGTGATGAGTACCCTAAGTTGCCAGCTGCTAGTCTGCTCCAGCGCCATCACCGAGGATCTCTACAAGCCTTTCCTGCGTAAGAATGCCTCCCAGCGTGAGCTGGTGTGGGTGGGCCGTCTGATGGTACTGGCGATTGCCCTGATCGCCATTGTGGTCGCCATGAATCCAGAAAACCGGGTGCTGGGATTAGTCAGCTACGCGTGGGCTGGTTTTGGTGCCGCCTTTGGTCCGGTAGTGCTGCTCTCAGTCTTGTGGCCACGCATGACCCGCAACGGCGCGCTGGCCGGCATGTTAGTGGGCGCCATCACCGTGATCGTCTGGAAGCACTTCGGCTGGCTGGGATTATATGAAATTATCCCAGGCTTCTTGTTTGCTACCTTGGCTATCGTGCTTGGCAGTAAAGCAAGCCCACCGCCCAGCCCTGCGATGCTGACGCGCTTCGCCCAAGCGGAGCAAGCATTCGCCGCGCCCCGCACATAGCTAAGCTGTTGCATCGGTCCCCGCCACACGGCGGGGCCCTCGTCAGTCTCCTCGCCGCTAACTGCACTGCCCTCATTTAGGCCCTCGCCAAACTATCGCGATTTAACATGGCTGGCTGGGGCCTGCCGCTCTTGGATTCATGGGCCAGGCTTTTTATCGCCGTTCCTTGTTTCAGCGCATTGGCTTTCTTTTGTCTTGGCAACGAATATGGGACACTAGGCCGCTTGAAGGAGACCTCGTGCATGCGGCTATTTACCCTGATCCTGATCCTCCTGCTGGGAGGACTGCAATATGACCTCTGGCTAGGGAAAAATGGGCTATCCGATTACCAGAACCTGTCGGAGGCCATTTCCCAGCAACAGCAAGATAACCAGACGCTCAAGGATCGTAATGATCTCATTTACCGTGAGATCGATGACCTCACCTCCGGTTTGGAGGCCATCGAAGAGTTGTCGCGCAACGATCTGGGTTACATCAAGCAGGGCGAAACCTTCTATCGGATCATCCCCAAAGAGAAAGACAAAGAGACTGCACCAGACGATGCACCCTACGATGATTGAAGCCAACTTACAGGGCCTGACAGCCATCGTCCCAGCCGCCGGTATCGGTAGCCGAATGGGCGCCGAGTGCCCCAAGCAGTATTTGCAGCTGGCGGGGAAAACCATTTTAGAACACACCTTGGCGCGCCTGCTCTCCCACCCCGCCATTGACCATGTGGTGGTGGCCTTGGCGCCCAACGATCAGTGGTTCGATACCCTCGCTATTGCCGTTGATCCGCGTATCCTGCGGGTTGATGGCGGCGCCGAGCGGGCGTTTTCGGTCCTCAATGCCTTGGATGTGGTACAAGGGGAATGGGTGCTGGTGCACGATGCCGCCCGCCCCTGCTTGACGCACCGCGATCTCGATGCGCTGATTGCCGCAGCCATACCCTGCGGGGGCGCCATTCTCGGTAGCCGAGTGCGTGACACCATGAAGCGCACCGATGGGGCGGGCAATATTGTTGCCACCGTCGAGCGCGCGCAACTCTGGCATGCCCTAACGCCGCAGATGTTCCCCACTACCCCGCTAAAACAGGCGCTGGAACAGGGATTGGCGCAGGGAGCCACCCTCACCGATGAAGCCTCCGCCATGGAACGGGCGGGGTTTGCGGTCCAGATGGTGGAAGGGCGGGCCGACAATATCAAGGTGACTCGGCCGGAGGATCTGGCTCTGGCGGCCCTGTTTTTACATCAGCAAGCATAAGCGCCCCCTGCAACCAAAGAGTGAGCCTGATCCAGAGGAGATAGGGTGTTGAACCCCCCTCATTTGACCGAAATAGGCCCAATAGACAGAGAGAAGACACAGCATGATGCGAATTGGCCATGGTTTTGATGTACACAAATTTGGCGGGGTTGGCCCCTGTATGCTGGGGGGGGTGCCGGTTCCCTACGAGCAGGGACTGATCGCCCACTCCGATGGCGATGTGGTGCTGCACGCGGTCAGCGATGCCCTGCTGGGCGCCATTGGCGCCGGGGACATCGGTCGCCATTTTCCTGATACTGCCGCCCAATTTAAGGGGATCGACAGCCGCATTCTGTTGCGCGATGTCTTTGCCCGCGTTCAACAGGCGGGGTATGCCATCGGCAACTTGGATGTGACCATCATCGCCCAGGCCCCCAAAATGGCGCCCCATATCGCCGCCATGTGCGCCGTGCTGGCCACCGATCTGCAATGTGATTTGCAGCGGGTCAACGTCAAGGCGACCACTACCGAACAGCTCGGGTTTACCGGGCGCAGGGAAGGGATCGCTACCGAAGCCGTCGTCTTACTGGTGAAACAATAATGCTGGAACAACTGACTTACCTGCACGGCGCGCCTACTGCTCGCGGTATTCTTAAGGCCGAGGCCGCCGACTTCGTGGTCAATGAAGATCTTGGCTTTGCACCCTGTGGCGAAGGGGAGCACATTTTCGTCCGGGTGCGCAAAACCGGCGAGAACACCGCCTGGGTCGCCGGCCTGCTGGCCGATGCCGCCGGAGTCAATCGCAATGCGGTGACCTGGGCGGGCCTGAAAGATCGCCACGCGGTGACCGAGCAGTGGTTCGGCATTCATCTGCCGGGCAAGAGCGAGCCCGACCTCTCGGTGATCGAGAGCGACAGCATCCAGATCCTGCAGGTAAAGCGCCATAACAAGAAGCTGCGGGTCGGCTACCTCAAGGGCAACCACTTCACCCTGCGCCTAACCGGTCTGGAACAGGCCGACGGACTGGCCGCGCGCCTGCAAGCGGTCGCCGCGCAGGGCGTGCCCAATTACTATGGTGAGCAACGCTTTGGCCGCGATGGCAACAATCTGGAGGCGGCCAAGGCGATGTTCGCCGGCAAGCGGATCAAGGATCGCAACAAGCGCTCCCTCTACCTCTCTGCCGCCCGCAGCATGTTGTTTAACGCCATCGTCAGTGCCCGCATCGAACAGGGGCTGGCCCATCAGCTGCTAGCCGGTGATTGTGTGATGCTCAAGGGCAGCCACTCCATCTTCAGTGAAGCGAGCATCACTCCCGAGCTGGAAGCACGCCTTGCCTCTGGTGATGTACAACTGACTGCGCCCCAGTGGGGCCGTGGTCGGCTGGCCAGCCAAGGCGCCGCTGCCGAGTTCGAGCAGGCGGTGCTGGTTCCTTATCGCGAGTGGTGTGATGGGCTGGAAAAGGCGGGGCTGGATCAGGATCGCCGGCCGCTGCTGCTCAAGCCAGAGCAGATGAGCTGGCAACTGGATGACGAGGTACTGACCCTCTCCTTCTTCCTACCGGCGGGTGCCTTTGCCACCAGCGTGGTGCGTGAATTACTGCTGGCCGACGAGGCCGATCATAGTGTCAGGAGTCAGCCCGATGCGCATTCTGGTCAGTAATGACGATGGGATCCACGCTGCGGGGATTCACGCCCTGAGTGACGCGCTGCGCGCCTGCGGCGACATTATCGTGGTGGCGCCTGACCGCAACCGCAGCGGCGCTAGCCACTCCCTCACCTTGGACGTGCCACTGCGCGCCACGCCTCTGCACCATGGCGAGTTTGCTGGCAGCGAAAGCTATGCGGTGCATGGAACCCCGGCCGACTGTGTTCATTTGGCAATCAATGAACTGGTCCGCCCCGAACCGGACATGGTGGTGGCAGGGATCAACCACGGCGCTAATTTGGGGGATGATGTTATCTATTCCGGCACGGTGGCAGCCGCCACGGAGGGGCGCCATCTTGGCTACCCCTCCATTGCCATTTCGCTAGTGGGTGAGACTCATTTTGCAACGGCCGCGCATTTTGCAGTGCAGTTAGTACAGGGTTTGATCTCCCATCCCCTGCCTGCCGATCAAATTCTTAACGTCAACGTGCCTGATTTGCCCCTTACCGAGATCCGAGGGATCAAGGTCACTCGGCTTGGCCATCGCCACCGCGCAGAATCGGTCATCTGCAGTGATGATCCTCGGGGTCACCCCCTCTATTGGATTGGTCCCCCAGGGGCGCAACAGGATGCCACAGAGGGCACTGACTTTGCTGCCATCGCCCAAGGCTATGTCTCAATTACGCCGTTAACCATTGATATGACAGCCTATAACAGTCTGGCTGGTCTGACGGCATGGTTAGCACAGCAGGGATAAGCGTGTGATAGTAGATCGTCTGTTAAATCAGCTCATTGCGCAGGATATTGCCGATTTCCGCGTGCTGGCGGCGATCGCCAAAGTGCCACGTCAGCTGTTCGTGGACGAGGCCATGGCCCACAAGGCATGGGATAACACCGCCCTGCCCATTGGCCACGGCCAGACCATTTCACAGCCTTATATGGTGGCGCGAATGACCGAGCTGCTGATGCAGCATAATCCGGCTCACGTGTTGGAGATTGGCACAGGCTCCGGCTACCAGACGGCGATCCTCGCCCATCTGGTGGATCATGTGTATACCGTGGAGCGGATTAAATCGCTGCAGTTCCACGCCCGGCGCAGGCTGCGTCAGCTGGACCTGCACAATGTCTCAGCCAAGCATGGCAATGGCTGGCTCGGCTGGCCTAACAAGGGCCCCTTTGACGCTATCTTAGTCACGGCTGCCGCCCGTGAAATTCCTACCGCGCTGACCGATCAACTGGCTGATGGCGGCCGCCTAGTGCTGCCCGTCGGCGATAGCCAGCAGACCCTGCAACTGATCCAGCGATCTGGCTCCCAATTAACCAGCCAGACGCTAGAACCCGTCCGTTTTGTCCCTTTGATAGATGGAGATGTTGAGTGACCTTGTTTTCCCGTTTGTATGGGCTGGTGATGCAGTGGGCACGCCACCAATATGCCCCCTGGTATCTTTCCATCACCGCGTTTATCGAATCGGTATTTTGGCCAATTCCTGTGGACGTGATGCTGGCTCCCATGGCCCTCGCCAAGCCCCACAAGGCGTGGTTTTTTGCCGCGCTCGCCACCCTCTTCTCGGTGTTGGGAGCACTGTTTGGTTATGCCCTCGGCTACGCGCTGTGGGACCCTGTGGTCCAGCCTTTCATTGCCTCAGTGGGTTATGAAGAGAAAATTATTGTTGCTGAACAATGGTTTAAGCAGTGGGGGATCTGGGTCATTTTTATTGCCAGTTTCACCCCTATTCCCTACAAGGTGTTCACCGTGACGGCGGGATTACTGCAAATGGCGCTGCTGCCGTTCATTATCACGTCCCTCATTGGCCGTGGGCTGCGCTTCTTCTTGGTCGCAGGCCTAATGCGCTGGGGAGGAGAACCCATGGAACGCAAGCTGATGCACTATGTGGATGTGCTTGGTTGGATTTGCGTTGGTTTGGCTATTGCGGCCTATTTCTGGTTTAGTCGTTAAGGATCCCCTATGCGTTCGCTCACTTGGCAAGGAAGCAGTGTCGTTGTGTTGTCATGGTTGCTGGTTGCTTGCTCGTCTAGCAAGACCGCAGCCCCGGTTGATGGTGTCGGCAATGAGCCGTTTGTCTCAACGATTCCAGCTCGCCAAATGGGGCAATCTAGCAATGCCATTGGGGGCAAGACTTACACGGTAAAACGCGGAGATACCCTCTACTCCATCGCGTTTAACTCCGGCAACGATGTCCCTTCGTTAGCCAGCCTCAACAGCATTAGTCCTCCCTACCATATTTATCCGGGCCAGCAGTTGCGGCTCGACGGCGCCAGTACCGGCCTTGCTAGCAGCCGTAGCGCAGCCACCTATCAAGTGCGTCGTGGTGACACCTTAAGTAGCATCGGTCGCCAATTCGGCATGACGCCACAAGCCCTTGCTCAGCACAACAGTCTCAGCGCCCCCTATGCGCTACAAGCTGGCCAGGTACTGAATGTGCAATCAGCCAGTCGTTCAGCAGCATCGTCGGGGGAGGCAACGCGCCCCGTGCCAGTGACACGCCCAGTCAGTATTGCCACGACCTCAAATCAGGCCACGCCCTTCATTGCTCAAAAACCGATTGAACAGTCAATAACGAAAGAATATTCTGGCAGCGCTAAACAAAAAATAACCAAATCTCAGTCACAACCCACTTGGCACTGGCCTGCACAGGGCCGGATTGTTGAGGGTTTCTCCGTTGCGGAGCAGGGAAACAAAGGGATCGACATAGCAGGCAAGAAGGGGCAACCCATCTACGCCGCGAGTAGCGGCAGTGTCGTCTATGCCGGTAGTGCACTACGAGGTTACGGCAAGCTGATCATCCTTAAACATGATGATGACTACCTTTCTGCTTACGCTCACAACGATGAGTTGCGGGTGCGGGAAGGGGACAATGTAAAAGGTGGATCAGTTATTGCTAGCATGGGTAGCACGGACGCACCGGACGTAAGATTACATTTTGAGATCCGGTATAGAGGTAAATCGATCAATCCAATGAACTATTTACCAAAGCGCTAATCCCAGAGAGACGGTCTTACTCTGGTTACGTCAGGGAGACACACCATGAGCCAAGAACAACTGGTTATGCAAGATGCCGAATTAGAGTTTGATGCTGAAGTTGAGGCACACGAGGAGGAAGAGGCAGAGGGCCAAGCAGACGTCGTGGCCGATGCCGAGGAGGCCAGCGCCGATGAGTTAGCGGCGCCTGAGCTGAGCAAAGTGATGGATGCCACTCAGATCTATCTCGGGGAGATCGGCTTCTCTCCCCTGCTCACCGCCGAAGAGGAAGTCTATTACGCTCGTCGGGCCTTGCGCGGGGATAAAGCCGCTCGTAAGCGCATGATCGAATCCAACTTGCGGCTAGTCGTCAAAATCGCTCGCCGCTATAACAACCGTGGCTTGGTGCTGCTCGATCTGATCGAAGAGGGTAATCTCGGGCTGATCCGTGCAGTCGAAAAATTCGATCCTGAGCGGGGTTTCCGCTTTTCTACCTATGCCACTTGGTGGATTCGTCAGACCATAGAGCGGGCGATCATGAATCAAACTCGTACTATTCGCTTGCCCATCCATGTAGTTAAAGAGCTGAACGTTTATCTACGCACTGCTCGTGAACTGTCCCATCGTCTCGACCATGAACCCACTGCAGAAGATATCGCTCACGCGCTGGATCGGTCAGTTGAGGATGTGAATCGGATGCTCAAGCTCAACGAGAAGATCACCTCTGTCGACACCCCGATCGGTGGCGATAAAGAAAAAGTCCTGCTGGATGTCCTCTCTGATGAGCAAGGCATGGGGCCTGAACTGGAGTCTCAAGAAGATGACATGCGGGCTAGCATCGTACACTGGCTGGAAGAGCTAAACCCCAAGCAGCGTGAAGTATTGGCCCGCCGCTTCGGGTTGTTGGGGTATGAACCGGCCACCCTCGAAGATGTAGGCGAGGAGATTGGTTTAACCCGAGAGCGAGTACGCCAGATCCAAGTGGAAGGGCTACGCCGCTTGCGGGAGGTTCTGCTCAGTCAGGGACTGTCGATTGAGGCCTTATTCCGTACTGCTTAATCAGCATCACATAACAGATTGACCGCTTGGCTCATGCTGAGGGTAACAAGGGGAGCAGATGCTCCCCTTGTGTTTATTACCTTCATAGACATTTGCCAGTGACCGTGACATGCGGCTCCCGTGAACCACTTCATGCCATGCTGGCCTCGCGCCATTTACACCAAGGAAGTCAGCATTGTTTCTGCATACGGCACCAGCTCCTCACCCCGTTTTACTTTATCGAGATAATCAGGATTGGCGATAAGCGGCCGCCCAATTGCGACCAAATCGAAGCGGTTGGCAGTAATGGCCTCTGCTGCCCGCGCGGGGCTGTAGTTACCCACCCCCACCAAGTTGCCCTGATAATGGGCACGCAGATAGTCAGAGGCGTGACCACCGAGGTAGTCGAAGGTGAGCTTGTCATCGAATATCCCAAGATGAACATACGCCAGTGCCCGCTGATTGAGCTGCGCTAGCAGATAGTCAAACACCTCGCGATCTCGCGGGTCTGCCGCCAAATGCACATAAGCACCTGGCGATAGGCGTATCGCCACCCGATCGGCACCAATTCGCGCCCTGATGGCATCCACCACCGCTAAGGCAAAGCGGCTCATGTTCTGTGGACTATCACCGTATTCGTCGGTACGCAGGTTGGTCGAGTAATGCAGAAATTGGTCGATGAGATAGCCGTTAGCCCCGTGAATCTCAACCCCGTCAAATCCGGCCTCCATCGCGTTTTCGGCTGCCTTGCCATAGTCACGGACCAGCTGCTCAATCTCGTCTGGCGTCAACGCCCGTGGCACCTGATAGGTCAACTCACGCATACGGGGCACGCTCCCTTGGTGAGCGACTGCGGAAGGCGCCAACACCTCACCTTGATGGAAGAAAGGGTGAGAGAGGCGGCCAACGTGCCACAGCTGGGCAAAGATTTTCCCGCCGTTGGCATGAACGGCTCGGGTGACCTGTTGCCAGCCCTCTATTTGCCCTTGGCTGAACAGACCTGGGGTATTCGGGTAGCCCTGAGCATCAGGGCGAATAATGGTGGCTTCGGAGACAATCAATCCAACATCGGCACGGCGGGCGTAATAAGCCGCCATCTGCTCGGTTGGCACCAAGCCGGGCCCTGCCATGCAGCGTGTGAGCGGAGCCATCATCACCCGATTGGCGAGCGTCAGGGTGTCGTTAAGGCGGTAAGGCTGGAACAGAATATTCATGTTGATGATCCTGAGCGGTTTATTCTTGAATGTTCATTCAAGACCTTTTGGGTTGAGGGTGCAAGCTTTTTTTGAGTATTCATTCAACAATATTGGCCTTCGCCAATGGCTGGGGTAAACTTGCAGCCCCTGCCGCTCGCCGCGTGCGGCAGAGATGACCCACGTCGTGACCGATGAACGTTGTCCTACTGGAGGAGCCATGCGCATTGCCGAGTTCGATCGAGACAAGGTGTTGCAACGTGCCATGGAGGCGTTTCGTGCCAAGGGCTATGCCAAAACGACGATGCAAGAGCTGGTGACCGCCACCGGTTTACATCCTGGCAGCATCTACGCGGCCTTTGGCAGCAAGCGCGGTCTGCTACTGGCTGCTGTCGATTACTATATTACGCTCAAGACGCAACATCGGATTGCTCTGATGTCGGGTCCCTCTCCCTTAGCCGGTTTACGCCGCTATCTACTTGAGGTTGTCGAAGAGCAGAGTGCGGCCACCTGCTTGGTTAACCGCACCGTAATGGAACTCGATCAAGATGAAGATCTCCGTGAGCGCTTGCTGAGCATTTATCATGGGCTGGAGCAAGATTTTCACCAAGCGCTGACCGCCGCCGCCAAGGTGGGCGAAATCCCCGCCAATGCCAATATTGCCACCTTAAGCACCACCTTGCTGGTGGGGGTGCTAGGGCTGGTTTCCCTGACCCCATGTCGACGTAATCCTGCCTTGTTAACCGCCGTCGTTGACCAGCTCTTGGCCTCCTTGCAGATATCTCAATGAGGCCCATCGAAGAAGCTATCTGAGTCACAGTTGTTCGGTCGTAGTTCGATATATGCTTGTAGGGTCTACATCGCAGCAGGAGGCTCTATGGCTAAGACGTCTCGGATTGAAGCGTTACTGACCCACTTCACCACCCCCCGCCACTCCATTGAAGAGCGGTTTGCCGTAGGCAAGGCCCTACGTGAGCTCTACCCACGGGAACAACATGCTATTTTGCCCGCCGATCGGGCGGGCCTTAACCCCGTTGCCATCTTGCAGACGCAAGCGGCGACCCGTGTTCAGCGCTTGGTGCCGCTCAGGCACGCGCGTATGCAAGCCTCTGAGTTTGCCTTTTTACGGGGATCTGCTGCCATCATGGCGCACGATCTCTCATTAACACAGCACACCGGCCTGTTAGTGCAAACCTGCGGTGATATGCACGTCTCCAATATCGGCCTTTACGCCAGTGCGGAGCGTAATCTGGTGCTCGCCATTAATGACTTTGACGAGACCCATATTGGCGCCTGGGAGTGGGATCTCAAGCGGCTTGCGGCCAGTGCCGTGGTCGCCGCGGCTCATATTGGTGCCGATAGTGAGCGCCAACGGGAGGCCGCCCGCTTATTGACCCAATCCTATCGGCTGCGGATGCGGGAATATGGCAAAAAGGGGTTTTTGAATGTGTGGTATGACCGGTTAGATCAACACTCAGTGCTTGAAGCCTTCTCACCGGAGGTCCACGATCGGGTTCATGCGGTCATGGCCAAAGCGCGGCGCCGGGATAACCTACAGGTGCTCGGCAAGATGACCGACTTAATTGATAACCAGCACCGCATCAGAGAGCTGCACCCTTTTGTGATCCGCGAGACACACACTGACGATGGGCGACCAGTGATGGAGGTACTTGGCGTGCTGCTAGATGCCTATATCTCCTCCCTGCCCGAGGAGCGGCAAATGCTGCTCTCTCGCTATCGGCTGGTGGACGTGGTACGCAAGGTGGTCGGGGTGGGCAGTGTTGGCACCCGCTGCTGGGTGATTCTGCTGACCGGCGCCGACGATGATGATCCGCTGTTTTTGCAGGTCAAAGAGGCGCAGCCTTCGGTGCTGGCTCCCTATTTTCCCTCCAATCTCGATCAGGGTAATCAGGGCAAACGGGTCGTCCGTGGTCAGCGCCTAATCCAAGGCTCACCCGACATTTTTCTTGGTTGGTGTGAAGTGGAAGGGCGCCATTTTTATGTGCGCCAGTTACGGGACATGAAAGGCAGCCTAGAGATTGAGCCCGGCGCGGTGCGGCCACGCCACTTTGTCGACTACTGCCGGCTATGTGGCTGGGCATTGGCGCTCGCCCATGCCAAATCAGGGGATGCCGCACAAATCGCTGGTTATATGGGCAAATCTGGCGTGATCGATCAGGCCATCGCCGATTTTGCCGTCGCCTACCGTGACCGAAATGCGCAAGATTATCTGTTGATGAAGCAGGCGATCGCCCGCGGCGAGTTGGCCATGGCAGACATCACCAGCGACTAGCTCAGCACCGCTGTAGGCTGCCATCTACCGGCGCTATCACATCGGTAGCGCAGCCTGCAGGCTCCCCCCAGGGCAGAATGCCAAATACGACGATGTTACCTTGAGCCCACCAGCCCCTTCATCAACGCTTTTAACCACAGCAAGGCGGGCTGCTGCCCATGTACGGGGTGCCAGACGCAGTTGAGGTGATAATCTGGCACGTCCTCGGGTAGCGGCACGCTCTTTAGCGGCCAGTGAGTGGCGAGCAGCTCGGCTACCATGCTTGGCAGCACCAGCAGGTGATCGCTCTGGCTGACGATGGCGGCGGCGGACATATAACTCTGGCTGTTGACCGAGATGGTGCGGCTAAAGCCCAAGCCCTTCAGATAACGGTCGAGGCTCGCCTCCGAGGTGCCAAGGGGCGAGTGGAACACATGGGGCATGGCGATCAGCTGCGCCAAGGTGATGCGCTCCTGCCATTGGGTGGGATCAGCTTCGGCCCCAGCGGGGGCGGAGGTAGCAATCGGCAGATCGGCGCGTACCAACCCGGCCAGCGGTTCGGTGAGCCAGGTCTCCTTGCCCAGATACCCCGGCACCTGCATGTACTCGTCAAACCCCAGCACCAAATCGATCTCGCCGCTCGCCAGCTCGGCTTCGGGCAGGGTGTCGCGCAGGATCCGGATCTCGATGGTGACCCCCGGTGCCAGCCGGCTGAGCCGCTGAATAAGCGGCGGGATCAATACGCACTCCACGTAATCGGTGGTGCAGAGCACGAAGCGACGCTTCGACTGGCTCGGCTCAAACTCCTCCTCTTCGCTCAGCTGCTGCTCCAGCAGCCGCAGCGCCTGCTGCACCCCGAGATGCAGCCGCTGGGCGCGCGGGGTCGGCAGCATCCCCTGCGGGGTGCGCACCAACAGCGGGTCATCAAAAAAGGTGCGCAACCGGTTGAGGGAATGGCTCATGGCGGGCTGACTGATAAAAAGTGCCTCGGCGGCGCGGGTGACGCTGCCTTGGGTCATCAGGGCATCAAAGGCGAGCAGCAGATTAAGGTCGAGCTGGTGCAGTTTCACGGGGTTTATTCACTGTATTGATGGGGCAATCCATCTTATTCATTTGATGGATGTAGGCGCAACTTCTTACACTGGAGCCACACTCGTTGTTACGCGGGGCGCCAATAAATAACACCCCCAACCCTAAGCTGACGGGCCACGCTGCGCCCATTTTCTCCTCTTACCGGCCCTGTGAGGCGTGCATCGCCATCACAGGCCCGCAAGGATATTGCGATGAGCATCAAGACGATCAACTCTACCCCAGCCGCCGACGGCTTCACCATGCCCGCAGAGTGGGCACACCAGCAGGCCGTCTGGATGATCTGGCCGTTTCGCCCGGACAACTGGCGGGTAGCCGGTCGCTTCGCGCAAGCCACCTTTGCCAAGGTGGCCGATGCCATTGGGCAAGCCACCCCGGTCTTTATGGGGGTGCCAGCCCAGTTTATGGCGCAGGCTCGCGCCATCATGCCCGCCCACGTCACCTTGGTCGAAATGGACAGCGATGACTGCTGGGCCCGCGACACCGGCCCCACCATTGTGACCAACGCGGCCGGCGAGTGCCGTGGGGTGGATTGGGGTTTCAACGCCTGGGGCGGCCACAAGGGGGGTCTCTACTCCCCCTGGGATCAGGACGAAAAAGTGGCTGCCCAGATGCTGGCCCAGCACGGCATGGCTCGTTACGACGCGCCGCTGATTCTGGAAGGGGGCTCCATCCACGTCGATGGCGAAGGCACCTGCCTGACCAGCGCCGAGTGCCTGCTCAATGAAAACCGCAACCCGCACCTGAGCAAAGCGCAGATCGAAGCGCACCTGCGCGACTATCTGAGGGTGAAGAGCTTTATCTGGCTGGATGAAGGCGTCTATATGGACGAAACCGACGGCCACATCGACAACATGTGCTGCTTCGTGCGGCCGGGTGAAGTAGCCCTGCACTGGACTGATGACCAGAGCGATCCCCAGTACGCCCGCTCCGTGGCCGCCCTCAAGGTGCTGGAAGCGGCGGTCGATGCCAAGGGTCGCCAGCTGAAAGTGTGGAAGCTGCCCCAGCCGGGCCCGCTGTTCTGCACCGAAGAGGAGTCTGCCGGTGTCGAGAGTGGCAGCGGTGTACCGCGCGAGGCAGCAGGCCGTCTGGCCGGTTCCTACGTGAACTTCCTTATCACTAACGATCGCATCGTCTATCCGCTGCTGGATGCCGCCACTGACGGCGACGCCCAGCACATTCTGGCAGAGATCTTCCCGCAGCACACCGTGATCGGCGTGCCGGCCCGCGAGATCCTGCTGGGCGGTGGCAATATCCACTGCATCACCCAGCAGATCCCCTCCGGCAAATAAGAACCGGTTCCAAGCCAGCTGAGGTTGGTATTCAACACCCCACGCTGTGGGGTGTTATCGCTTGATGGCGTGGTGGTTGAAGATGCTGAATGCGGCGACCACCATCGCACACCGTCACCCTTTTACAGGAGATCCCCATGATCCCAAAAATGGTAGATGTCACCGAGGTTTCCATTGCCGAGCTGCGCGGTGCGCTCGAAGCAGGCCACACCACCGCGGTCGAACTGGTCAAGGCCTATCTGGCCCGGATCGAGGCCTACAACGGCCCCGAGACTGCCACCAAACTCAACGCCGTGGTAGTCGCCAATCCCGATGCGCTAAAAGAGGCGCAAGCGTCCGATGAGCGCCGCGCCCGTGGCGAGACCCTAAGCCCGCTCGACGGCATCCCCTACACCGCCAAAGACAGCTATCTGGTCAAGGGGCTGACTGCCGCCTCCGGCAGCCCGGCCTTCAAGGATCTGGTGGCCCAGCGCGATGCCTTTACCGTTGAGCGCCTGCGCGCCGCCGGTGCCATCTGCCTTGGCAAAACCAATATGCCGCCAATGGCCAATGGTGGCATGCAGCGCGGCGTCTATGGCCGTGCCGAGAGCCCCTACAACGCCGACTACCTGACCGCGCCATTTGCCTCCGGCTCCTCCAACGGTGCCGGTACTGCCACCGCTGCCAGCTTCTCCGCCTTTGGTCTGGCCGAAGAAACCTGGTCGAGCGGCCGTGGCCCGGCTTCCAACAACGGTCTGTGCGCTTACACCCCGTCCCGTGGCGTCATCTCGGTGCGCGGCAACTGGCCGCTGACTCCGACCATGGATGTGGTGGTGCCCTATGCCCGCACCATGGCCGATCTGCTGGAGGTGCTGGATGTAGTGGTCGCCGACGATGCCGACACCCGTGGCGATCTGTGGCGCATGCAGCCCTGGGTGCAACTGCCCAAGGCCTCCGAGGTGCGTCCGGCTTCCTATCTGGCTCTGGCTGCCAAGCCCGATGCCCTCAAGGGCAAGCG
>NZ_PGGC01000059.1 GCF_002795305.1 Aeromonas cavernicola
GGTTCACTAGGAGGCGAGCTCATCAGCGTGGCGCTAGGTGCCGTGCTGGTAGGGGCGCATTATAGGGAGGCGTGCCAAGATGACAAGAGCTTTTTTGCCTAACCCGTTTGTTTGCTCGGATATACAACAAATTGATGGCATTTCACTCGAAATTTATTTGAAGATGGGGCATTAGCTGATAATAACGCAAAATATGAAGCAACATATTCCGTGGCGTTGGGCTAAACATCACCACTCTCTCGTAACCTCAACAGTTTGTTGTGGCGTGAGAGGAGGAGGACCTTAGCACACTAGGGTGAAGCACTAAACTAACGCCCACCTCCTTCGGGGTGATTAGGATTACCGATCAGTCTCATGCTCCCTCAAGATATTTTCTCATTAAGTATCTTCATTTAGCTTACCTCCACCTTCTTTTACCCAAGGTAAAACCTCCAATAACAAAAATTGATGCAATAAAAAAGCACAAACCAAATATGGTTTGTGCTTAAGCAGAGCTATTAGGTGAGCAGGTTCACATAATACCCACCTAGTGATTCTTTAATACCAACGCTATTGGGCGCTAACCGAAATAGGCCCTTAGCACATAGAAAATCACAATCGACAAGATCGCACCTGCTGGTAGGGTAATCACCCAAGAGATAACGATATTGCGCAGTACACCCAAATTCAGTGCTGCAATGCCACGGGCTAAACCAACCCCCATGACCGCCCCGACCAGTGTTTGAGTGGTGGAAATTGGCAGCCCAGTGCCAGATGCGATCACCACCGTGGCCGCAGTCGCAAGCTGGGCGGCAAAGCCACGGCTCGGGGTGAGATGGGTGATCCCCGTGCCGACTGTCGCCATCACTTTCTCACCCATGGTCGCCAAGCCAATCACGATACCAATGCCTCCGAGTGGCAAGATCCACCAAGCAATCGATGCCTGGCTGGCGATTTCCCCACCAGAAGCAACGATAGAGGCAACAGCAGAGAGGGGCCCGATGGCATTCGCCACATCGTTAGACCCATGAGCAAACGCCATGGCACAGGCGGTGATCACCATCAAGATGCCGAACACTTTCTCCACGTTAGCAAAGTGCATCTTGCTGTCATCTTGTGGGTTGTATTGCTGGCCACGAATATAGATCCACCCTGCAAACGCTACCGCAATAGATATGACAACTGACAACATGATCCCTTCGCCATCGGTTAAGTGCAGACCAACGTGAGTCAGCCCTTTCTTAATCGTGACCAAACAAATCACCAAGGCGGTTAAGAACATGTAGAAAGGAACGTAACGTTTGGCATTGTTAAGAGGATTGTCAGTGTTAAAAATCAGCTTTTGCACACTGATAAACATGAAGTAGGCGATCACTCCTGAAATAGCGGGGGTGACGATCCAAGAACCGACAATGCCACCAAACTTGCTCCATTGCACCGCCTCGGGGCCAATGCTCACCACCGCAAAACCAACAATGGCACCGATGATGGAGTGGGTCGTTGATACCGGCCAGCCAAAATAAGAGGCCAATATGAGCCAGACACCCGCGGCAAGCAGTGAGGCAATCATGCCAAGCACTAACAGGTCCGGGGTGTCGGCAAAGGCATTACTGTCGATAATGCCATTGCGGATCGTGGCCGTTACCTCGCCCCCTGCTAAATAGGCGCCAGCAAACTCAAAAATCATGGCGATGATGATCGCCTGACGGATGGTCAGTGATTTGGTACCCACTGAGGTTCCCATGGCATTGGCTACATCATTAGCACCAATACCCCACGCCATCAAAAAGCCGAACAAGGCCGCCACCAGCACCAGTGTGGGGCCGTAATTCGCGATAATGTCCATTAGTCGTACCCTGTCTGTCGATTACGAACGAGCCAGCATCAGCTCAAGACGAGCACCAACGCGCTCAGCCTGATCTGCTAGGTCACCTACCCATTCGAGGATCTTATAGAGGAACATCACATCAATCGGGTTGTACTTCTGCTCAACGGCTTGTAGCTGCTGGCGTAATCCGATCTGCATGGTGTCAGTGTCATCTTCGATAAGATCCAGTTGATGGATCATCTCGGCGACCATCTCGACTTCTCGTCCTTTAAAACCGGTTTCGAGTAGCTCGTCGAGCTCACCGATCGCTTTTTCGGCTTGAGCGGTCGCATCAATGCAACGCTTCAGATACGCCATGAAGTCGGTTCGCATCTCGGCAGGAAACTCCATGCGCCGACCCAACATCCGGCCAGAAATATCCTTAGCGCGATTGGCAATTTTGTCTTGCTGGGTCAGTAACTCCAACAAGTCGGTACGTGCGACGGGTAAAAACAGACCGCGAGGGAGTTTTAGACGGATTTCACGCTTAAGAGTATCTGCCTCTTTTTCCAATTGGGCTATCTGTTGCCGAATACGCTCGGCATCTTCCCAACGGTCTTGCGCGATGGCATCAAAGAAAGGGACTAGCCGCTCACAACACTCGTGAACCTTAATGATATGCTTCTGCAACGGCTTGATGGGGGACTTGGCAAAAAGCCCTAATATAGTATTTACTGGCATGGTCAAACCTGTGTCGGTGAAAAAACACTCGATACGATTTTACGAGGCGCGCATGGTAACCGAACTAAGCCCTCAATAAAACCGCCAATTCATGTCGCTATCTCGCGGGTATTATATCCCCGCCATATCTATCTTGCCCCTTAACGCAATCAATCAGTGCGAACCAACTATGCAAACTGAGATCGAGATAAAATTTTTTGTCACCCGCAATATCGAGGTTGATTTATCCAACCTGTTGAATTTTTTTGCAATTAATGAACATTCATCACAGCAATTGGGTAACGTCTATTTCGATACACCGAACTTAGATTTACGCCGTCTCGAGATGGGATTACGGATCCGCCGCTGCGATACATTTGCCGAACAAACCATCAAGTGTCGCGGTCAAGTGATCGGTGGGCTGCATGCTCGGCCAGAATATAACGCCCCGATTCATGGCGATCTGCCAGACCTGACTGCCTTTCCTGATCACATTTGGCCAAGCACAACCGAACGCGATCGTATCCAGCCGCAATTAGAGGCCCAATTTCGCACCGATTTTCTGCGACGCTATTGGCGTATCGCGGTTACGGGTGGCGAGATAGAACTGGCGTGGGATCAAGGAGACATCATTGGCAGCCAAGGACGAGCAGAGATCAACGAGTTGGAACTGGAGCTCAAATCTGGGGATGCCATGGCGCTATTTACCGTGGCACAACAACTTGCACAGCTAGGTGGGCTTAGGCTTGGAGCGCAATCTAAAGCACAGCGAGGCTATCGTCTGGCAGGACTGGGTAAACCGCTGGGCTTAGTCCCATTGACAGGATCTGAGCCGCTGGCCGAACTGACCGGAGTCAGCGCAGGGTTGCATCACTGGCAACATCACGAACAGCTGTGGCTAGAACACCCTCAGGATCTGGCGCTACAGCAGCAAGCACTGCACGCCATGTGCCAAGGGATTGTGTTAGTGGCTGACTGTGCCAGCACTATTTCCCCAGCTGTCTCTTGGTTGCCAGCACTGGTTAACCTATTGACGCACTTGCAAGCCAATCTAAATGAAAGCCACAGTTGGCCCAATGAACTGGCGACGCTCTTGGTTTGCCCCAACTACATCGCATTACAGCTCGCCATTACTGCAACGCTACACCATGCCTCTAAATGATCCCCTTTGGAGCTAACAAACAAAACGGGTGAGCCTAAGCTCACCCGTTTTTGCTTACAGCAGGTTCAACTGCTGCATGGCACTGCGAATACGTTCGCGGGTGGCCTCAGCGAGTGGCATGACCGGTAACCGGCATTCGTCACTGCACAGACCGAGTAGGGAAGTTGCGTACTTAGCTCCGGCGGGACTGGGTTCAAGGAACATCGCCTGATGCAACGGGATTAACTTGTCTTGTAACTCACGGGCCTCTTGCCACTGACCAGCCAGCGTCAGGTTTTGCACCTCAGCCACCAACTTGGGGGCTACGTTAGCCGTCACGGAAATACAGCCCTGACCACCGCCAATGTTATAGGCTACCGCCGTGCCATCCTCACCTGAGAGCCACGCAAAGGGTTTATTGATCAGCTGACGCTCCGCCAAGGGGCGTGCCAAATCACCAGTGGCATCTTTTACCCCTGCAATTCGGGGCAGTTGGGCCAAGCGAGCAATAGTGGCAGGTTGTAAATCGACGACTGCACGGGGTGGAATGTTGTACAGAATGATGGGTTTAGCTGTGGCGTCGTGTAGCGCCTTAAAGTGGTGATAGAGCCCTTCTTGATTAGGGCGGTTGTAGTAACCAGCTACATGCAGGGTCGCATCTGCCCCCACTCGCTCTGCATACAGGGTATATTCGATAGCCTCAACCGGATTGTTAGAACCCGCACCGGCGATCACCGGGATACGTCCTGCAACTTGCTGCACCACCAATTCCACAACGCGGCAATGCTCATCATGAGTCAAGGTCGGGCTTTCACCAGTAGTGCCGACCGGCACAATACCATGGGTGCCTTGCTCAACATGCCACTCAACTAATCGCAGTAACGCTTCTTCATCTAACTTGCCCGCTCTAAATGGGGTGATCAGGGCAACTATCGAACCATGAAACATGGGATCTCCTTTCCGGTGGATCGTAAATGGCAAATAAAAACCCCGGTACGATGTGCGCAACCGGGGTTTAAATCGTCTCAGGGATGAGAGGTTACGCGCGAACGTCGGCAGGCCCAGTAATCAGGCTTTTTTTATGCTTTCGTTTCAACCCGTTAAACCGCATTTCATCATCTCTGGTGAAAAAATAGTGTCAGGGCATATTTCGGGAACACAGCATAAATGTCAAGGCGAAACCGGCTATGTATAATGGCCGGCCAAAATGATGTGGAGAAACCCGATGAGCAGCCCAATCAGTGCCGTCAGCCAAATGTTGCAACGAAACCAAGCCTTTTTTGTCGGCAAACGGCTGCTGATCTGTGGCGCACTCGAAGATGACTATCCGCATCAGCTCGGCACCTTAACCAGTGCGCTGACCGTTTTTACCACTGACTACTGCTACTACCGTCGCCAGCAAAGGGCGCTTGGGGCAGCGGTTGTGTTCGATCATCAACTGGCGGGCTCCCCTCGCTTTGATGCGTTGTTGCTACTCATGCCCAAAGCGAAAGCTGAAGCACAGTATCTGCTGGCCATGATGGCGCCGCTGCTTGAGCCCAGCGCCGAGCTGTTTCTGGCAGGGGAAAATCGTGGTGGTATCAATGGCGCCGATAAACTGCTGGCGCTTTATGGCGACAAGTCCATTAAGCGGGATTCGGCGCGGCGCTGCTCGCTCTACCACAGCATACTGAGCAAACCGGTTGCACCGTTTGTGCTAGATGAGTGGTTGCGCCAATATGAATGCCACGCTGGCAACACGTCCCTCACCGTGCTGGCTTTACCCGGTGTCTTTAGTGCCGAAGAGCTTGATGACGGGAGTAAAATGTTACTTGATAACCTGCCCCCGATGGCGGGTGAGCTGCTCGATTTTGGCTGTGGGGCTGGGGTCATCGGCTCGGTGCTTGCTAAGCGCAATCCCGATCTCGCCGTCACCATGGTGGATATCAATGCGCTGGCGCTGGAGTCAAGCCGTCGCACCTTAGCGATCAATGGACTAACGGCAACGGTGCGCGCATCCGATATTTATTCCGATCTCTCGCAACCATTTGATCATATTGTCTCAAACCCGCCTTTTCATGCTGGGCTCAACACCTTCTATGCCGCCACGGAAACCTTCCTCTGTCAGGCGCCGGCATTTTTACGGGCCCAAGGTCGCCTCACCATCGTCGCCAATGGCTTTTTACGCTACCAACCGCTCCTAGAAAACCACTTCAAACAGACCGAGATTGTCAGTAGCGATGCCAAGTTCAAGGTTTATCTGAGTCGCCTTTAACCCCCTCTCGGGGTGCCTCAAAACCGCTAGAACACCCGACCACAGATCCGTTAAGGTACTCACACTAGGCCTTCGTGCGGGGCCTTGGTGACAAAATGGCACTGGGTTGAACCAACGGAGGCGGCAAGATGGCAGGCATATTGACCATGATCTTGGCTGGCGGCGAAGGCACTCGCTTACAGCCGCTGACGACAACACGCAGTAAACCAGCCGTCCCTTTCGGTGGCAGTTATCGGTTGATCGACTTTGTACTCAATAATTTCGTCAATGCCGACTTCCTGCGGATTTATGTGCTGACCCAGTTCAAATCCCAATCTCTCTATTTACATATGAAGAAGGGCTGGAACATCGTCGGGATCACTGATCGCTTTATCGACCCGATTCCGGCGCAAATGCGGATGGGAAAACGTTGGTATGCGGGCACCGCTGATGCCATTTATCAAAATCTCAGTTTCGTCGAACAAGCAGAGCCCGATCACGTCTGTATTTTTGGATCGGATCATATCTACAAGATGGATGTGAGCCAGATGGTCAACTTTCACAAACAAAAAAACGCAGCGTTAACAGTCGCAGCACTGCGTATGCCGATTGAGGAAGCCAGTGCCTTTGGGGTTATTGAGGTCGATGATGAAGGACGCATGATCGGCTTTGTGGAAAAACCCCGCCATCCCAAGCCTATTCCTGGAGCACCTGAGCTGGCCCTAGTGTCTATGGGGAACTACATCTTTGCTGCCGAGGTATTGTACCGAGTGCTCAAACAAGATGCTGTCGATCCTAGCTCCAGCCATGACTTTGGCAAAGATGTTATTCCCAGTCTCTACCCACAAGCGCCAGTGTATGTCTATGACTACAGCAGCAATGTGATCCCAGGGGAACAACCGGGGGTTTACTGGCGTGACGTGGGCACCTTGGATGCCTATTGGCAGGCGCACATGGACCTGGTTACCACACCGGCTCCTTTCAGCCTTTATAACCGCAAATGGCCGCTGCATACCCACTACCCCGCTCTGCCTCCCGCCACCTTTATCGATAGCGACGAGCACAAAGTGAACATTGCTCATTCGTTAATTTCCGCAGGATGTTTCATTCAAGGCAGTCAAATTCAACGGTCGATCCTGGGATTTCGCTGCAACATTGGCCCCGGCAGCCAGCTTCGAGAGTCGATTCTGCTTGGCGATGTCAAGGTTGGCGAAGGCTGCATCATTCATCGCACCATTATCGACAAGAATGTTGAAATTGCGCCAGGCACCGTAATCGGTGAAAATCTAGACCACGACAGAGAGCGATTTACCGTATCCGAAGGCGGTATCGTTGTAGTACCTAAGGGAGCGCGCGTTGGATACTAACTCATTGAAAATATTGTTTGTGGCCTCAGAAGTTGAGGGGCTTGTCAAAACTGGCGGATTGGCCGATGTGGCCCGAGCACTGCCACTGTATCTGACCCAGCACGGCCATGATGTCCGAATTATGCTGCCGTTTTACCAGAGCATAAAACGCCGAGATGAGGCCACCCTGCTGGGTGACTACTCCCTACCGACCTATCCTGGCTTGCCGGCACTGAACTATCGCATTTATCAGCTGACTCAAGATGGGGTATGTATTTATCTGCTTGATTACCCGCCCTATTTTGAACGAGCCCAACTCTACGCAGAAAACAACGAGGCGTATTCAGATAATGGCGAACGCTTTGCGTTTCTGGCGGCGGCGGCGTTACATGCCTGTGAACAGCTCGGATTTGCCCCCGATATTGCCCACTGTAACGATTGGCACACCGGCCTGCTGCCCCTGCTGCTCAAGACCCGCTATGCTCACCACCCTTTCTTTAAGCAAACACGCAGTGTGATCAGCATCCACAATGCCGCCTTTCAGGGCATATTTGGCCGAGAACAGTTCTGGGCTATCCCCGAAATTGCCGATTATGAGCAGCGCATCAACGACGATTATGGCTCTGTTAACTTGCTTAAATGCGGTGTGCTTTATGCCGACAAAATCAATGCGGTCAGCCCAAACTATGCCCAAGAGCTACTGACTAATCTCGGTGCTCATGGCATGGCACACATTTTTCAGCAACGGGCTGCCGATTTGTGCGGCATCCTCAACGGATGCGACTATCAAGACTGGGACCCCCAATTTGATGACTTGTTGCCTGCGACTTATCACGTGGATGACCTCGCAGGTAAACATATTTGCAAGCAACGCCTGCAACAGGAAATGGGCCTGCCTGTGGTCGATCTCCCCATCTACGGCATGGTGTGCCGCCTGACGGAGCAAAAAGGGGTGCATCTGCTGCTGCCTATCCTTGCGACATTTTTGCGCCACCAAGTACAAGTCGTCATTGTCGGTTCTGGCGATCCAGCCCTCGCCAACCAATTACAGGCCGCCGCCCAGCTGCATCCAGGCAAGCTAGTGTTTATCAACACCTACGACGACCGCTTGGCTCATCTGGTGGAGGCGGGAGCAGATTTCTTCCTGATGCCGTCATTATTCGAGCCTTGTGGCCTCAACCAAATGTACAGCTTGGCTTACGGCACCTTACCGCTGGTCAGGGCGGTGGGAGGGTTAAAAGATACCGTGGTAGATTGGGATGACGACCCTATCCGTGCAACTGGCTTTTGCTTTGAGCAACCAACCGCCGCGACGCTGCTCGATACCCTGCGCCGCAGCTTGATCTGTTTTTTGCAAGACAAGGCCCAGTTTACCAAGGTTCAGCGCCATGCCATGCAGACGCGCTTTCACTGGCCTGACTCTGTTATCCAGTACGAACAGATGTATCTGAATGCGTTAGGCCGCAGCTAGCAGACAGGTTTACGGCTATTGCTAACCTTTTTACCCCTTAGCCTTTGTTTTCAGCGTCAACAGCGAAAAAAGTCATCTTTGGCTGTTGACGCTCCGACAAAACACTATAGAATCCCCCACCGCAGTGATGCGAAGGTGGCGGAATTGGTAGACGCGCTAGCTTCAGGTGTTAGTGTCCCACGGATGTGAGGGTTCGAGTCCCTCTCTTCGCACCATACTGCCGTGTTGAACCAGCAACATGTAAATCTCTCTGGTACTCCCAATGTGCGAAGGTGGCGGAATTGGTAGACGCGCTAGCTTCAGGTGTTAGTGCCCCCCGGGTGTGAGGGTTCGAGTCCCTCTCTTCGCACCATGCTTTATTCAGACAGCATGTAAATCCAGACTGAAAACCAGTGTGCGAAGGTGGCGGAATTGGTAGACGCGCTAGCTTCAGGTGTTAGTGTCCCACGGATGTGAGGGTTCGAGTCCCTCTCTTCGCACCATCTTTTCTAAAAAATCCACCGCGTTACTCTTCTATCTAACCACCCTTCATAGCCAGTTCAATTCGTTCCACGTTCGCCTTGTTAATGCCAATCCATAATGCTTGTAAATGCTAATACCCTGCATTTGTGGTTTATCTCTGTTTTTCTGTCGCCCTCTTCCTCTCACAAACCAGCCCAGAACCAACATGCTTTCCGAGTAAGAGGGACAATGAAGAGCGCCCTCTTGCTCGAAAACCTTGATTTACGGCTGTTTACTGCTCCCAAAATAGTCAGCAAGAAACTCGTCGAAACTCAGACTATCGCTGCGTTCCCTCTCCCGCTGTTTCACTAGAGAGTCCCGCGCTTCCGCGGTGAAATAGGCTTCATCCCAATATTGCAGTTCAGCGGCCAACAACTCATCGCGGTAACGGGTCGCCAAGTGATCGCCAAAACAGCTGTTATCGTCACCGTTGGCCAAGAGTGCTTTGAGCATCCGAGCGGAGAACGTCAACTCAGGGTTATGTAGTTTCTCTCGGTGTTCGGCCAATGTTTTGCGGTAGTGATGGCGACCACAACAGCGATCCAGCAGTTCAGCCACTTGATCCAGTTCATCAAATAGCCGGAGACCGAACGCGTTGAGCGCGATGGCCTGGCCCTGCTCGTCCTCAAGTTCAAGGCCGGGACGACGCCCCTCCAACACCACCTTGTTCTGGTTGCGCCGATTACGGGCAATCTCCTCTTCACTGAGCATTGGAGAGGGCCGTAGCAGACACCAGACCAAGAACAGGTCAAAGAAACGGATCTGATCCGCCTCAATTCCCAGCGGCGTAAAGGGGTTGACGTCTACAGTACGCAGCTCGATGTATTCGATGCCCCGCTGCGCCAAGGCATCAGACGGTTTCTCACCACTGCGCGGGGTGCGCTTGGGCCGAATTGGCGCGTACAGTTCGTTTTCTAACTGCAGCACGTTGTCGTTGAGCTGACGATATTCACCATTGACCTTAACCCCGGTCTTCGCAAACTCGGGGTGATGGGTATTGATCGCGCGGCGCAGGCTACTGACATACGCCGGCAGGCTGTTATGGCTGATATTCAGGCCCGCTTGGGCGTTATTGGTGTAACCCAGATCAGACAGCCGCAGCGCGGTAGCATAAGGCAGATAGAGCGTGCCTTTACCGGTTTTCTGGAAGGGCAGCGAGCTATCGCGCCCCTTTAGGAAAGATTCGCAGATGGCAGGGGATGCACCAAACAGATAGGGCACCAGCCAGCCGAAACGATAAACGTTGCGGATCAGCCCCATGTATTTGTCGGAGATGAAACGCTGGCTACAACAGCCTTCGCACACCAGATCTTGCCATTCGCTCCAAAAACTATCCGGCATCGAGAAATTAAAATGCACTCCGGCGATCACCTGCATCAGGCTGCCGTAGCGGTTCTTAAGACCCTGGCGGTAAAGAGTCTTCATCCGCCCGATATTAGAGCTGCCATATTGGGCCAGTCGGATACTCTCTTCATCTCCCACAAAACAGGGCATCGATAGCGGCCAAATACGCTCTTCGCCCAAATGCTGCAGCACGTGATGATGAATGTCGCCAAGCTGCTCCATCAAACTATCGATGGAGTCGGTCGCTGGGGTGATGAATTCCAACAAACTTTCGGAATAATCGGTAGTGATATTGGCATGGGTCAGGGCCGAGCCAAGGCTCGCAGGATGATCGCCGTCGGCTAATCGTCCTTCTGGGGTAATACGCAGACACTCTCGTTCGATGCCGCGCCGGATGCCCTTCAGGGCTGTCAACCGCTCCGGTGTCCCTAGGGCATTCAGTAACTCGGTCAGTGACAAGCTAGTTGTGGTCATATACACGGCTCAATGTGGGGCCGCCCCACTCGGGGGCGGCGCTATTTCGTGATGGTAGTGCGCTTACGGCAACTGCAACGGATAGATGGGAAGATGAAGCTCCTGCAGGGGTTTTTCAAGCTTTTGCTTGTCGCCAACCACCACAATCACCATCTGCGCAGGGTCCAACCAGTGGGCGGCGCTGGCTTTGAGCTCTGCCGAAGCGACCGTTTTGATCCGCTGCGTCTGGGCCTGGACATAATCCGGCTGCAAGTCATACATGATCATCTGCAGCAGAAAACTCGCTTTCTGATCAAGGGTTTCGTAGGAGATCGCATCCTGCTGAGAGACAGCGCTACGCATGTAGGCCAGCTCGACAGGGGTGGGGCCCGTAGTGCGGTAATTGTCCAGCTCTTGTAAAAATTGACGGATGGCATCCACGGTCGCATCGCTGCGCACATCGGCGCCGGTGGCAAAGGTCCCTGCTTCTCGGTTGGCCGAAAAACCGGAACTGGCGCCGTAGGTATATCCCTTATCTTCGCGCAGATTGAGATTAATACGGCTGTTGAAATTCCCCCCCAGATTGAAGTTCATCAGCCCAGCGGTGAAGTAATCCCCCATGGTATCAAACGGCATAGCCCGACGACCGATACGGATCACCGATTGAGGAGCCCCAGGCTTATCGACCAAATAGATGCCCGGTTTAGCCTGCTCCCCCTTCGGCATTAAGCTACCTAGGGTGGGGGCTTTACCCTGCCACTGGGTTAAGAAGCCAAGCTGCGCTTCCAGTTGTGATTGGGTTACATCGCCCACCACCACCACTTTGGCATTGTGCGGGCTGTAGTAACGCTGATAGAAACGCCGCACATCGGCCAGCGTCAACTTAGCCACGTCGGTCGCGGTCCCATCTGACGGCTGACCTAGCCGATTTTGCTTACCATACACCAGCTCCCGAAACGCTTGGCTCACCAACCATTCAGGTTGCTGCTGGCTTTGCTGCATGCCCTGTAACAATTGCGCCTTAACTCGCTCGAAGTCTGCCGCACGTAGGCCCGGTTGCTGATAAACCTCCTGCACTAATGCCAAGGTCTGCGGCAACTTGTCGGCCAGTGAACTGATGGTGATCAAGGTGTTGTATTGGGCGCTGGAAACACTGACGCTAGAACCCAATTTGCGTAGTTCATCACTGAGATCAGCCTCGGTTAGGCGCTCTGAACCCTGCCCCATCATGGCGGCAGTCAAATTGGCCAAGCCAAGCTCGCCTTTTCCTTCGGCTAACATGCCGCCAGGCAGGGCGATAATGATAGACACGGCGGGGATCTCATCATTCTGGGTGCCGATGATCTGAATGCCTTGGTCCAACTTGCCGTGCCAGATGACCGGCATATTGACACTGACCGCGCCCCCCATGTTGGGCTGCACGCTACGATCAAAGGTATCCTTAACTGGCCGTTCGACCAGTGCCACATCGTGCTTGCTATAGTCTGGCAACGCCCGTTTGGCTGGGACAAAGTTCGGCTTGGCCACCTGCCATGCTCCCTTGCCCTTGGGTACCACGCTCATCACCACCGCCGACTTGTTAGCAATGAAGGTGTCGTAAGCGCTCTTCACCTGCGCTGGGGTTACCTTGCTAATCGCATCGAGGGTTTTGAACACATAGTTAGGGTCTTTGGCAAATACCTGACCCATGGCGAGCTGGCTGACCTTGCCCGAAACGCTGTCCAGCCCCCAGATGGCGGAAGCACGATAACTGCTGATGGCTTTCTCTAGGTCCTCAGGCTTGAGGCCGCGCTGGGCAAACTCACCAATCACCTTGTCCACCTCGCCTTTGAGGGTCTTGAGGCTGCCATCAACCGCTGGGTTAGGGTAGGCATAGACAGTCAAGGTACAGGCTAGCTCTTCACAGTAGTGCGATGCCCCTACATCGATCGCCTTACCGGTCTTTACCAACGACTGGTAAAGCATCGAGCTAGCCGAACCACCCAGCACATCGGCAAACATGTCGAGCGCCGGCTCTTGTGGATCGCCAAGAGAGACCGTCGGGTAACTGATATAGAGCAGCGGTAAGTGCACTTTATCCTCTAACGTCAGATAACGGGTCTCGGGCAGAGTGACCGGTTTAGGGGTCGGCTCAGCCACCTCTGGGCCGCGAGGAATGGAGCCGAAGTATTGTTCAATCCAAGCCAGCGCTTGCTTGGTATCGAAGTCACCCCCTAGGGTCAGGGTCGCATTGTTCGGGCCATACCAACGCAGGAAGAACTGCTTGAGATCGTTGACATCAACCCGATCGAGATCCTCCACATAGCCGATCGGCTGCCAAGAATAGGGATGAGTCCGCGGATAGAGCGCCTCCCCCACCTTCTCACTCACCAGCCCGTAAGGCTGATTGTCGACCCGCTGGGCCCGCTCGTTCTTGACCGTGGAACGCTGAATTTCAAATTTTTTCTGGCTTACCGCATCGAGTAAAAACCCCATCCGGTCCGCCTCTAGCCACAACACTTTTTCCAGCTGATTAGCTGGCACAGTTTCGTAGTAGTTGGTCCGATCCTTGTTGGTGGTGCCATTCATATCACCACCAGCTTCGTTGATGATCCGCATATGCTCCTGATCACCGACATGTTTCGAGCCTTGGAACATCATGTGTTCAAAGAAATGAGCAAAGCCCGATTTGCCAACCGTCTCGCGCGATGATCCAACGTGATAAGTGACATCAAGGTGAACCAGCGGATCTGTGCGATCGGGGGCAAGGATCACCGTCAGACCGTTATCTAACTTGTAGAGCTGATAAGGGATGGCGAGTTTGCCCTCCTCTTTCAGCTGCTCCGCCACCAGCGTCGGGGCAGCCAACACCGGCAGGGTAAACCCCAGCAACATACTTAATGGAATCAATTTGTTCACGCTAACCTCGTGCGTCACGAAAAAGAGCTAAAAAATCTGGCTGGCCAAGAGAAATATCAGGGCATAACGCAATAACTTGCCAAGCCCAATCAGGATCAGAGAACGCCAGAACGAGAGGCGTAGCCAGCCGGCCAGTAGACAAAGACCATCGCCCAACACCGGTGTCCAAGCAAGCAGCAGACACCAGTGACCGTGTTGTTTGAGCCAACCTAAGGCTTTTTGTTCCCCTCGGCTTTGAAAATCCTCCGGTTTTTTCTTGAAAGTAGCAAGCCAACCCAGCCACCAAGTGGTCATAGAACCGAGGGTATTCCCCAAGGTGGCCCAAAAAAGCAAGCTGGCCATGCTCCATTCGCCTTTCCCCGTCATGGCAGCCAGCAACACCTCCGAACTACCAGGCAGCAGGGTCGCCGAGGTAAATGCACTCACAAATAACCAGCCGAGGCTCATCTCCATCAGTGCGTTCATCACCAGCACACCTTGCGGTAGGGGGAGAGCGTCACCGCATCCCTCAGCACGTCGTTCCTTCCACTCATGCTCGCTCGCAGGGCATCACCCATGGCTCATGCGCCCACTAGGTCAGCCGCAGGCATGCGTAGCAGTATTTTGCCACGCACATGACCCGCCTCAATGGATTGATGGGCCAAGGCCCCGTCAGCCAAAGCAAATTCGCCAGAAACGGTAGTGTGCACTTCTCCTTGGCGTAGCAGTGCTAGCATCTGAGCCAATTGTTGACGATCGGGATGAACCAGCATCCCAACGACATTAACATCGGCCGCAGCTCCCGCATCCTTTATCTGCTGGGCAGTAATAGTGGGCACCGTCACCAGCCGACCATTGGGTTTGACGCAAGCCAGTGCCGCTTGAGCACTGGCGCCGCCCATCAGATCCAGCACCAGATCGACCTGTCCAATCTGGGCAACCCAATCAGCCTGATGATAATCGACCACTAAGTCCGCCCCGAGGCGTTGCAGGAACCCATGATTGTCATGGCTAGCGGTAGTCGCCACCTCGGCACCAGCACGATGAGCAAACTGCACCGCTAGATGGCCGACACCACCTGCCCCCGCCAAAATCAGCACCCGTTGCCCCGCCTGGAGCGCCCCTTGTTCAAACAGCCCCTGCCACGCGGTCAGCCCCGCTAGCGGCAACGCGGCTCCCTGCCGGAGATCGACTCCATCAAGCTTGACCAGCTCCTGTTCGCTGGCTATTACCGACTCGGCATAACAACCCCCTCGCAGTGGCACCCCAATCATACCGCACACCCTGTCCCCCTTCTGCAGTGCGGTAACACCGGGACCAATTTGCTCAACCACGCCCGCCGCATCAAAACCGGGGGTCCAAGGTAACGCATCTTTATGCTGACTTGCCGCCCAGCTTAACCCCGCACGAGTCTTGGCATCGATCGGATTGACCCCCGCAAAACAGACTCGCACTCTGACCTCGCCCTCGGCTGGCATCTTATCGAGCAAAGGGGCAAGCTGAAGTACCGAGAGGCCACCGAATGCGGTAATCTGTAGCTGCGTCATCACACAATCCATCCTGTTGATTGATATAAGATCCACAGAATAACAGCGAGGGCATCATGGCTCGAATGTTTCTTATTCCTCTGTTACTGGCGTTGGGATGGTGGGCCTGTTTGCTTTACTTTCGTATTCCAATCAAACAGGGAGCAAAAGGCTTTTATTGGATTATTGGCATCGGCGGCGGACTGGCGGCATTCTTTAGCCTGATGATGGTGCTCACTCACTAGGGATGAGATAAGGAGAGCAAAAATGCTAACCGGCCTGAATCATCTGACCCTGACCACTGGGGATCTCGATCGTAGTCTGGCATTCTATGTTGACCTGCTGGGAGCGCGCCCGCGAGTGCGCTGGGCAGGCGGTGCCTACCTGACGCTCGGCGAAGTGTGGCTCTGTCTCTCCTGTGACATACCACAACCGGCTCAAGACTATAGCCATGTGGCCTTCACCATTGCGCCCGAACAATTTGCCCACTTCTGTGAGCGGCTGCGCCGAGCCGGTGTCACCGAGTGGAAACACAACCGCAGCGAAGGGGATTCTCTTTATCTGCAAGATCCTGACGGCCACCGTTTGGAGATCCATGTCGGCGATCTGGCCAGTCGGCTTGCGTCTCTCGCACAGCAGCCTTATGAGGAGCTGCTCTGGCTGGATCACACACCTTCAACAACGACTTAGCGCTTTCCCCCTAAACTTCAGGTAGCTCCCCCAACACCGAGGTGATGATGAACAGAACTTCTCTGCTATTGATGCTGATACTGGCTCATGGCGTAGCGTTTGCTGCCCCGAAACACCACGATGACGAGAACCGCTCTCGTGATGACATCAAACTAGATATTAACTGGGATCAAAAAGAGTACGACTGGTGGCAGAGCAACTGCCTTGACGTAGGATTCGGTGATAACCGGATCCAACTCAATTGCGATAAGGTTGAAAGCAAATACCGAGAGCACTATAACCGCAGCGTGCATGGGGAGCACAACCCAGGCAAGGGGCATAACAAACACAAAGCACAAGATAAGAGAGATAAAAGTAAGAAGAACTGAACACTGTCTGTTATCCCACTGGGGCCGCCGGCCCCTCTCTTCCTGAGCAAGGAAAACAGGCGCTACGCCACCCCTGTTCGCACTGCGACTGCCCGCGACGGCTCGCTAACGAGTTGGCTAGTCACCCCCGCATAGATGCCTTATGATGGCTTGATTTGGACGGATACTACTCTGCTGGCAGAGGATAAGTCCTGCCCTTCCCACACTCAGATACATTCTCGACAGGTCGAGGTCATAATGAAAAAAATTGGTCTATTACTTTCTCTCGTATTGGCGCACGGCGTGGTGCTTGCCGATCCCCAAAACAGTGATGGCAGTCCGCTAGCTCCCGATAACAGCAATTCAGGGCTGATGTCTGCGCAGCAAGAAGTCGAATGGTGGCAAAAAAACTGCATCAATACCGGGCAGATAAACCTCGAGTCACAACCCAAATGCGATCTGCTGGATCAGAAATATCGGGACCGCTATAACCGCGAGATGTCTCAACGCAACAACTCGAACGTTCGTGATCCTAACGCAGCTATGTAATACCGCATAAATTGAACGTTTTATGTACAGAGGGGCCATTGGCCCCTCTGTACATTGGCAGGTATTACATACCGAGACCATCGCTAGCCGCAGTTAGCTCTGTTACCCCCACTAGCTAGATCCATACCTAGAGATCAGTAGCTGGCCTTAAGCGTGATGCCACTAAATGCCGTGTAGCCGGAGAGCTGTACATACCAAGTGCCAGCCTTGGGATTGCTTAACGTACAGGTTTCATTGTTACCCGCTTTAAAGGGGCGGCAATCATAACTGCTACTGGTGGGGGCAGTGCCAAAACGGACGTAGAGATCTGCATCCCCCGTGCCACCACTACTGCTCACTTGCAGTTGGGTAGTCCCTGCTGGCACGGTCAGGGTGTAATTAAGCTTGCCCCCTTTGGTGCCGGAAAGGCCGCTAACGGGTACGCCATTTTGTAAGACATTATCGCTAGGCGGTGGGGTGGTAGTACCGCACGTGGCATCGACACCGACCGTCTGGAAAGCCCGCGTAACATCGGCTTGGCTATAACCGAGATCCGCTGTCGCTTTGCTGACGCCACAGGCCCCTTGCTGATAGTCAGTATTCGCCCCCCAGTAAAGACGATTCGCAAGCACGAAGACCTCAAATGCTTTACGGGTGTTCCAACCACTGGTGGTGGCGAGCAGGTAGAACGCGCGATTGTAAACCCCGGAGCTGTGATGAACATCCATCCCCTCTTTATAATCCGCCGCATGGCCAATAGAGTTGCCATCTCGGGTAGGGTCTTCAAAGTAGCGCAGCGATCCGTTGCCCTTGAAGATCTGGGCACCGACCAGCCAGTCGTTGCTGCCCTTCATGTAGAACTCCGCCGCCTCCCCCGCCATGTCGGAGAACGCTTCATTAATCCCACCAGACTGACCGGCATAGACTAACCCCGAGTTCTGTTCGGTGAAGCCATGGCTCACCTCATGGGCGGCGACATCCAGACTAACCAAGGGATAGAAGGTGGTGGCACCGTCACCGAACGTCATCTGGCTGCCATCCCAAAAGGCGTTCTCGTAACTCTTGCCATAGTGTACCCGCATCTTGAGCTTAAAGCTGAGCGGTGCGGTGTTGTACCACTCGCGGTACATGTTGAAGACTACGTTACCAAAATAGTGGGCATCATTGAGCGGTGAGTAGGCGCCGTTGATCGCTTTGACCGTGTTCTCTGGACAGGTGAACTGGTGGATTGAACCGCCCGAGGTAGCGTTGTTAAGGTTAATGGTGTCGACGTTAGTGCTGGTCATCCGGCAAGTATCATCGACGACCAGCGGGCCAAAGTCGGTGCCATAAACGTATTTTCCGGTCTTGATATTACCGCCTGGGCCTATCGCATCTTTATGATTTATCCCTTCCCAGCGTTTGATCTCTTCGCCAGTCTGGGCATCGAGAATCACGAAGGGACGGCTTGGTTTACCACCCTCGGCAACGAAAGAGACCTGATAGACCAAGCGAGCCTGCCCACTCTCATCTTGCATCACATAGAGCTTGGTCTGCTCGTTGTTACCCTTGGCTCCCACTTTGGCTTTGCTAGTGGCCTCCTGAGGGGAAAGGGTAGCTGTCGGACTGGCAACATCCTGCTCAATTTGCCGCAGCATACGCCCCTTCGCCTGCTGCACTTGCCCATTGGCGCTTTGTTCTGCCACCAACACCTGCCCCATCACCGGAATACCGTTCCAGGTCTGTTCATAACGTACCCGCTGCTTGCCGTTGGGCAGCTTGACTATCCGAACCTGGCGAAATTCACCTTCCCCTACGAGTAAGGTGGCTGCCGCAATCCCCGCGCGTGCCTTAATACCGTCAGCTTGAGTGATCTCGACCTCTTGCGCGGCCAATGCCGCACTGCCCCAGCAAGCTAATGTGATGGCCAGATAGACTTTATTCATCTTTTCTTTCCTTAAATCGATGAGTGAACATACCGACGATTGGTCGGACCTCTTCAAGCTATCGAGACTCATAAAAAACTCAGCCTGTCATATTTAACAGGGCAGCATAAATCGGTAGCCGTTTATGCTGAGCAGCCAAAAAAAGAGCCATACGCTGTTTATTTTTGGCAGATTATCGGGTTAAACGACGGTCGCTATCTCTTCAGAGAGAGCGATAAATCGGGGGGGATAAGATGCGATTACCGGCTGGCGTAGGACGCAATACAGAGTAGGCTAGCCACCACTCTGGTTTCGCTTTTTTATTATTTAACTGATGATTTAAAAGGAATTTTTATGTTTTCATGGCAACTGAATGATGAGTTGGCACTGCTTTTCTTGCAACCGGATATGGCTAGCGAGTTATTTGCGCTTTGCCAAAACAATCGTGAATACCTCTGCCAATGGCTAGCTTGGCCAACGATGATCCAACAACCAGCAGATTATGTTGCGTTTATTCGCCACGCCATTGAACAGTTTGCTCGTGGTGAAGGGCTCACCACCGCCATCGAATATCAAGGGGAGTTGGTTGGCATGATTAGCTATAACCAGATCGATCAGGCCCTTAGTAAAGTGACGATGGGATACTGGTTAGCCGAGCGCTGGCAGGGCCATGGCATCATTACCCGCGCCTGCCAAGCCCTGATCCATCACGCTTTTGAGGAGATGGGCATGGAAAAGGTGGAGATCAGCGTCGCCATCGATAATGAGCCCAGCAGAGCAGTGTGCGAACGGCTCGGGATGCAGCAGGAGGGGGTAACTCGACGGGCGGGGCGGCTGGGTGCGCGGATTGTGGACCATGCCCACTACAGCCTACTGCGCGATGAGTGGCTAAGACAGAGGGACCCCTGATGACACTTCCCTATATTAAGACTCCCAGAGCCCACCTTACGTTACTGACCCCCGACAAAGCAGGGTTGATACTCGATTTTTATCAGCGCAACCGTGCTCATCTCACCCCTTGGGAGCCACTGCGGGACGCGTATTTTTACACGCTCCCGTACTGGCATGGTCGGCTGCAGGATAGTTACAGCCAATGTTTCAATGGCACCGGAATCAATCTGGTAGCACTTGATCCCGCTGGCGAGCAGGTGATCGCCATCTGCAACGCCAGCAATATCATGATGGGGATCTTCAAAGCGTGCCATCTAGGTTATGCCGTTGATCAGCACTATCAAGGACAAGGGCTGATGCAGGAGATTCTCACTGCTGTCATCAACTATCTATTTCACGAACGGGGCCTGCATCGCATCATGGCCTGCTACATGCCAACTAACCGACGCAGCGGCGTTCTTCTGGCACGGCTTGGTTTCGAGCGGGAGGGATATGCACGGGAGTACCTGCTGATCAATGGTCGCTGGGAGGATCACATCCTCACCTCGCTGATCAATCCGGCCCCCTGATCGACAGATAAAAAAACGGGCCTGACGTTATCCTCAGGCCCGTGTTTACCAACCCATTTGCTTATTTAGCGGTGGTGTCTTTCACGGCAGCTTCAACTTTCTCAGCGGTGTCAGTCGCCGCTTTTTCAACAGTCGCAGACACGTCAGTTGCGGCTTTCTCAACCGCGGCCGCCGCTTCTGCAGCCGGTGCTGCTGGCTCAGCGACTTGCTCTTCTTTTTGACCACATGCGGTCAACATCAAGCCTAGGATGCCGGCAACCAGTAACTTGTTCATGAACATGCCCTCACATAAAAATAGAGAGATGGTTGAAGTAACCACCCTGATGCGTCTGCTGCTAGCCAGTAAAATAGCCACTAGGAGCTCAAGCGCGTGCGCAATATAGCCTGATGAGGTGACCGATGAAAATAATTATCTTAGTGACGATGCCAGTGTGCATCGGACGCAATATCTACCAGAAAGCCGATTTACGGGTTAAAAAACAAAAATAACGTTTTATTTAAATATAAAACGCTAAAAAAATCCCATCGACAGCTCATTCACCGTTATTGCGCTAGGCCATTTATCCCGTACTTCGCGGCGATCACTAAGACAGCTTTTGACAAGCCAGCCGTGCCCCTTGCTGATGACTCTCACGGGCCAGATCCAGTAGCGCCATGACCGCCAACGCTTCACTCGCTGGCACAGGGTTACTCCCTTCCCCCTTGATGGCGGCGCAGACACCGCGATAGTAGGCGCCATAATCCCCCGCCTCACCCACTACGCTCTGCTGCTGCAACTGACCATCGACCATGCGGCTGAGCTGACCGGGCTCGCCATCCACGCCCCAATCCGCTGCCGGTGGCCGCTTGCCCAGTTTGAGCTGATCTTCCTGCCCATCCATACCGAATTTCACGAACGAGCCTTGGCTGCCGTGGACGATGAAACGCGGCATGGTGACCGAGACCAGACAGCTGCCATGCAGAATAACCCGCAGAGCACCGTAACCCAGCACCACGTGGAAGTAGTCGTCCGCCAGTGCGCCGGGGCGCTGCTCGGCCAGATCGGCTTGCAGCCAATCCGGCTGGCCGAACAGCTGCAACGCTTGATCCAGCAGGTGAGGGCCGAGATCGAACCAGAGGCCGGAACCTGGGCCACCGGCTTCGCGCCAACGCTGGCGCACCTCGGGGCGATAGCGATCGAAATGCGACTCGAACTGGGCGATCTGCCCCATCGCTCCTGCTGCCAACAGGCGGCGTACGGTGAGAAAATCCCCATCCCAGCGGCGGTTGTGGAAGATGCTGAGCAATCGCTGCTGTTTTTCGGCCAGCTCGACCAGTGCTTGCGCCTCGGCCAGATCCAGCGCAAACGGCTTGTCGATCACCACATGTTTGCCGGCCAACAGCGCTTGGCGAGCGAGGGGGGCATGGGTATCGTTGGGGGTGGCAATCACCAGCAGATCGACGCTGTCATCGCTCAGCACCTGTTCCAGCGAGCCAACTCGGCAGCCGGGCAGATCGGCCTGCACCTTGGCGGCATCGCGGCTCACCACCCAACTGAGGGACAAGCCCGGCGTGGTGGAGAGGAAGGGGGCATGGAAGGTCTTGCCTGCAAAGCCATAGCCCACCAGGGCTGCATTGAGAGTGTGGCGCATCGGGAGTTCTCCGCTGACATCAAGTGAATGAGGTTGCCATCGCAGGCGATCTGCCCAAGGCCATACGCTGTGAAGACGATATAAACGAGAAAGGGGCCGATGGCCCCCTGAGTGTGGCCCATCAGAGCATAGGATTTATTGCCAACACAAGCGGCGTCCGCGGCGGGTCATCAGCATCACCAGCGGTGGCAGCAGCAGCCACATATGCAACGCCAGCTGGCTGAGCGGGTCGTGCATCAGGGCACCGGTCAGGCCAACCAAGGCGCCTGCGCCGCTCATCTGAAACAGGCCAAGCAGGGCGGCGGCAGTACCGGCACAGTGGCCAAAAGGCGCTAACGCCATCCCAGCGGCAGCGCCCAAAATCATGGCAAAGCCAATGCTGGAGAGAAATACCGGCCCCATCATCGCCAATGGGTGAGGAACCTGGATCGCCAACGTCAGGGCGATGGCCGCCAGTAATAACACCACTAATCCTAGGCGCAGGGTACGTCTTGGCCCCACCTTGGCGATAAAGCGCGGCGCCATGAAACAGGCCAGAATATTAAGCGCCGCATTGGCGGTAAACCAGTGGCTAAAACCGCTCATGTCCAGTCCCAGCTTGACCATCAGCTGCACCGGAGCAGCCGTGACATAAGCGAGGATCACCGCCATCGCCAACATGCACAGGGACGCATTGAACAGGAAGCTGGGGGAGCGCAGCACCGGGCTGTAGCGGGACCAGCTGATGAGCGCGCCTTCGCTACGGGTCTCCTCTGGCCGGGTCTCCGGCATCCGCCAGATCAGCCAGCTGCCGACGATGAGCGCATAACCCGCCATAAACCAGAAGTTAGCTGACCAACCCGCCTTGGCGGTGAGCCAGCCTCCGAGCAGAGGCGCCAGCGCCGGAATAAAGCAGATGGCGCCATTGAGGTAGGAGATCATCTGACCGCTCTTTTTCGGGCCGTAACTGTCACGCACCACCGAGAAGGCGGCGACCGAGGTAGCGCAGGCGCCGAAGCCCTGCAGCACTCGCGCCAGCATCAATTCGCCGAGGCTGGCGGCAAAACCCGCCCCCAGTGCGCTCAGGCCATAAAGCAGCACGCCGCCTAGCGCGATAGGTTTGCGGCCATAGCGATCGGCCAGCGGCCCGACTAATAATTGGCCCAGCCCCATGCTGAACAAAAACCAAGTGATGGTGCCCTGCATCTGGGTCACATCGGCCCTCAGCAGCTCGGCCATCTGCGGAATAGCCGGTAAATAAATATCGATAGCCAGTGGACTGAATAACACCAGTAGCACCAACAGTAGAATCAAGGGCATCAGTCACCTCATGGCATAACACAAATTAGGAGGGACGCGAGTCTACTGGCTCATAGTAATGAATTGAAATGGTATTTAATCACTTAGGTTATTCCTAATAAGAAAGATGGTGACCATCAGGGTCCACCTAGACCACAGAGGCTGGTCCACGCTAGGACAATTGGCGCTTTGACTCCCAGGTTGCCCCGCATAGAATGCGCCAATAATGCTTACTGGAGGTGCACGATGAACAGGTTGGTACTGGCAACAGGGAATGCGAAAAAGGTGAAGGAGTTGGCCACCATGCTGGCCGACATGAAGATTGAGGTGATCCCGCAAAGTGAATTCGCGGTCAGTGATGCCGACGAAACCGGCACTACCTTTGTCGAAAATGCCATCATTAAGGCCCGCCATGCAGCCCGTATCACCGGCCTGCCCGCCGTCGCCGATGACTCTGGCCTCGAAGTCGATCTGCTGCAAGGCCGCCCCGGCGTCTACTCCGCTCGTTTTGCGAGCCAAGGCGCCACCGATCAGAGCAACATTGCTAAGCTGCTCAGCGAGTTGAAAGGGGCACCTTCAGAGCTCAAGCGGGCCCGCTTCTGGTGTGTGTTGGTGTATATGCGTCACGCCGACGATCCGACCCCGATCATTTGTCAGGCGAGCTGGGAGGGGATGATCATTGATGAGCCCCGTGGCCAGCATGGCTTTGGCTATGACCCCGTGTTCTTCGTGCCGGATCACGACTGCACCGCAGCCCAGATGCCGAGCGACCTGAAAAACCAGCTGAGCCACCGCGCCCAAGCGCTGGCTAAACTGAAAGCGGCGCTGGCAGCTCACTGAGCACCGAGCCCATATCGTCATCGTTCATGGGGCCTGCGTGCCGCCATCTTACTGGAATAACCATGCTGCAATTGCCCCCCCTCTCCCTCTATATTCATGTGCCTTGGTGTGTGCAAAAGTGCCCTTACTGTGACTTTAACTCCCATGCCCAGAAGGGGGAGTTGCCCCACCTTGCCTATGTGGCGGCCTTGCTCGAGGATCTGGAACAAGACCTGAAGTGGGTACAGGGGCGGCCGATCTCCTCGATTTTTATCGGCGGTGGCACTCCCAGTCTGTTGACGGTCGAAGCGATGCAAGCCTTGCTGGATGGGGTACGAGCCCGTATTACACTCACGGCGGATTGCGAGATCACCATGGAGGCTAACCCAGGCACAGTCGAGGCCGACAAGTTCGCTGGCTTCCAACGCGCTGGCATCAACCGTATCTCCATCGGGGTACAGAGTTTCCAGCAAGAAAAACTGACCCGCCTCGGCCGCATCCACGGCCCGCAAGAGGCGCGCAAGGCTGCCGCATTGGCCCACGCCATTGCGCTGCCGACCTTCAATTTGGATCTGATGCACGGTCTGCCGGATCAGAGTCTGGATGATGCGCTTTATGACCTACAGCAGGCCATCGACTGCGCGCCACCGCACCTCTCTTGGTATCAGCTCACCATCGAGCCGAACACGGCGTTTGCCTCCAAGCCACCCAAACTGCCGGAAGATGACACCTTGTGGGATATCTACGAGCAGGGCCACGCCATGCTGACCACCAGCGGTTATCGCCAGTACGAGATTTCGGCTTACGCCAAAGCGGGCTATCAGTGCCGCCATAACCTCAACTACTGGCGCTTTGGCGATTATCTGGGCATTGGCTGTGGTGCTCACGGTAAGGTGACCGATCTCGCTCAGCAACAGATTCTGCGCACTACCAAGGTGAAACATCCACAAGGGTATCTGGACCCGGGTCGCCCCTATCTGGACCAGCAATGGCAGGTGACGGCGGATGATCTGCCGCTCGAGTACTTTATGAATCGCTTCCGGCTGTTTGAACCGACCCCCAAGGCCGAGTTCATGGCCTATACCGGCCTGCCGCTGGAGCGGGTAGAGACGGTGCTGACGATTGCCCAGAGCAAGGAGCTGATAGAGGATTTAGGGGAGAGTTGGCAGCTCACTTCCCTAGGCCACCGCTACCTAAACGTACTTCTTGGGCTTTTTATGGATGAGTAGCGGCGGTGTTGGGCAATATGGCGGGGACCAAACCGCCTATACCGCCCTGCAACGGAACAACAACACGAGAAAAGAATCAGGCAATCCCCGCTAGTAAGCGGCTCCAACTGCGTTTACTGGCAATAAACGCATCCTGCAGCGCACGGTACTCCAGCTGTAATCTGAGTCGGTCGTAGTGAGCCAGCGCCGTGCGCTTACGCTGTTCCAGCAATCGCTTGCGGCTGGCGTAATAGTGCTGCAACTGCTGACTGAGTTTGTCGAACTCTTCCTGGAGCAACGCTTGCCACAACTCGCGATCATCTTGCTTGCGCAGACGCGCTTGCGCTCGCTTTAACTGCATTTCCAAGCGCGCGAGCTCGATTCGTTCATCAGGGCAGGCCCGTAAATCCCGCGCGAGCCCACACCAAGCCGCGGCTTTAATCAGCCATTTAGTCGGATCAAACTGCCACCAGCGGATGCCATTGCGGTAGTCATTTTCAAACAGATGATGGAAGTTGTGGTATCCCTCACCAAAGGTAAAGAACGCTAAAATGCCGTTATCTCGGGCACTGTTGCGGTCGGTAAACGGCTGGCTACCCCAGATATGGGCCAGTGAGTTGATAAAGAAGGTGGTGTGATGGGTCATCACCATCCGTAGTACGCCCGCTAGCAGTAACATGCCGAGCAGATCACCATGCAGAACTCCCAGTAGCAGCGGCAAACCAAGATTGGCAGCGAGTGTCAGCACGAGATAATGGCGATGCTGAAAGGCGACAACGGGGTTGTTTTGCAAATCGCGTACATTGCTGTAATCCCGATAGCGCTCCCCTTGATACTCCCGCAGCATCCAACCGATATGGGAATACCAGAATCCTCGCCCCGCACTATAAGGATCTTGTTCATTATCATCGACATGACGATGGTGACGGCGGTGATCTGATGACCAATGCAACGCTGAATTTTGCAGCGCCAGTGCTCCACCAGCCGCAAATAGCCACTGCAGAGCAGGGTGGGCTTTGTACGCTTTATGCGACCAAAGGCGGTGATAACCTGCGGTGATTGAAATACCGCTAAAACAGAACAACACCAAAAAACTGAGCCACTGCCACAGATCATAACCATGGGTTAGGCCATACCAGGGCACGACAACTAATGCGACCAGCCCTGATAGCGCAAATAACAAGGCATTGGTAACAATGATGGGGGGGGGAGTCATCATGACTTGCATCCTTTCAGCGAACAACTGTTAGCCATTTTCCATGGCGATCTCATCAGGGTCAATGATAAAAAAGTAGGATACAAACCTGATCCTGAGGCCCCTTCGGGTTATCATTTGGCTTCAATAAGCTGAAGGTGACTGATTTCGTGGGTATTCGCGCGCAACAAAAAGAAAAAACCCGGCGTACATTGATCGATGCTGCATTCAGCCAATTGTGTGCCAACCGGAGTTTTTCTAATCTGAGTTTACGGGAAGTGGCGCGGGAGGCGGGCATCGCTCCGACTTCGTTTTATCGTCACTTTCGTGATATGGAAGAACTCGGTCTCACTTTGGTGGATGAAGGGGGCCTCACCTTGCGCCAGCTGATGCGCCAAGCGCGCCAGCGTATTGCAGGAGGCGGCAGTGTGATCAGTACCTCGGTCCAAACCTTTATGGAGTTTGTTGAAAACAATCCCAATGTGTTCCGACTGCTACTACGAGAACGATCTGGCACCTCTGCCGCTTTCCGCCAAGCGGTGGCCAGAGAGATCCAACACTTTATTGCCGAATTAACCGATTACCTTGAAACGACCACCGGTGCGCCTCGTGAAGAGGCTTACATTCAGGCGGAAGCCGTGGTCACTATCGTCTTTCACGCTGGCGCCGATGCACTCGATATGTCCCATGAAGAGCGGCGCGCGCTGTCTCATCGCGTCATTCGCCAATTGCGGATGATAGCCATGGGTGCCGAGGTACAAAACCAGAGGCGCCGTGAACCTCACCCTTGACCTGATAGGATGAACTGCGACATGAGCCAATCACATCACATCCCCAAAAAGCCTTTGATCTTGGCACTGCTCACTGGCATTTGTGCCGATGCATCAGTGGCACTGCTCAGCCACTCGGTAGTGCCCTTTTCTTTTTTTCCGATTATTGCATTTGGCTTAGCCGCCTATCAGCTACTCCAGTATTACCGAGTTCATCCGATGTTAGGCAACACACCGATCTGCACCTTGCTCGGCTTTTTGATCGGCATTTTTGGTCACTCGTCCTTACTCAAGGTGCAGTATCCAGAGCTGGGCAGTAATTTCTTTGCCCTGATCATGACGCTATTACTGCTCGCAGCACTCTCAATCAAACTGGGCCTGAGCGTCGATAAAGTCGATAAGAAAGCCGGGTAACAACACACCACACTGCCTCCGCCTGACCTGATGACCCATTCACCATCACCTAGCGTTCAAGTCAGTGAAAACAAAAATGCCAGTCAGATTGCGCTGACTGGCATTTTTTAATCTATTTCACTGTAAATGTATTAACTACGATTGAGGCGGTTGTCAGGGTAGTTTTTAGCTAACACCTCACGCGCATGCTCAGCTAACAGCGGCATCTTAAGCGTCTCGTAAGACGAGACCATGATCTCCAGTGCAGTTTCAACCTGTGGTGTATCGGGATAGGTTTCCACGATTGCTGCGGCACGATTCGCCGCCGCCACGAGCGCATCACGCTTCACGTAATATTGCACAACATTCAGGTCGTATTGAGCCAGTCGATTTTTCAGACCAATCATGCGAGCACGGGCATCCGCCGCATACATGCTGTTCGGATAATTCTGCAACAGGGTTTTAAAGTCTTGGAAAGCCTGACGCGCATAACCTGGGTCTTTATCTTGTCGGTCAATGCCAAACAGAGCTTGGAAGAAATTGTAATCGGCCGCCATATTAGTCAGGCCACGGATATAGAACACGTAGTCAATGTTCTTATGAGCAGGATTCAGACGAATAAAACGATCAATGCTGGCGATTGCCTGCGCCGTATCATCTTGCTTGTAATAGGCATAAATGAGATCAAGCTGAACCTGATTAGAGTAAGCACCGAACGGATAACGGGTGTCTAATGCTTCCAGTAATTCGATCGCATTAACATAGTTACCAGCGTCAAGTTTGAGGCGGGCTTGCTGGTACAGAACCTCAGGCGGATCGTCCGGTACCTTGGGTTTGGTGCTGGAACAGCCAGTGATCAAGGTAGCAACCAAGGCGAGCGACATCAGCAGGTGAGACTTCTTTCTCATCAACAACATCCAGTCCATTTCCACGAAATTGGCAAAGTATCCGTTATGCTCAGCTAAAAGAAAAGCTAGAATACGCGGATTATTTCGAATTGATACCCCCCGCTCAAGAGACCATACATGAGCCAGCATATTGAACTGACAGGCGAATTTCAGGATCACCAATTCGGGCAACGACTCGATCAGGCCCTAGCTGAATTGTTTCCCGACTACTCCCGCACCCGCATCAAGGAGTGGATTTTACAGGACAGAGTGACCCTGGACGGTCAGGTTGCCAACACCCCACGCGAGAAGATTCTGGCGGGGCAGCAGGTGCATGTGGATGTAGAGCTGGAAGATGATACTCGCTGGGATGCCCAGGATATCGAGCTCAACATCGTTTATGAAGATGAACACATTCTGGTGATCGACAAACCGGCCGGTTTGGTGGTTCACCCAGGTGCGGGCACGCCGGATGGCACCATCCTCAACGCCCTGCTGCACCGCTACCCCGGTATTGCCGAGGTGCCCCGCGCCGGTATCGTGCACCGTCTGGATAAAGACACCACCGGTCTGATGGTGATAGCCAAGACAGTACCCGCCCAAACCCACTTGGTGGAAGCGTTGCAGGCACGCCAGATCACCCGTGAGTACGAAGCGATTGCCATCGGTCACATGACCGCCGGTGGCACTGTCGATGCCCCTATCGGCCGGCACCCGACCCAGCGTACCCACATGGCCGTGGTGCCCAATGGTCGTCCTTCCGTGACCCACTACCGGGTGCATGAGAAGTTTCGTGGCCACACCCGTCTGCGTCTGCGTCTTGAAACCGGCCGAACCCACCAGATCCGTGTCCACATGGCCCACATCAAACACCCGCTGGTAGGCGATCCCGCTTACGGCGGCCGCCTGCGCCCGCTGCGTAATGCAACGCCGGAGCTGACTGAGGCGCTGCGCAATTTCAACCGTCAGGCGCTGCACGCCACCATGCTGCAACTGGCTCACCCCATCACCGGTGAAGTGATGCAGTGGCACTCCCCTACCCCGCCAGACATGGTGGCGCTGATGGAGGTGCTGCGGGCTGATACCTTGGCCAACCCAGACGAGTTGGTCTGGAAATAACGACAACGCGGGCGTCACTGTATGCACGCAACAACGGGGCTCTTGACTGGTGACAGCCAAGAGCCCCGTTTACGTTTGAGAGATTGATTAAAGAAGGAGTGAGTAATGCGATGGATTGAACCCAATTGGCCAGCCCCTGCCCACGTTAAGGCATTATCAACGACTCGAGACGGCGGCGTCAGCATCGGCCCCTTTGCAGGGCTTAACCTAGGGTCCCACGTGGGAGATGCCCTCAGTCAGGTTGAGACTAACCGCACCCGCTTGCAGCAAGCCGCCCAGATCCCTAGCCCCCTCCACTGGCTCAATCAGGTGCATGGCACCGTCGTTCATCCACTCAGCAACCATGATGAGCAGGCGCCAGATGCCGATGCGGCATGTGCTCATCAAGCGCGACAAGCCTGCATCGTGATGACTGCCGACTGCCTGCCGGTACTCTTTTGTGATCGCGCAGGCTCGGTGGTAGCTGCCGCCCATGCTGGCTGGCGTGGGCTAAAAGAGGGTGTGTTGGAGGCAAGCATCGCGGCCATGGGCTGCGAGCCTAGCGAGATCCTGGCCTGGCTTGGCCCAGCCATCGGCCCCACTGCGTTTGAAGTGGGTGGCGAGGTGCGCGAGGCCTTTATGGTGGAGCAGGCAGAAGCGGCGGCTGCGTTCGTCCCTTCGCTCAATGAAGGCAAATGGCTGGCGGATATCTACCAGCTGGCGCGGTTGCGGCTGGCCCGCGCGGGGGTGAACGCCGTCTACGGCGGTGAATACTGCACCTTTAGTGACCGTGAGCAGTTCTACTCTTATCGCCGTGATGGTCAAACCGGCCGGATGGCCTCCCTCATCTGGCTGACTCGCTAAGTGCAGATCTGGATTCTCCCCACGCCGCTTACGATCAGCTCATCCTGAGCAGAGTGGGGTGTCCGCCGCAGCCTTGCGGAGAAAATAACCAGCCTTAGCCCTTGAAATAGACGCTGAGAGCCTCATCTTTCACCTTAGAAAGTGATGTCGTTTGCCGCGCCGCGGCGCCAGTCTTGAAGGGGAAGTGCCATGCGTCTCGATCGCCTGACCAGCAAATTCCAAATAGCCATTTCCGATGCCCAGTCACTCGCACTGGGCCGTGACCATCAGTTTATCGAACCTATCCACCTCATGTCTGCCCTCGTCAATCAGGATGGTGGTTCTATTCGGCCACTGCTGACACTGACCGGATTGGATATCAACACGTTACGCTCTCGGCTCGGGGAGGAGTTAGATCGGCTGCCCAAGGTGAGCGGGGTTGAGGGCGATGTTCAATTATCCAATAGCCTTGGTAGGTTGCTTAACGTCTGCGACAAGCTGGCCCAGCAGCGCAAAGATCAATTCATCTCCTCCGAGCTATTCGTGCTGGCCGCACTCGATGACAAAGGAACCTTAGGTGAACTGCTGCGGGCCCAAGGCCTGACCCAAGAGAAGTTAGAGACTGCCATCAATAAGGTGCGCGGCGGCAAAAGGGTTGAAGATGCCAACGCCGAGGAAAATCGGCAGGCATTAGAGAAGTACACCATCGACCTGACCGAACGGGCGGAGCTGGGCAAACTTGACCCCGTGATTGGCCGTGATGACGAGATCCGCCGCACCATTCAAGTGTTGCAGCGCCGCACCAAAAACAACCCCGTGCTGATCGGTGCGCCTGGCGTCGGCAAAACCGCCATCGCCGAAGGATTAGCCCAGCGCATCATCAACGGTGAGGTGCCGGAAGGGCTCAAGCATAAGCGGGTATTGTCGCTGGACATGGGGGCACTGGTGGCCGGTGCCAAATATCGTGGCGAATTTGAAGAGCGGCTCAAAGCGGTACTCAATGATCTGGCCAAGGAGGAGGGCAACGTCATCCTCTTTATCGACGAGCTGCACACCATGGTCGGTGCCGGCAAGGGCGAAGGGGCCATGGACGCGGGCAATATGCTGAAACCTGCGCTGGCCCGTGGCGACCTGCACTGCGTCGGTGCCACCACCCTCGATGAGTACCGTCAGTACATCGAAAAAGATGCCGCGCTGGAGCGCCGTTTCCAGAAGGTGCTGGTGGAAGAGCCGACAGTCGAGGACACCATCGCCATCCTGCGCGGTTTGAAAGAGCGTTATGAGCTGCACCACCATGTGCAGATCACTGACCCCGCCATCGTGGCCGCCGCTCAGCTCTCCCATCGCTATATCAGCGATCGGCAATTACCCGATAAAGCGATCGACCTGATCGACGAGGCGGCAGCCAGCATCCGGTTGCAGATCGACTCCAAGCCCGAAGCGCTCGATCGCCTCGAGCGGCGCATCATCCAGCTCAAGCTGGAACAACAGGCGCTGATGAAAGAGAACGATGACGCTAGTCGCAAACGACTGGAGCTGATTAATCAGGAACTTGGCGAAAAAGACAGGGAATACAACGAGCTAGAAGAGGTGTGGAAAGCCGAGAAAGCGGCCCTCGCCGGCACCCAGCATATTAAAGCGATATTGGAGCAGGCCCGCCAAGATCTCGATGTCGCCCGCCGAGCTGGCGACTTGGGGCGCATGTCCGAGTTGCAATATGGCCGGATCCCCGAGCTAGAGAAGCAACTCGATCTGGCTACTCAGGCGGAGATGCAGGGAAGCAGTTTACTGCGCAACCGCGTCACAGATGTGGAGATTGCCGACGTCTTGGCCCGCTGGACCGGCATCCCCGTCGCCCGCATGTTGGAAGGGGAACGGGAGAAACTGCTACGAATGGAAGAGCAGTTACACAGCAAAGTGATCGGCCAAGAAGAGGCTGTCGATGCAGTCTCCAACGCCATTCGCCGCTCTCGGGCGGGCCTTTCTGACCCACAGCGCCCCATCGGCTCCTTCCTATTTTTGGGGCCCACTGGGGTGGGCAAGACCGAGCTGTGCAAGGCGCTGGCCGAATTTCTGTTCGATAGCCAAGATGCTATGGTACGGATCGACATGTCCGAGTTCATGGAGAAACACAGCGTAGCCCGGCTGGTGGGGGCGCCTCCGGGCTATGTGGGTTATGAAGAGGGCGGTTATCTGACCGAGGCGGTACGCCGTCGTCCCTACTCGGTGATCCTGCTGGACGAAGTGGAGAAGGCCCACCCGGATGTGTTCAACATCCTGCTGCAGGTGCTCGATGATGGCCGCCTGACTGATGGTCAGGGCCGCACCGTCGATTTTCGTAACTCGGTGGTGATCATGACCTCCAACCTCGGCTCGGATCTGATTCAGGAGCATCACGCCGAGAAGGATTACGACGAGATGAAAGCCATGCTGATGGAGGTGCTGACCCGCAGCTTCCGGCCGGAATTTATCAACCGCATCGATGAGACCGTGGTGTTCCACCCCCTCGGTGAAGAGCACATTAAGTCCATCGCTCACATTCAACTCAAGAGTCTGATGGGCCGACTGGAAGCTCAGGGCTATCAGGTAGAGGTAAGCGAAGCGCTGCTCAACAAACTGGTGCACGCCGGGTTCGACCCCGTCTACGGGGCGCGTCCCCTCAAGCGCGCCATCCAGCAGAAAGTAGAAAACCCGCTGGCACAGGCGCTACTCAGTGGTCGTATCACTCCGGCCAAGAAGCTGGTATTGGGAGCCGACAGCAATGGCTTGACCATGACGCAGTCATAGCCCATTGAGCAAAAAATCAAGCCAGCACGAGCTGGCTTGATCTTGTTATGCTGCTTGCGCACGCAGACAGTGCATGATCCCGCGGCATCCCTTGGCAGGGCCAGAGCAACGAACAGGCCATGCGGTCTAGCTCACCCAACCGCTGAAACGGCTCATCTATCCCCTTGATGGAGTGTCAACCCAAGTCACCGCCTTTGCCGTCTGGGCAATGAACGGTTTCAGCCAAGCGCAAGAGCAAGAGGCGTGTCTGCGTTTAACCGCATAATCAGCCACTGCATACCCGCAAGATGCTGATAGTCATGGCTAATGAGCAGCCGCACCAAGCCATCTAAACTCACCTCACCATAACTGCCGTAACCGGCTCGTCGTGGCCAAGCGGTGGCAGGGAGTGAGCTCAAGAGGTCAACCGTCTGCTGACGAGCAGCGCGAAACGCCGCCAGCGCCAAGGTGGGATCGCGCTGTTGATAGTGATGATCTATCGCCAGCTGATAACCATCCAACGAGGCGAGCACGGGCCTCGTTTCCGCTAATGTGCGCCGAAACCGCTCTTGATAGCCCAGCGTCTCGATATCCACCAAATGGCAGAGGTGCCCCCGCGCACTGAAACGCTCTGAGGGAATGCCCGCCCAATTGGCGGGCTCCCAATCCAGATAATCGCTTGGCACCTGACGGAACAACTGTTCAAACTGATCCGGCATGGCTAGCAGGGTTGTAAAGGGTGACATCTCATCCTCCCACGGTGATCACAGTGGCCAGCAAAGTGCCAATGGTAGCCACCAATAAGGTGTTGGCGATCACTAACCCAAAACCAAAACGGACTAACCGCTGCTCTTCCTCCGGCGTCCCCTTCGCCAAACTGATCAGTAAGGCGATCATGGGTAAAGAACCCAATGCCGCATGACCCGCAGCGCTGTTTTGGATCGCCGCCATAATCGGCAGGAGTGGTTCCGACAGTGGCAAATGCGCCACTGATGGCATCACGATGGCATTGCCGCCCACATTAGAACCCGTGATAAACCCTGATAACCCGCCAAATAGCGCGATCAGCGGGCTCAGCACACTGAGATCAAGCTCACTTAAGCCCAGCGTAATTCGAGTCAGAAATCCGGCCTTGACCAAGACTTGTGACATAAAAAGAAAGAACAGGATCGTTAGTAAGGGGCGTTTAGCACGCAGCCACCACGCATTACCTAGCTGCTGACCACCTTCCCGTGCAACCAGCAGTAGCAGCACACCAAGTAATGCAATCCCGGGAGAAGCAAGGGGTTTCCAGCTAACTTGGCTACCTTGGATCACCAGTAGATCGGCAATACCAAACAGGCTATTTAGTCCCTTAAGCAGTAAAATCGCCGCCAACAACGCGAGATAGGGCCACGCCTGATAAGGGAACTGAAGCCGCGCCCGCTGTTTCACGCGCGCCCACAACAGGCCAACCAGTAATACGCTTCCCCCTGCACAGACCCCAGCAATTTCAGGCCCCACCGTGCGGCTGATGAAATGCAGCAAGAGCACAAACATCCCAGCGGTGGCACTCGCCGCAAGATAAACCAGAGGCTGGCGCTGTCCCATTAACCACAGGGCCACATTGATGGCTAAGACAAACACTGGGGCACTGGTCCAAGCGGACCATGCTCCGAGCGTCTCAGCAGGCAAGCCAGCTAGCGCCGCACCGATCACCGTCGCTAACCCCAAGGTTCCCCAGGGCATGATACACATCCCCGTAAGAGCTATCCGTAACGCAACGTGACGATCCAACAGCGCCAGTAGGAGCGGGACTGTGGCAATCAGAGACACGCCAAAACCGGTCATCGACTCAAGCAACGGCGCCAGCCCGAGCACCACAAACACCCCTAAAGCAGCGCCACGCCAACCGAGCCCACTCACCCATCCTTCTAGCGCTTGATTGGCTTTGATCCGCTCAAGGTAGATGACAAACAAGAGACCTGGTGCGATCACACTCGCGGTACTCAGAAAGAGCACCCCACTATCTTGCATGACCTTGACCAAGGTCGTACTAACAAAAGGATCGGCCAGCCCACTACCCCACAGGGTCAGGGCTAACAACGAGCCCATTAATGCCGCCTGTATCGGCGGACGTTTTAGCCCCATGATGAGGGAAATGACCAATAAGATCGGTGATAGCTGAATGAGGGCAATCATGATGGAAACTCGCAATGGTGGCTGTGAGGGTGGTGCTGGACTGCCGCCAGCCAATGTGGCAAGTCGAGACAGTCACTGGCCAGTTGTTGGGCCTCGCTCAGTGCTCTGGAATAGCCGCCTGCTGAGGGAACATAATGGTTGTAGTAGGTGGCTCCCTCTAGCAAGGGGCCGAGCAACCAGATCCGCTTAAGGGATACACCTTGCGCATCGATCGGATGGTAATGCTGGTCGATACGCAGCTCCCCTTGTCGTAATCCGACATGTTCAGAGAGATAGCCCTTGTCACTCAAGCAACGCAGTAAGCGGTCACTGCTACCTTTGAGAAGACTCTTGCTTTGACGTGCACTGATCAACCATTGCAGCGACATTGCTGACTCCTGATCCGCGTGGAATTTGCCACTGTCCGCAGACCACTGGAACCGCGTACCAGGAGCAGCCAAGGTGACAATACCGGCCTCGATTAAGGCAATCAGGTCCTGATAACGCTCCTTTTGCGGGCCTGCCACCATGCGATTGATAAGGGGAGCCCACTCTTGAAAAAACGCCCGGTGACTAGCGTCATCCAGCCCTGCAAAATCGATGACACTGCGTAGACTGTCCCGCATATCACGCCAGACCTCTAGGGCAGCTTTATCGGCGGAGTGTTCGAGCCCATGCTGCCCCATGGCCAAATCTTCGTTAATGAACGCCTTTACCCAGTCGCTATACCCCTCCCCTCGATGAGCAGCAGGCACTGCACGCAGTAACAACGCCGCCAGATCTACCTTGCCCATCAGACGCTCTAACAAGTTCCAACTCTCTGCCAAGGTGCCAGTGCTCACGGCCGCAGTGAGTGTGTTTCGCCAAACCGCCGCCGAGGGGGCGTGCTGCGCGCTGACGAGGGTCAGGTAGTAGGCTGCTTTCATCTCATCTAGCAGTAACGGCAACAGATCCTGTTCAAGGTTCAGTTGACCCATACTCCTGCGCGCTCGCAAACTAGCGATGGCCTGCTCTGTCAAAAAAAGAGGGCGATGACGCACTCGTTGCGACCCTGTATCGGGTCGAACTCGAAACGGGAGGCCGGTGCGGGAAAATAGGGTGATGTTAGGTTCTTGGCCTGATGCTAAGTAAACAACCGGTTGGCCTGCTTGGCGTACAAAGACGCCTCCTCGCCCAGTCGACAGCGCGGCTAGCACATCCATGCTCGCCAAGCCAAATCCTTCAAGGCCCACCTCGTCTTGAGGGGCTATCGGCGCCAAACTGGCTGGGATGGGGTAAATGTTCACGATGTGGTGTGCCGAAAGAGGCTGCTCCATTTGACCAGTATGACCTTGCATCAAAAAGAGCTTATCAACACGGATCGCGCTGCCGCTCTCGCCATAAAGGACCGCAGCATCCGCAGCATAATCTAACGCCACCGCCCGTTCCTGATGCAAAGTGAGGCTAATGTTGTCCGCTAAATTTGCCGTGATCTCCTGATAAAACCAATGCAAATAGCCACCCAATAGTGATCTTGGTAAAAAGTCCGTAGGCAGAACCAGGCGCCCAGCAACCTGATCTTGATGCCCATTCACAGCAATACGAATTCCTCTCTCCAGACACCACTCATATAGGTTCGGCCCTAACCGCTCAAAAGGGCTGCCATTGGCTGCATGGCTAGGAAACATCGAGAGTTGCTCAGCCACGGTATTGAGCAGCAGATAGTCATGCTGCTGTGGGTCATGCACACCACACCCTGGTTTATTTGGCTCAAAGATATGGATCGCTAGCTGCCGCCCATTCTGCAGCGGCGCTAGCGTCAATAAACGCTCCAACAAAGAGAGGCCACGCGAACCCAGCCCAACAATAGCCACTGTTAGCTTGTTCGTTACCATCTTTTTGTTTCTCCGAAAAACTGAGGAATAGCGAGAGCTAAACCCTTTGCGACGGCTTGGTCGTGAAGTTGCTTACCTAATGCCAGATCCAGCATGCCCATACCAAAAGGCGAGTAGATACTGGGTTTGCTCTTATCCGGCGTAATATGCCCCAACATCAATTCAGCTAAGGTGCCATGAACAAAGTGGCGATCACCGCAACGCTGCTCGGCCAGATGGGGGCTGGTATTGGCTTTTAAGCAATGCTCAACATCATCAAACAAGTTCCAAGCCTGAAAAATAAGCTCGGGGGCCACATCACGTAGCGAGATATTGAGCACGATTTGACCTGGCGCCAGCTCAGTAGAAGCTGGCACGTACGGGGTGCCGGCACTGGTAGCGAAAACCAGAATATCGGCATGTAAGACCTGCTCCAGCTCATTGGCGATGGTTTTCTTACCAGATAGCTTCTCGCCAACATGCTGCTGTAATGCCACCCCATAAGCGGGGTCTTGGTCATAAAAAAGGATCTCGTTGGGGCTCCAATCATCCGCAATGAACATATCTGCAATATTTCTGGCAATGACTCCTGCCCCGATAAAGGCAATAGAACCAACTCGTTTTGATTGGCCATTCAACCAATATGCACCTAACACCGCAGACGCTGCTGTGCGAGCAGCACTGATGAGAGATGCTTCTAAACAGGCAAATGGATAGCCCGTTTCATGATCGTTTAATATCAGTACAGCGGAGGCTCGTGGAATACCACTTTGAATATTGGCTGGAAAACTAGATATCCATTTTAAACCTGATACTTTCTCTTCCGCATTAATTGCCGCAGGCAAGGCAATAATACGGTTATCTGGATTATCAGGAAATCGTAAAAAATAACTATCAGGGTTAATGGTCTTACCATAATGATGGTCGATATAAGCAGCCTTTACACATTCAATAACACTACGCGGGTCTGCACAAAGCAGTGTTTTAATCGTACATCCTGTAACAACATTAAAACTAAACATAAATATTCCATCTTAATAAAGGTGTTATTTTATAGTCACTAGTTCAAAGGATTCATTAACCCATTCATCATTATAAATAGTATCCAGGTATCGCTCGCCAAAATCAGGAGAAATAGCCACTACGGTTGATCCTGGTTCAATACGAGTATGCCATTTATATAATGCCGACATGACCGTCCCGGTAGATCCTCCCGCCAACAAACCATAGCGCCGAGCCAGCTGACGGCAGGTCATCACAGCTTCTGCTTCTGGTATTAGCTCAAAGGCATAAATACCCGCAGGTTGATATATTCCAGGACGGTGGCTAGAGCCTAACCCAGGAATAACTCGCCGCCCAGGCGGCACCCCAAAGGTGACCGAGCCGATACTATCGACAGCAATGATCCGAGTATCTGGACTGAGCGTAGCGAAATGCTGCAAACACCCCATCAGGGTGCCCGTTGTACCAGCACCAATAAACAAATAATCAATTTTATCAAATGTATCGGTAATAGCTGTCGCTGTCGTATTGGCATGCATAGCGGGATTTTTATGATTTTCATATTGGTTCAACCATACATATCGCTGATCTTCTGCAATACAGCCTTTTATATATGAAATTCTTGAGCCGAGAAAACCACCATTAATATCTCGATGCTCGATCATAACAATCCGAGTCCCTAATGCTTTCATATATCTTATATTGCTAGGCATTGCATTGGGGTCAACGACACAGACAAATTGATAGCCTCGCTCTGCACAAATAATACTCAGTGCGACGCCTAAACTACCTGATGAAGATTCAATTAATATGGTATCTTCATTAATTACGTTACGGTTTTCAAGATCACTTATCATGCCCAAAGCGGCTTTCATTTTAATTGAGCCGGATGGGTTCATCGCTTCTATTTTTAGATACGCATTAATACCAGATAGTTCGTAAAGAGGAAGAAAATTGTAATCATGGATCATAGCTGACAGCGGACCAACCTTAGCGATTGGCCCTTGGATATCGCGATACATAGTCATTCCATATAATATTATTAGGCATAACACAGTCATTTTTGACTTTATTATTAATAACATTATCTGAAATGGGATTCAATATAGCCTCACCTGCCAAGGTTCCACACTATTAACTGATTTTTATATTTTTTTTGAAGGTTACTGCTGCTAGCAAAGCGCTTATAACGGAATTTTTTTCCGCTTTCTTGCTGTCATAGCAACATCTATCGTCAAATTTTGCTCAAAAAGAGCGCATGTTATATCGACTAGCAATAGATAAACTAACGAGATTTAATATCAGAAAAATTTTTATGGCATCAGCCAGCATCCGACACTCGCCAGCCGAGCGCGTATTTATACCAACTCAGTATCTTCAAGTGCACGACCTGAAAATGATTGAACACATCGGGATATATGCTCAATAGGCCAGCGCTAGCAGCCTCTCGTGGGAATAGCTAATGCTGATTGCATTGCCATTAGGTGCTATAGCGCCGTGGTGAGGATAAATCAAAAAATAAAAAAGCCCCTGTCTTGCGACAGGGGCTTTTCGATGTGGCTCCTCCTGCTGGGCTCGAACCAGCGACCTGCGGATTAACAGTCCGTCGCTCTACCGACTGAGCTAAGGAGGAATTATAAATGGTGCCCAGAGACGGAATCGAACCGCCGACACGGGGATTTTCAATCCCCTGCTCTACCGACTGAGCTATCTGGGCAAATGGTGCCGGCTACCGGAATCGAACTGGTGACCTACTGATTACAAGTCAGTTGCTCTACCTACTGAGCTAAGCCGGCACACTTTAAACCTTTGTGCATGTAAACATTATATTTCATTGCACCTATATGTGGTGCCCAGAGACGGAATCGAACCGCCGACACGGGGATTTTCAATCCCCTGCTCTACCGACTGAGCTATCTGGGCGTGGCCGCTATTAAACGGATTTTAGGGCAAGTGGTCAACGGGAAATTTTACTTTTTATCTCGTTCGTCTTTTTTTTGCTCAACATCACCCATTTTTAGCGTTTTTTCATCACATCTGCGCCCTTTTTTTGGCCATAACCTTGGTTCTTCCCCCTTGAGTAGGCGAGCAATGTTCTCATGATGGCGGATGAGGATCAGACAAGAGAGCAACGAAACAGGCAACGTATACTCTGGCTTGAGCAAGTAGGTGAACAGTGGCGTTAACAACACCGTGATAATCGACGCCAATGATGAGTAACCGCTCACCAACAACACCAATAGCCAAGACCCCATCACGACGCCCCCCATGGTGAAACCAATGGGCATCATGGTCCCTAGCGCTGTTGCTACCCCTTTACCACCCCGAAAATGAAAAAAAATGGGGTACATATGGCCAAGGCAGGCGGCAACCCCAATAAAGCCAAGATAGACAGGCTTAATCTGTAAGTACCAGGCAAGATAAACAGGAATCGTGCCCTTCAATATATCAAGCAGTAGCACGACGAGTGCTGCTATCCGTCCGCCCAGACGCAACACATTAGTTGCACCAGGATTGCCGGAGCCGTGGTCTCGCGGGTCAGGTAACCCTGTGAGACGAGAAACCAGCACAGCACTGGATAGCGAGCCACCCAGATAAGCCAGAATAATCATGAAAATCGTCAGGGCTGTCATCTTGGTCGTTCTTACCACGAAATGAATGGGGTATGATGCAGGCCACATTATCTGGATATGGCTTGGAGTTGCCCAGCAATACGCCCTCCAAAACCGCTCCTGCGCGGTAACCTAGTTACCAAACCTGCATCCCTGCGCTGTCATCACAGCGAACCAATTTAGAGTAAAGAAGAAGTACTGTCATGGACAAGGTGTTTATTCGCGGACTCGAAGTGTTGGCCACTATCGGTGTTTATGAGTGGGAGAAAGGCATTCGCCAAAAGCTCTGTTTCGACCTCGAAATGGGATTCGATAATCATCCTGCCGCCGCAACAGACGATATCACGCTGGCGCTCGATTACGCCGATCTGTCTCGCAAGATTTGCGATCACGCGGCAACAACGGTGGTGGAACTGGTGGAAACCATGGCTGAGCAGATCGCCATGTTAGTGCTCTCTGATCGCCGCGTACATTGGGTAAGCGTCACGCTGACCAAACCGACAGCAGTCCCCAATGCTACTGGCGTCGGCGTTGAGATCCTGCGCCACCAAACCCACACGGTGAGCCATCGCTGATGACCGCCATCTATATCAGTCTGGGTTCCAACATTGAACGGGAGCATCACATTCGGGCGGGGTTGGACGCGCTATATACGACGTTTGGTGAACTTACCGTTTCGCGGGTGTTCGAGAGTGCAGCCGTCGGCTTTCATGGCCGCCCTTTTTACAACTTGGTGGTAAGCGCAAAGACCGCCTTACCATTAATGGCCGTGTGTCATCATCTGCGAACGATGGAATTTGCCCACGGTAGGGAAATGAATGCGAAGAAATTTGCACCGCGCACCCTCGACCTGGATCTTTTACTCTACGGCGACTTAGTCTGTGAAGCGCCTGTAGTGTTGCCGCGGGGCGAGATTCTTACCAATGCGTTTGTCTTATGGCCACTGGCCGAGCTTGCTCCGAGCTTGCGCCACCCCGTTGTCGGCCGCTCACTCGGTGAGCTATGGCAGGACTACGACAAGCAGGCACAACAACTCTCCCCCATCCCTTTTCACTGGCAACCACCGACGTTGCACCCGCACGATACCCGCGAGCAGCGGCTCGGCGTGTGATAAGAGCCGCCTTGAGATGTATTCAGCTCAAGGCGTGTTCGCAAACTTAAAAATCACCTTCTTCCATGTACTCTTGGGCGCATTCCACTAGCTGTGGCCACAGCTCTTCGGGCACCCATCCATCGGGATCATCTTCGTCCCCATCGTACTGGCTCCAGAAATAGCGACGCAGGCCAGAGGCAAATTCATCGCTGACTTCTGCAAGTTCCGATAGTGGTCCGAGCCACGCGATACGGCGCAAACCAGAGGCCAGGTCATTAATAGCATCCATCAAAATGCGGTCATCCGTGCTTTGTTCCACCAATAAGGCAAAGCGCGATCTAGCTTGTTCGATTTGGTCGTCATCTAACTCACCGATATCGGCCAGCTGGTCGACAAAATCTTCCTGCAGAAAGGCAATTACACCCCTTCGCTCTTCAAACCACTGGATCTGGGCTCCTTTTCTGCCCAACAATGAGGCATCAAACGAATCGTCAAGGTGACACAGCGCCCATGGATCATCTGTCATGGTTATCTTCCTTAGCTAAAAAAGAGCCCATATTAGGCCTAGCTCACCACCCTTGCTACCTTGGGTAATGAAAGAGATGCCGCTAGCCCCCCCAACTCGGCACGCCCCATGATAAAGCTGCCTCGATATGCTTCCGCCAGACCTGCCACGATATTGAGGCCCAATCCAGACCCGGGTACCTTTTCATCCAGCCTGACACCGCGTAGCACCGATCTTGCAATCTCATCTTCACTCATCCCTGGCCCATCATCTTCAATGCGCAAGGTGATCCAGCCACCGAGATCAGCACTAGAAATCCGCAATTGGCTGGCTGACCATTTAAATGCATTTTCCAGCACATTCCCTACCATTTCGTCAAAATCCTGCTCTTCGACGCCGACGGCGAGATCCGCAGGGACTTGTAGATCCACCGTTTTATGCGGATAGAGGCGAGAAAAAGCACGGCAGATGTATTCCACCCTTGCCCGCACAGGGGTGGATACCCCGAGAATTTTCGCGGCACCGGTGACTCTGGCTTTGCCAAGGTGATAATCGATATGACGCTGGATCTGATCAAGCTGCTCCCCGAGCGCGCACTGTTCCTCAGGCGGCAGCTGAGCGACCTGATTACGCAAAATACTGAGGGGAGTTTTTAATGTATGCGCCAAGTTACCGGTATGGGAGCGGGCCCGCTGCAACAACTCGCCGTAGTGGTGTAGCAGGCGGTTGATATCTTCCACTAATGGCTGAATTTCTAGCGGATACCGTAGGCGGAAGCTCTCTTGATGTCCCTGATGGACTCGCCCCAACTCACGACGTAGCAACTGAAGTGGGCGTAGCCCATAGATAACCTGAAACATAAACCCGAGCACTAACCCAGCGGCCGCAAAAACAAGCCCAAAAAACAAGCTGATGCGCGTCTTTTTTAATGTTTGCGTCAGCACGCTGCTGTCTTTCGCAATCACCAAGGTGAACACACGATCTGACCCCGGTAGCAAAATAGTGCGAGTCATAATGAGTAATGGCTCTTTATTGGGCCCTTTACCGATAAACAGATCAGGGCCACCGAACGCAGATTTAAGGCCCTGGGTTTTGAGGCTGGTGTCCCACAAGGAGCGTGACCGCCCGATCACCCGCCCCTCTGACTCCACTTGCCAGTAGTAGCCAGAATAGGGCTGACGAAAGCGGGGATCGGTCATCGGCTCGGCCACCACTGGCATGCCATTTTGCTGTACTTCAAGGCGAGAGAGCAGGTCATAAATCTGCAAGCGCAAGCCATCCGCTTCAGCGCCTTGCCAGTAACTGCGCATCATGGTCTGTAAGCCAAACCCTGTTGCAAATAAGAACAGCCCGCACCACACCAACGCAATCGCGAGTAATCGCCCACGTAACGTGCGCACCAGCCTCACTGAGTGGCCCTGCAGAGACCGTTATTCAGGTGACGGTTCATTCGTTAATCCGATAGCCAAGACCACGAACGGTCTCAATGAGATCAGAATTGGTCTTCTTACGAATGCGCCCGATAAATACCTCAACGGTATTCGAATCACGATCGAAATCTTGGGCATAAATATGGTCAATCAGCTCACTACGGGATACCACCTTGCCGCGATGCTGCATCAAATATCCCAATACGCGAAACTCGTGAGCAGTTAACCTAATCGGCGTGCCTTCGTACCACACCTGCGATGCTGACACATCAAGGCGCACACCACCGATTTCTAAAATAGAGCTCGCATTACCTGCCGCTCGGCGCACCAACGCATGCACCCTAGCCACCAGCTCTGCGACCTGAAATGGCTTGGTGAGATAGTCATCCGCTCCAGCATTGAGGCCTTCAATCTTCTCGTGCAATTGACTACGAGCGGTCAGAACCAACACCGGGATATCAATTCCCTTGCTACGCCACTCTTTTAACACGCTCAGCCCATCGCGCCCTGGTAGCCCTAGATCGAGGACAATCGCATCATAAGGCTCTGTTTCACCAAGAAATCCCGCTTCATTACCATCGTGGCAAAGGTCGGTGACAAAACCCGATTGGCGCAGCTGTTCCGCTAACTGACCGGCCAAGGTTTTTTCATCTTCAACTATCAGAATTCGCATCAAAGGACTCCAAATCAGGATCACTCTTCCGCTATCGGGAGCCTCTTTGGCTCAAATAGCCGCTCCAGATGGTGGCCTCTGGCCCATACCATCTCGAGATTATCGGCCCGATAGGCAACCTTCATCACACTGTTTTTTCTGTCAATGACTCGCAATTCATAGAGCCAGATGCCATCTTCTTCGCCGAGATCAACCCGTAGCACCCGCACTGGTAACTTAGCGGCGAGCACCAACATCTCATGAAAAGGTCGCACCCGCCCCTCCAGCACAGCCTGTTGTAACTGGGCTTCATCAGGCGTATTCGCCAGCCCTAGCGTTGACCACAACAAGCACAAAAGAGGGAGCCACCTATTCATGGATGATTCATCTCCAAAAAACTAACCTACTGTGGTTTATAGTCTGCCAGCAATGAATCAGGAATGAATATGATCTCGCGCTGCGTCTTGTTAACTCTGTTACTCCTCAACACCGCATGGGCAAACCCCCATCGCCTTGATATGGCAGCACTGGTTAAATTACTGCTGGCACAGGGTTATCACGATATCCGTGAGATAGAGCTTGAGGGGGAGACATTTGAAGTGAAAACACTCAATCGACAAGACCAGACAGTTAGTCTGATCGTTGATGCCCATACCGGTGAAATCAAACAACAAACGACCAAATAGACCCAGCGTGCAGCGTTAACGTATACGCCAAATCCGTAACAGACGATCCCGCCGTAACCACAGTAACGCAGCCGCTAACAACAGGTAGATAACGGGCTCTAGCCAACCACTTTTTACCGACCACCAGTAATGAATGGGGACGAGTATCGCGATGGCATAGATCCAGTTATGCAGCTTTTGCCAGCGAGACCCCATACGCCGTAGCAGCGCAGGGAGCGATGTAATGCTCAGGGCCGCCAATAACAACAACGCAACCAGCCCCACCACGATATAGCGGCGCTTGACCAGCTCACCACCGATTAACGCCCAATCAAACTGCAAATCTAAGCCTACCCACACCAAAACATGCAGCGACGCCCAGACAAAGCACCAAAGTCCGAGCGGCCGCCGCAACTTAATAAGCGCACCTTGGCGCCACTTTTTGGCCACTGGGGTCACGAGTAACGTCAGCAATAGCAGATTCAACGCACCTTTGCCGAGGTAATGGATAAGCTCAGGGATAGGGTCTCCCCCCAATAACCCTGCTGGGATAGCATAAACAAGCCAGAGTAAAAAAATGCCCGCCCCAAGATGCACCATAGCCCGTAACAAACGGGCATGATTGGGGGTCACTCTTAATACCATTTGCGCAGATCCATCCCTTGATAGAGTGAAGCCACTTCGTCAGCGTAACCATTAAACAGCAAGGTCGGCTGGCGTTTAGCGCCAAACACCCCACCTTCACCGATAAAGCGTTCGCTGGCTTGGCTCCACCGCGGGTGGTCGACTTGGGGATTCACGTTGGCATAGAAACCATACTCGTTGGGGGCCAAGAGATTCCAAGTGGTCGGCGGCATCTCCTCGACCAACCGGATCGAAACGATACTCTTGATGCTCTTAAAGCCGTACTTCCAAGGCATGACTAAGCGGATAGGAGCACCGTTTTGGGCGGGTAACGTTTTGCCATAAAGCCCCATGGCCAAAAAGGCGAGCGGGTTCATCGCTTCGTCGATTCTTAACCCTTCGACATAAGGGTAATCAATCCCGCCCCCTAACCCACGAGATGCCTGACCTGGCATTTGTTCTGGGTCATATAGGGTTTCGAACGCCACGAATTTGGCACGACTGGTTGGCTCTGCCCGTCGAAGCAAGTCAGCTAGCGAAATGCCATTCCAAGGCAACGCCATGGACCAAGCTTCAACACAGCGAAATCGGTAGATCCGCTCTTCCAGCTCGGTTTTATTGATGAGATCCCACACATCCAAGGTAAAAGGCTTCGCCACTTCCCCCTCAATCCGCACTTGCCAAGGCTCCGATTTGAGCGTGTGGCCATACTTCGCCGGATCAGACTTGTCATAGCCAAACTCATAAAAATTGTTGTAGCTGGTGGCTTTATCTTCTGGGGTTAACACCACACCTTCAGGCAGGGCGGCGCCCTTAGTGATAAGCGGTTTTGTCACTGGGGCAGCAACCGCTTGTTCACCACGGAGCAAATCAAGCACCCCTGCCTGACTAGGAAAGGCGAGTGTCGCAGCGCCTAACCCCAGCCCTTTTAGGATCAAGCGACGATCCTGGTAGACAGATTCTGGGGTTACATCCCGTTCGGTGGGATGCTGTGGTGAACGTCGTTTAATCAACATGAAAAACTCCCGAAGCAATGAGGCTAATGGTGATAAGACCGCATACCTCAGGGTTTTATTTCACAACATCTTATAAAAAGTGATACAGGGGTAACGCTTTCGCCATGGTTCCGACTAGGAACAGCAAGACAAAGACGAGCAGGGGAACAAGCAGATTAGGCACCATCAGACTCACTCCATGAGCAGGACAGGGCTCCTGAATATGGCTCAACCTGACAGCCGTCTCCAATGAATTTTTTTCGCTCGCACGAGCGTATTTCTAATTGGTGTGAACGCCTAAAAGAAGGTGGACACACCGTGCTTAAGCTATCGAACAACACACACCGCAGCCGCTATCCGGCACGCTCGCACTATCCTTTTTGTTTGAAATTGGCGACTTCAATACTGTGTCTATTCAATAGCTTATAGAAATCCGTGCGATTGCGGCCTGCCATATTCGCCGCTAAGGTCACGTTGCCTTCGGTAGTACGTAACAGCCGGATCAAATACTCTTTTTCAAACTCGGCACGCGCCTCGTTGAACGAAGGAATGACACCGCCACCAGCGCTCAGGGCTGACTCCACCATCGCAGCCCCTATCACAGGGCTACAGCAAAGGCTGGCTAATTGCTCTACTAGATTGCAAAGCTGGCGCACATTTCCAGGCCAAGCCGCGCTGGCTAACATCGCCAAGGCTTGTGGTGAAAATCCCATGGCAGCACAGTCACTGTGGCGCTGGCGGTAATCATCCAGTGCTTGTCTGGCCAACAATGGAATGTCCTCGCGGCGGGCGCAAAGCGGCGGCAGCGTAATATTGGCCACATTGAGGCGATAAAAAAGATCTTCGCGAAAACGCCCCTCGTCCATCGCCGCCACTAAATTTTGGTGACTAGCACTCAGTACCCGCACTTCAGGCGTCCCTTGCCCGTACTCCGCCATCACCTGCAGCAGCTTGGCTTGTAACGATTCAGATAAGCCACCTATCTCATCGAGAAACAAGGTCGCGCCCTTCGCTTGCGCAAACAGACCAGATTGACCATCCTCGCCAAACAGTTGAATGTCGAGCAACGACCAAGGGATAGCCGCACAATTGATGGTATGGAGTAGCTGATCTCGGCGTGGGCTAGCCTGATGCAACGCTTGCGCCATAGCCCCCTTACCCGACCCAGAGGGCCCCATTATTAGCACCGGCACTTCCATTGCGGCGATACTATGGGCTTGGATCAACAGCTGTTGTAATTGAGAATTACGGGTCAAAATCAGCGACTGCCACTCTTGTTGCTGCTTAGGCTGAGTTAAACTCAGCGCATGTTCGATAGTGTTGAAGAGGGCTTCTTTATCAACTGGTTTAGTTAAAAAACTGAACACCCCCGAGCGAGTGGCGGCAATCGCATCTGGGATAGTGCCATGTGCAGTCATGATGATCACCGGTAACCCTAACCACTGCGCTTGAATCCGCTCAAACAGCGCCAACCCGTCCATCCCCCCCATCCGCAAGTCACTGAGCACTAAATCTGCCCGTTGCTGGCGTAGGCGATCCAGTGCCGCTTCCGCACTGTCTGCGGTATCGACCTCATAACCTTGGCTACGCAAGCGCATTCCCATCAATTTGAGCAGACTGGCGTCATCGTCAACCAATAAAATCCGACTCATCCCTTCGCCTCGCAGTGCTGGTTAATTCCGCTTACGCCGATAAATGTGCTCATCGATGGCAGAGAGTTGCTCAATCTGATGCCGTAACCGCTGGATTTCCTGACGCTGCTCATCGCACCGACACTCTTTGGCTAATAGCGCCTCTGCAAGCGCAATCCAACTACGTAAAAAGGTTTGGCTATCGCGACCAAGCTGAGGCAGCAACGCCGTCAGCCGCGTAAGGCCTGCGCGGCGGCTCGCCACAGGTTCCTGCGGATGAGTGTTGATCATGGCCAGACTAACTTGGCTGTCGATGCTGTGATCCGCTCGCAACCTCAGCCGCTCTTGCTGTCGTTGTGTTGGCTTAGTGGTGAGCAACCAATCCGCATAGTGCAGATGGTGTTGTAACGCTTTATTGGCGCTCTCCAAACGGGCAACCCGTTCTAATGCCAAGTCTTGCTGTGGCGCCGGTGGCGGTGGCAGGGAGCAACCAGCAAGTAACCCTGCCATCGTGGTCAATAACCCAAGTCTTCTCATGAGTGGTACTTCAGCATTAAGCGAAAACAGACATCTGCCCCTTCATCATTAACCAATATCAGCTCGCCCCCCAAGCTATGGGCCGACTCACGAGCAATAGAAAGCCCGATCCCCGACCCTTTGAGCAAACCGTGCCGCACCAAACTGCCCTGCTCAAAGGGTTCAAAGATCCGCTCTTGTTCCACCAGCGGGATCGGTGGCCCTTGGTTTGCCACCTCTAACCACCCGCCTTCTTGGTCTGGCTGGCCACGAATCCAGATATTGCCCTTGTTCGCACCGTAGCTCACCGCATTGGAAAAGAGATTATCGAGGATAAGACGTAATCGATACGGCTCAGCCCACAAGGTCAGTGGGGCGACGGGCAAGTGTACACAGATCTGCTTGGACTCCAATGCCAGTCGATACTCGGCAATTAAGGCAACCAGCATCGGACCGACAGCTACCGGTTCATGCTTGAAGACTTTTTGCTGACTCAAGCGGTTAAAGTCCAACAACCGCTCGATCAGCTGTTGTAGGCGACGACTATTGTCATCCAGCATCACGCAGATTTCATGCTGATCAGGGGTCAATGGCCCGACCAGCTGCTCGCAAAGCAGGTCGGTCCCCTCTCGTAGTACCGCCAGTGGGGTTTTCAGCTCATGAGAGACATGCCGCAAAAACTGGTATTTTTGCAGCTCTAGCATCTTGAGTTTTTCGTGGAGCCAGAGGATTTTTTCGCCCAATCTAGCCAGCTCTGCAGGGCCATCTATCGGTCTTGGATCAGGTTCAACGCCCGCCCCCAAACTCAAAATACGCGACTCAATTTGTCGTACGGGGTGGATGATCAGATAGGTGAAAATAAAGACCAGCAGCAAACTCAACGCGACCACCAATCCGCTCACCCACCAAATTTTGCGGGTCAGATCAGCGATCATCTGGCGTACCCGAGTGATACGCTCATCAACACGGTTACGGGTCACGGTTTCCAATTGTTGGTTGAATTGATTAAACAGATCAAATTTAGCGTTGTTCACTGCGGCTCTTGCCTTGCTAGGGTCACGTAGGCCCCTTAACCAAGATAATGAGAGATCTAACTTGCTATCCCATTGAGCATCGGTAATCGCCCGGCGATGCTGCGCCAATAACCCCTGATAATCGGCTAATTGCCGCTCAAAACTAGCCAAGATTTTAACGTCTTCCAGCACCACATAACGACGCAGTGAACGTTCTAGCTCCATCGCTTGGCTTGCTAACAGCGTCGCACGCCGAGTATCGACAACCGCTCGTTCCATCTCATCACTAGCGAGTCGGCTGAGGTGATCTAACGCCCGACTGTTGTGCCAAATCATGCCACCCAGCGCCAGTAATATCAGCACAAAGCCCATTAGCACTACGTGCAACAAAGAGCGTGGGCGAACCTTGGTCATGTTTCATTACTCATTCGATATCAGGGGAAAGCAGCATATCTGCACATCCCTCAAAAACAAGGCCAATGCGCCATAGCAATTTCCCTGCGCCTCTCCTATACCCCTGTTACAGCCCCATCTGCACCAATTTGGCGTTGGATCACAATTGATGGGAGTCACTTAAGAGATAGTGAGTCCCATCATAGTGCGTTGCGTACCTATATCCGATGCGGCAACACAAGGAGAGTGAACATGTTCTATCTGTGTAGCATGGGGTCAAATATCGAGCCTCACACTCATGTCAGCCAAGCGTTGACCGAATTGTTGACTCAATTTGGCCGACTGCACCTCAGTTCAGTCATCCAGACCACGCCTGTGGGCATGCAATCTAGCCACGACTTCCTTAACTGCCTGTTTATTATCGAAACCCCACTGGCCTCGCCAGCGTTGAAGGCCCTGTTTATTGCCATGGAGCTAGCTCATGGCCGTGATAGGCAAGCACCAGATTGCAAGATACGCGATCGGCCACTGGATATAGACATTCTTGCCTCCAGCGAGGAACAAGACTTTTCCAGCGCTACCGTAGATGACTACCTCAATGAGTTATTGGCAGAATTGTATGGCCGTACCGAGATCCAGTCCGGCAAAGTGTCACTCCCACTCCACACCCAATTGACCGCCAGTAAGGTGATTGAAGAGTGGCAAATCGGCTTGGCTCCCCTGTGGCTTGGAATGAGCTCAAATGACCGCCAACGCCCGCCCACCATCGACGCGGATGCTGGCCCCGGTCATGTAGTGATTGGTCATTAATAGCTGCACCGCTTGCCAAATCGGCTCCAGCCCTCCCTCTCTGGCTAACGGTGTTTTGGCCAGTACATGTTGCCGCCACTGTGCACTGTGCTCGTCAAGGAACAGGATCGGGCCAGGCTCGATGGTATTAACCCGGATATGTGGCGCAAGCTCACGGGCAAAGCTCATAGCCAAGGCGTGAGCGCCCGCTTTGCTGGCAACATAGCTCGCAAACTGGGGGGCTGGCGCATGAATGTAAATGTCGGTGAGATGAATGATGCTGGCATTATCATGAGCCGCTAACTGCGGCGACAAGGCCTGATTGAGCTGAAAAGGGGCCGCCATGTGCACCCGGTAGAATTGTTCAAATTGCGCCAATTGCTGGTGTGGATCTGCCGACATTGGCTCAAATGCCGAGGCATTGTGGATCACCAAAGCCAGATCCTGATGAACGGCAAGCCGCTGGATCAACCTATCGACAGCCTCGGCATCACAAAAGTCAGCTTGCACTAACTCAACCCCCAAGGCCTGTAATTGGGCAAGCTCAGGCCGCTCACTGCGATAACTGCCGGTCACCTGCCACCCGTCAGCCACCAGCTGCTGACAGAGATAAAAACCCAATCGACGACCACATCCTGTGACCAGTGCACGCATAAGCTCTCCCTTGCTCATTGATGCCAATACGCGATTCTATCGCCAATTGAGGCGCTACATGCGAGAAAAATAAGCAAGGGGAGTAATAAATCGGGCCGAGTCACTGGCCAGCAGACACTGTCAAGCCAAGCCCAGAACAGAGAGAACAGGGCAAGATAAGGAGTGACCAGCAATGAAAAAAGCCAGCTTATTAAAGCTGGCTTTTAATCAATTTAGTGGCAGGGGCGGCAGGACTCGAACCCGCAACCATCGGTTTTGGAGACCGCTGTTCTACCAATTGGAACTACGCCCCTGCAGCAAACGAGGCGAATTATACAAAGCCAAGTTCAAAGGTAAAGGCTTTTTTGATTCTTTCGCGTTGATTGCGCAAAGGACAAACAACCGCCGTTTATTCGACCAACAATCTTAGATAACTTGCTGTATTTTCAGCCTTGTCGAGCCACCTAGGTAACGTCAGGCGCCCATCATCCGACCGTTGGCCCCCTTGTAGCTGATAATCACCGCCCCACTGACTGTCGTTGCCGCCAGCGTAATAACAGGCTGGCTAAGAGGCCATAACATAGCGCCAGCCCCCATAGCTGCACCTCGTAATGAGCGACTTGGCTAACGTCGGCTCCCATCTGGTTCAAACGCAAGAATCCCTCAATAGCGGGTGTGCTAGGAGCCCACTGTGCCAACCAAGTGATCGGCGTTGGGATAAGCTCCTGCGGCCAGATAAATCCAGCGCAGAAGACCAGGGGCATAGAGGAGAGCAGCACCACTTGTGCGGGGCGCTCGCGGCGGGTAAACAGCGCCCCTAACACCACACCAAGCCAAGTTGTGGCCAAGAGAAACGGCAACGCAAACAGCCCTAACTCAGCCAAATCTGCGTGCCGAGTAATGCTGTAGTAATCAAAACAAAAACCAAGGAAATAACTCACGGGTAATAGGAATAGGCCGCCAATAACCAAGGTTCTCGCCAACAATAACAACAACACAGGGGCCTGTTGCCAATAGCCTTGTTCACCACCTAACTGACGCTGATTTTGCGTGGCCCCCAAGATGCTGGTGCCCATCAGCAGAACTTGGTAGAGGATCAGCACGAACACGGCGGGCACCACGTAGTTGACATAACCCATCGTCGGATTAAATACCGGTAAGGTATTGAGCCCGACTGCATTCCATCCTGCCGCCGCTTGCGGCAGTGCTTCTCCCTTACCCAATAAACGCGCGACCTTGATTTGCGCCGCCAGCGTGCCACTGGCTTGGGCTAACCCCTCGGCAATGGTGCCGTAGACCAGAAAATAGGAAGCATCGCCACCGTAACTTAACGTGACGCTGTTGCCCTGCATCAGATCCCGATAGAAGTGGCGAGGGATATGCAGTATCCCGCTGGCACTGCCAGCCAGCATCAGCGCACGCGCCTCGGTCAACGAGTTAGCCCGATCCACCAGTCGCACCTGTGGGGTGGCGTCAGCCATGAACTCAAGCTGACGTGACAATTGGCTACCATCTTCATTGACCACCACTACGGCCTCTTCCCGGGGCAGCTGCTGCAGATAGGGCTGAGGGTAGAGAAAGGAGTAAAACAGCACCCCACCAAACAGGGTCAGCATAATGGCACGATCTGCCAGCAGGGTGTGTAGCTCAAGCCGAACCAACGCCCAGAAACCTAGCATGGCGGGTACTCCTCTTTGGTCCGTATCGCCTGCCGTTGATAGCGATAGCCAACCAGCAACAGAGGCAGCAGAAACAGCAGCAGGGCCCCTAGCTGGGGTAATGCGGCACTGGCGGGCACCCCGTAGTTGCTCTGACCGATTTGCAACTCAACGTAGTGAGACATCGGCAATAAACTCCGCCAGAACTGGGCAAACTCTCCCATGGCAGTCGCCGGAAACGTCACCCCCATAAACGCAAACCCCGGTGCGGTATAGGCACCCGCTATCGACAGCGCGCGCGTCGGATCACGGATAATGCCGTAAAAAAAAGCCCCCATCGCCACACATGCCGCTGCTGCAAGACCTAGCCCGGCAATGAGCACCCACCAACTACCCTGCATCGGGTACCCAAACCCCTTAAACAACAACCCACTCCACGCCACTCCCCAAGCCCAACCAATCAGCACCTGTGGCAGCAAAATCTGCCAGAGCGTGCGGCCAACCCGCTGCGATGTCCAAGCGCACTGATGAAGATCGGCGCGAGCCAGTGCATTGATGCCATAGAGCACCAACAAGATCTGCCATACTGCAGGTAAGATCGCACTGAGCAAAAACTGGGCATAGCTGGCATTGATGTTATAGAGCGCGGTGACTTGGCTACCGATAGGCACTGCCGCCCCCAGCGCCTGCGGCAGGGCTTGACCGTCTGCCATGGCCGACAATACCCCCACTTGGCCATTGGCCGTGCCAACCACTTGCGCCAGTGCCGCATTAACTAACTTGGCGATCAAGATGAACTGGCCATTGTTAAACACGGTCACCTGCGGCTGTGCCCCTTGGCGGGCATCACGCTCTACATGGCGAGGGATCACCACCAGCGCATAGATGTCACCACCACGCAGCGCACGGGCACCCGCAGCCACTGAATCAAACTCGTCGGCGAGCTGTAACCCTGCTGAGCTGTCGAGGGCGAACGCCAAGGTGCGAGATAACTGGCTCTTATCGAGATCCACCAAGCCCACCTTGAGGTCTCGCGCCAGCCCAGCCGAGAAGATCCAGCACAGTAGCCCCATCACCAGCAATGGCACCCAGCTGGCCAGCGCGAGGCTGAAACGATCCTGCCACAACCGACGAAATTCAGATCTCATCAGAGCTCAACCAACACGCTCATCCCGACCCGCAACCCCGCAACGGGTTGCAGCGGGCGAGCTTCGACCTGAAAGCTCTTCATGTCGAACCCCTGGCGAGTATCGGTGGCTCGCCACGTGGCAAAATCCCCCATCACGGCGACATGGGTGACCTTAAAGCGTATTAATTGCTCGCCCAGCCCCGGTACGGTGGCCTCGAACTCGGTACCGACTTGGAAACGGGGTAACAGATCTTCACGCACATGGAACTGAGCCCATGCATCCCCCATATCGAGGAGCGTCACCACTGGAAAGCCCTGTGGGGCAAGCTCACCACTGCGCAGCAACACTTGTGACACCTCGCCCTGATGGGGGCTATTGATCCGGGTATCCGCCAGATACGCTTGCACCTCCGCAACCGAACCGGCAGCCATGTTAGCCTGTTCGCGAGCAGCCAGCTTGGTCTCTTCTCGCTCCCCCTCTTGAATTAACTGATATTGCTGCCATGCCATACCTTCGCTGTAACGGGCAGCCTGCCAAGCCGTCCACGCCTCATCACGTTTTTGCAGAGGCATCACCCCATCTCGATGCAAACTGGCAATCCGCTGATAGGTTTTCTCCTGCAGTAGGGCCGCCGCTTTGGCTTGCTGCCATTGATCTTTAGCAGCAGCAATTTGCTGGGAACGCGCCCCCTTTTCTGCCTCTTGGGCCATGGCGCCTGCGGCGGCCTCTCCCGCCTTGGCTTGGCTCAGCTTGGCTTCAATTTCTGGGCTAGCCAGCGTGAACACCAATTGGTCTTTGGTCAGCTGGTCGCCCTTTTTCACCAATACCTGGTCGATACGCCCCGCGACCTTGGAGGAGACTGCGTATTGTTGCGCCTCAATCTGCCCTTGTAAGCGGATCGGCTGCGGCTGATAAGCCAGCCAAAAACGCCAGCCCAGCCAACTGGCAAGTAGCACTAATCCCAGCGCTAATAGCCCTGACTTACCTCGGCTCATCTTATTGCTCAGGGGATGGCTCATCACGTCACCTCAATACACAGATCGCCTTTGGCGATAGCTAACAAATGGATAAACATCGACTCACATGCCGAGCCGCTCTCAATCTTCATGAGCCAAACTCAACCACTTGACCTTGCTGATACTGTTTAAAGCGCTCGATCTGACCGGACAGGGCCAACAAACGCGCCAGCGAGACGACGTACTGATACGCTGCCGCCGCACGCTGAGTTTTGACTCCGGCTAACTGGGTACGAGCATCGACCACGTCCAGCGACGTTGATAATCCTTGGCCAAAGGCGTTATCCCGCAAGCGCACAGTCTCTTGTGCCAAGGCTTGGGTCGAGGCGAGGGATTGATACTCTTCTAGCCCCTGAGC
>NZ_PGGC01000006.1 GCF_002795305.1 Aeromonas cavernicola
AAGTGTAACCGTTCACCGGCAGGGGCTTGACGCACACAATTCGGCTGGGGGTAATGCCGCCAATCAGTTGAAATGGTGCCTTTCTATAAAGGCGCCAATCACTTTCTCGTGGAGCTCAATGGAACGAGAGAAGCAGATGGTCTTGCGAGCCAATCGCTTGATGCGCGTTCTGAGCGTCAGGTTGTTACGCTCGATACGCTGGGTGAATATCTTCCCAGTCAGATGCATCTCGCTCGGCACCTCTCTGGCATAGCTTCCTGTAGTGGCATAGTGAATTTGGCCACCTGATTAGAGGTGATACTCTCACCTCATACACTGACAGGTGGCATGATGACGCAATCAAAACGACATACTTTTACTCCTCAGTTCAAACTCGAGTGCGCGCAGCTCGTCCTAGACCAGGGATACGCCATTCGCGCAGCCTGCGAAGCGATGGGCGTTAGCAAATCAGCCATGGAACTATGGGTGCGTCAATTACGTTCCGAGCGGGCTGGGAATTCTCCCAAGGCGACACCTCTGACTCCAGAACAACTTCGGATCCGTGAGCTCGAAAAGCGCTTACGTCGCTTGGAAGAGGAAAATACCATTCTAAAAAAAGCTACTGCTCTCTTGATGTCCGACTCCCTGAACAGTTCTCGCTAGTCGAGAAACTCAAGCAGAGCCATGCAGTTGCCCGTGTTTGTGAGGTGTTCGGGATCCACCGCAGCAGTTATAAATATTGGGCTGGCAGGGTAACGACCATTTCTCCCCAGCTTGTCGAACTGCGCAGCGAAATACGTCATGCGTATGAACTCAGCAATGGGTCTGCTGGCGCACGCACGATAACGGGGATCGTGACTGAGAGGGGATTGCCTCTCAGTCGTTATCGAGCAAGTAAGCTAATGAAAGTATTGGAATTAGTGAGTCGCCAGCAACCACAGTACAAGTACCGTAAGGCACCGCAAGAACACGTCACTATCCCTAATTTATTGGAGCGACAGTTTGCAGTGACGGCCCCCAATCAGGTGTGGTGCGGCGATGTGACGTACATCTGGACTGGCCAACGCTGGGGCTATCTGGCGGTAGTAATGGATTTGTTTGCCAGAAAACCGATTGGATGGTCGTTCTCGCTCGCGCCTGATAGTGAGTTGCTCATAGGCCCTGACCATGGCCTATGAGCAACGGGGACAACCACAGGGGGTGATGTTCCACTCTGATCAGGGCAGCCATTACAGCAGTCGCCGATATCAACAACTGTTATGGCGGTATCGGATAAATCCGAGCATGAGTCGACGAGGTAATTGCTGGGATAACGCACCGATGGAGCGGCTATTTCGTAGTTTGAAAAGTGAATGGGTTCCTGAGCATGGCTACAAAAATGTGGTCGATGCCAGGGAGAGTATCAGTGAGTATTTGATGGGCTATTACAGCAACATTCGTCCCCATCACTACAACGGTGGTTTGACACCAAATGAATCTTAACTGCAGTATTGGGCTGCTTATAAAACCGTGGCCAGTTTTACTTGACCACTACAGGTGACTCATGCTTAGCTTCGTCCCAGATGCCAAAATGATGTGGCGATGATCTCTCACTGGGGACTTCTTAGAGCCCCACTTCAGTGCAATGATTAGCACATAAATAATTGGGTAACGCCTCCAATCAGTTGAAATGATGCCTTTCGATAAAGGCACCAATCACTTTCTCGTGGAGCTCAACGGAACGAGAGAAGCAGATGGTCTTGCGCGCC
>NZ_PGGC01000060.1 GCF_002795305.1 Aeromonas cavernicola
GCCGCCAGCTCGCTAAGTGGCCAGTTGGTGTAGAGCAATAATTGGCGGGCCTTGTTCATTCTCAGCTCGGTCACCTTTGCCATTGGCCCCATGCCAAGGCATTGCTGACAGAGTCGGTGCAGATGGGGCACCGAGCAGGCCATTTGGCTGGCCAGTCGGGCCACACACCAAGGCTCATCGAGCCGCGCCTCGACTTTGCGAAACAGCGCCTGCAGGCGCCGCGTTGGGGTACCGCGCACCTCTCCTTGTAGGGTGCGCTCTAGCAGCGCCAACAACAGGCTGAGCAGTTGCGGCTGCAGGGGCGAGCGTCCCCCCTCTGCGTGTATCAGGCTGAGCAGGTGGTAGAGCTGATCGCCCTCATCCCCTTGCCAGATCCGATGCCCCAAGCGGTGCAGATGGCGCCAGCGTGGCACATCGTCCAGCAGTACCCAACTAATCTGCCACTGATCACCCACCAACGTGAGCCCACCGGGCACCGCTGCGGGCAGAAACACCAGCGATTTGGCGGCAATCGGCAGCTCCCCACTCTCCGTGAGCAGCGCCCCACCTTGGTCATGGCTCATCAGCAGAATGTGAAACTCGGGGCGGTTACGGCGGATCAGGTAGTGATCGCGTAAGGTCGACAGCCCAGTGAGAAAAATACCCGCCTCACCGAGCAGCGGCAGCCCTTCGCGCCCGAGCATCCGCTCCTCGCAGGTGGGGGCAATCTCTAGGCATTCACTGATAAACGCCATAGCACCTCAATAAGATAGTTTTGCACAATAAAGTCGAGATCCACTCACAGCGAAGCCTACTGCTATTTCCCCTATCATAGCGATGAAAACTCAATTTTTATCCATTCGGTTAACAGAAATGAATTATTGGCAGGCGATTTTAAAACAAACCACCGATCGCGAGTTCATGGCCCGTTTGTGGCGGCTGGCGCTGCCAGTGTCATTGCAGTCCATGATGTTTTCGCTGCTTGGCCTTATCGACATCATGATGGTGAGCCAGCTCGGCACCACTGAGGTGGCGGCGGTCGGGCTGGGTAACCGGGTGTTCTTCTTTAACCTGCTGGTGATCGCTGGGTTGGCTGGCGGGGTCTCGGTGTTGGCGGCGCAATACTTCGGGCGGGGCGAACTGGCTGGGGTGCGCCGCTCGTTGGCGTTGGCACTGGTGGGCGCGCTGCTGGTCAGCCTACCCTTTGCGCTGCTCTATGTGCTGGCGCCGGGCAGCGTGCTCGGCTTTGCCAGTGACGATCCGGCGCTGCGACTGCTGGCGGATCAATTCTTGATGATCACCGGCGCCACCATCCTCTGTACCGCCATCGTGGTGCCGCTAGAGTCAGCCCTGCGCTCGGTCGGCAATGCCGCGGCGCCAACCCGCATCGGTGTTATCGCCATCATCGCTAACGTCATCCTCAACTATGCCCTGATCTTCGGCCACTTCGGCTGCGAGGCGATGGGGGTCGCCGGTTCGGCGTGGGGCACGACGCTGTCACGTTTGCTGCAAACCGTCCTGTTGCTGATCTACGTGCAGCGTTATGAGGCGCGCCTGATCCCGCGTAAGGCTGACTGGTTGGCCGCTTTTCGGGGCAAGGAGGTGAAGCGCTTTACCCTGATTGCCCTGCCGCTGCTGTTTCATGATGGGCTCTGGGCTTTCGGCATGTTGATCTATGGCTTTCTGTTTGCCCATTTAGGCACCGATTCGCTTGCCATCATGACCACCCTAGGCACCCTTGAGAGCATCTTGATTTCGCTCTTCTTCGGGCTGGCGGTCGCCTGCTCCACCCTGCTGGGTCATCGGCTCGGGGCCGAGGAGTACGACGCCGCGTGGCAACACTCCCAGCTCTTTTTGCTGCTCGCCCCCATCGGCGCCCTGCTGGTGGGGATCGCGGTCTGGCTGCTGCAAACCAACCTGTTGCAGTGGGTCGGCAATTTGCCCGCCGAGCTGATGACCGAAGCGGGACAGGTGCTCGCTATCATGTGCCTTGGCATGTTGCTCAAGGTGTTCAATATGGTGGGGATTGTCGGGGTGCTGCGCTCTGGTGGCGATGTCAACTACACCATTTTTATCGACATCGTGGGCATGTGGTGCATCGGCTTGCCCCTTGCTTGGGGCGCGGTCAGCGTGCTTGGCTGGCCACTCTCTTGGGTGGTGGCGGTGGTGCTATTAGAGGAGCTGAGCAAGCTGCTGCTGGTGCAGCGCCGGATCCGGCAACGGCGCTGGTTGAAAAACCTGGTGATGGGCTAATGGCCGTTAACATGGCGTCATATCAATGACAGCAAATCCTCTCCTGCAGTATGCTAGCCCTCTACTCAAGCAGAGCCCATGAGTTCAAGTAGAGCCCATGAGCCCGCCTTGGCTCAGTTGTGGATTAAAAAGGAGCCACCGATGCAACCACAAAAAACCGTGATCAGCGAAACCGCCCTGCTGGCGATCGCCAACCAGATCATCACCGAACATGAGGACTTCATCCATGGGATGCGGGCCGATTCGGTGGTGCAAAAGGGCGATATTTTGGTGTTTAAAGGGGAGTTTTTCTTGGCCGAAGATGGTACCCCGACCGGCAAGACCATGGCGGTCTTCAATATGTTTAAACTGTTGGCCCAGCAGCTCTCTGGCACCTATCAACTCAGCTGATGTGCCCGCCACTGCCGCCCCAATTAGGCGAGCGGCAGTGGCAGTGATCGCGTCGCTTACCCTTTGGCCAGCCGCCGCTCAATGGCATCCATCAACATGCCAGTGATGTGCACGTCAAAGGCCGCTTCAATCTCGCGGATGCAGGTCGGGCTGGTGACGTTAATCTCGGTCAGCCGATCGCCGATGATGTCGAGACCGACGAAGATGAGCCCCTTCGCTTTCAGGGTCGGGCCCACCGCACGGGCGATGGCCCAGTCGGCTTCGCTCAGGGGGCGCGCTTCACCACGGCCACCGGCCGCCAGATTGCCACGGGTCTCCCCCTGCGCCGGAATGCGGGCGAGGCAGTAGGGAACCGGTTCACCGTCCACCACCAGCACCCGCTTGTCGCCCTCCTTGATGGCGGGCAGATAGGTCTGCGCCATGCAGTACTGGCTGCCGTGGGCTGTCAGGGTCTCGATAATCACGCCGACGTTGGCGTCATCCTCCTTCATGCGGAAGATGGAGGCGCCGCCCATGCCGTCCAGCGGCTTGAGGATCACATCCTTATGCTGGGCGTGGAAGGCGCGCAGTTTGTCGGCGCGGCGGGTCACCAGCGTGGTCGGGGTGTGCTCGGCAAACCAAGCGGTGTAGAGCTTCTCGTTGGCGTCGCGCAGGCTCTGCGGCTTGTTGACGATAAGGCAACCCTCATCTTCGGCCCGCTCCAGCATGTAGGTGGCGTAGATAAATTCGGTGTCGAACGGCGGATCCTTGCGCATCAGGATCACATCCAGCTCAGAGAGCGGCTGATCCACCACCTCGCCTAGGGTGAACCAGTTGGAATAGTCCTGCTTGACGGTGAGCGGGCGCATGGTGCCAAAGGCGCGACCAGCTTCCATGTAGAGATCCTGCATCTCCAAATAGAACAGCTCATAGCCGCGCTGTTGCGCCTCTTCGAGCATGGCAAAGCTGGAATCTTTCTTAATGTTGATGGTCGAGATGGGGTCCATCACGATGCCGAGTTTAATGGTCATCCGAATATCCTTCTGGTAGCTCGATTGCGAGTGAGATTCTTAAAACCTGTTCAAAGTCTGTTGCGAGAGGTCATCAGCAAGGTAAAGAGCAGCGCAGGAACCGGAGCGTATAGACATACGTGAGACCTCCCGGTTACCAATAAGCGAGCAGCGCATGAGCCTTGATCACGACCTGGCAGTAAGACATTGGACTGGTTTCAAGCGAGATCGCCAAAGCGGCACTGCAGCGCAGTTATCGCAGTCAGGGCGGCGGTTTCGGTGCGCAGCACCCGCGGCCCCAGCAGCATCTCTTTAAACTCTTCCTGCACGGTACGGGCGATCTCATCGCCGGACAATCCCCCTTCCGGGCCAATCAGCAGCCGTACCCCATGCTCGGGAACGGGCAGGGTGTTGATGCTGTACGGGGCGCGTGGGTGCAGATTGAGCTTGAGCTCTTGGGTCGGTTCGGCCAACCAAGCATCCAGCTCCATCGGCATGCGCACCTCGGGCACCACGTTGCGGCCGCACTGTTCGCAGGCGCTGATCACCACTTTTTGCCACTGCTCGCGTTTTTTCTCCAGCCGATCGGCCGGCAGCTTGACGCCGCAGCGCTCGGAGAAGAGTGGGGTGATGCAGGTGACGCCCAGTTCCACCGATTTCTGGATGGTGAAGTCCATCTTGTCGCCACGGCTGATCACCTGACCGAGGTGGATGGCCAGCGGTGACTCCACCGATTGGGTATCGCAGCTATCGATGGTCACTTCCACCGACTTTTTGCCCACATTAGCGATGGTTGCGGGGTACTGGTTGCCGTCGCCGTTGAACAGCTCAAGCTGCTGGCCCGGCTGCATCCGCAGTACTCGGCCGATATGGTTGGCGCCGTCTTCCGACAGGGCGAGGGTTTGGCCCACCTGCAGAGTGGCCGGTTCATAGATACGTGGAATGCGCATGGCTCAGTGTCAGTCTCTGGTTCAAGAGGAGGGATTTTAAATCCCTTGTGTCCATAGATGGGGTTATCGGCACTGCTTTTCAATAAAGGGGTTGCTATTGCCCTGCAGTTTAGTGATGCGGCGGTTGCGCTCGCACTCCCAACCCTCTGCCGGGTACTGTCTGTCCCAAGCGTCGAACAGTTTACGCTGTTGCGCCGCCAGACGCAGCCCATACTGCTGGCTCATATAGAGATAGGCGCGGGCAATCTGGCCCCGCACAGGCCCCTTGGGCGGCTGCACTCGGCGATCCTTGAAATCCACCAGCATCTGGCACTGGCCGTACTGATCGGGGGTGCCATTCCAGTCGGAGAAGCGGTAGTTGGCCCGATCGCCATTCACTTCGCCGATGGCGGGGAACAGGTTGTGCATGTCCCCCTCCATCTGGTTGAACTCCGGGCTCACCTTCTCGCAGTTCTTGCGACCTCCATCCTGCCAGCATTGGAGCTGGTGGCCGAACTCCCAAGCGGGCACTACGTGTTCCCACTCGATGCGGGCGGCGCGTTTGGCTTGTTTGCGCGGCTGATAGCCGCAGCTGGCGAGATCCGGGCTCATCTGTTTGCCCTGATAGTCAATGTCGCAGCCGCAGTAGAAGCTGGTGACGGTGGGCTGGCTGCGATAGAGCTTAACGAGCTCTTGCTTGGCTTCACGAAAGGTCTGGGCATGGAGGGGGAGGCTAACCAGCAGGGTTAATGCAATAGATGATAACGGGCGAAACATGACAATCCTTGATAATCAGAGCGTGGCGAATAAACGAAGGTGCGCACCCTAGCACAAGGGTGCGACACCGCGTGACTTAATCGAGCGAGGGGGCAGCGAGATCGATGGGCTCCAGTGCCGCTTGGCAGCGGCGACAGTGATAGCGGGCCTCGCCACGGGCCACCTTGTTGTGGCGGCGCAGCGACAGTTGATGCTGTTGGCAGAGGCAGCGATAGGGCATGGTTGGCTGGGCCAGTACCGCCAGATCGAAGCGATGGGTGGTGTTGGGCTCAAGGCCAAATACCTCCCGCATTACCGACTGCCACTGACGGCCATGGGGCAAGACCCGAACCCTGCTACGCCCTTGTCCCTGATATTCCCCCCACAGGGCATGCACCAGCAGATGGGCTACTTCATGGGGCACCACTTCGGCCAAAAACGCCTGCTGATTAGCCTGATAGAGGGTGGGATTAAAGCGCAGCTCCCAGGTTTGTAGCCGCGCCGCACCTGCTGCCCGACCCCGCATATTGCAGTAGATTTTCGGGCGGGCAAAGGTGCGGCCAAGGCGCGCCTGCGCTTGGACAAAACAGGCGTCAACGCGCTGCACGAGTTGGGATTCAAGTTGCGATGAGAGGGACGGCATCAAGGCTAATGTCTGGGTCAGATGGCAGAGGAGAGGTTAAGCAAGTGCTGGTGCGCAAGTCAAACAGTGGTCAGCAATGAACAGGGTAAGCAAAAAGGGGAGCTCGGCTCCCCTTTGTGTCACCCACCGTGGGTTATCACCAACCTTACAGGCCTGCGGCGCTGCGCAGCAGTTCGGCCTTGTCGGTGGCTTCCCATGGAAATTCGGGACGACCGAAATGGCCATAAGCGGCGGTGGCTTGGTAGATCGGGCGCTTGAGATCGAGCATCTCGATCAGGCCATAGGGGCGCAGTTCGAAGTGCTCGCGTACCAGCTTGACCAGCAGCGCTTCAGCCACCTTGCCGGTGCCAAAAGTCTCAACGCTGATGGAGGTAGGCTCGGCCACGCCGATGGCGTAGGAGACTTGCACTTCACAGCGATCGGCCAAGCCAGCGGCCACGATGTTCTTGGCCACGTAGCGGGCGGCGTAGGCCGCAGAGCGGTCAACCTTGGACGGATCTTTACCGGAGAAGGCGCCGCCACCATGACGGGCCATGCCGCCGTAGGTATCGACGATGATCTTACGACCGGTCAGACCGCAGTCACCCATTGGGCCGCCGATAACGAAACGGCCGGTCGGGTTGATGAAATATTTGGTCTCTTTGGTGATCCACTCTTGTGGCAGCACCGGCTTGATGATCTCTTCGCGCACTGCTTCCACCAGATCCTTGTGGCTGATGGAGTCGCAGTGCTGGGTAGAGAGCACCACTGCATCCACCCCTAAGATCTTGCCTGCGTCGTCGTAGGCGAAGGTCAGCTGGCTTTTGGCATCTGGGCGCAGCCACGGCAGGGTGCCGTTCTTGCGCACCTCGGCCTGACGCTTGACCAGCAGGTGAGAGTAGGTGATAGGAGCGGGCATCAGCACGTCAGTTTCATTGGTGGCGTAGCCGAACATCAGGCCCTGGTCACCGGCGCCCTGCTCCAGCGGATCGCTGCGGTCAACCCCTTGGTTGATGTCTGGGGACTGCTTGCCGATGGCGTTCAGTACGGCGCAGGAGTCGGCATCGAAACCCATGTCGGAGTGGGTGTAGCCGATGTCACGCACGGTATCGCGCACGATCTCTTCGATATCGACCCACGCGGAGGTGGTCACTTCACCGGCCACCATCACCATACCGGTCTTGACCAAGGTCTCGCAGGCAACACGGGCTTTAATATCTTGCTTGAGAATGGCGTCCAGGACCGCATCGGAGATCTGGTCCGCAATCTTGTCGGGATGGCCTTCGGAGACCGACTCGGAAGTAAACAGCTTTGCCATGGTGAGACTCTCAGCTTGTCTGGGGCTATCGCGCACGCAATAACCGAAAAAGTTAGGATGGGCGGTAGATGTATCTACATCTGGACGTCCATATTAATTAGCCCCCCCCCTTATTGCCAGCACTATTTATAAAGCACCGTTAAATGGCGCTTTTTTGGGCGGTGAGCCATCGTCGCTGGCTGATTTCAGTCTACGTCATCAATGTGCTGCTGTGAGAAATGGCGGCCATAACGGCAAGAAAAGCGACTCGCCTCGCAAAGCAACTTTATTCGCCCAGATAACATTTGCACCCCGCGCCCCCTGCTGGAACAATATGCGCCTTCAATCAGGCCATTAAATGAAGCAATCGCAGGAGATTCCGATGCCTTCTCGTAAAGAGCTTGCCAATGCCATTCGCGCATTGAGCATGGATGCCGTTCAACAAGCCAACTCCGGTCACCCGGGCGCCCCGATGGGGATGGCGGACATCGCCGAAGTGCTGTGGCGCAGCCACCTCAAACACAACCCAAACAACCCCAAGTGGGCTGACCGCGACCGCTTTATTCTCTCTAACGGCCACGGCTCCATGCTGCTGTACTCCCTGCTGCATCTCTCTGGTTACGACCTCTCTATCGACGATCTGAAAAACTTCCGTCAGCTGCACTCGCGCACCCCAGGTCACCCCGAGTACGGCTATGCGCCGGGCGTGGAGACCACTACTGGTCCGCTGGGTCAGGGCATCACCAACGCCGTGGGCATGGCGATCGCCGAAAAAGCCATGGCTGAGCAGTTCAACCAGCCGGGTCACGACATCGTTGACCACTACACCTACGCCTTTATGGGCGACGGCTGCCTGATGGAAGGGATCTCCCACGAGGCGTGCTCGCTGGCCGGTACCCTGCAACTGGGTAAATTGATTGCGTTTTGGGATGACAACGGTATCTCCATCGACGGTCACGTTGAAGGCTGGTTTACCGACAATACCCCCAAGCGTTTCGAAGCCTACGGTTGGCACGTGATTGCGGATGTTGACGGCCACAGCCCAGACGCGCTCAATGCCGCCATCGAAGCCGCCAAAGCCGAGACCGGCAAGCCGACTCTGATTTGCTGCCGCACCATCATCGGTTACGGTTCACCGAACAAGTCCGGTTCCCACGACTGCCACGGTGCCCCGCTGGGTAAAGACGAAATTGCGGCAACCCGCGCTTTCCTCAAGTGGGACCACGCGCCGTTCGTGATCCCGGCCGATATCGCTGGCGAGTGGAATGGCCGCGAAAAGGGCGCTGCGCTGGAAGCTGACTGGGTGGCCAAGTTCGCTGCCTATGAAGCCGCTCACCCGACCCTGGCTGCCGAATTCAAACGCCGTAGCACAGGCGAACTGCCAGCCAACTGGGCTGCTGAATCCGCCAAGATCATCGAAACCCTGCAAGCGAATCCTGCCAAGATTGCGACCCGTAAAGCGTCCCAAAACGCGCTGGAAGCGTTCGGCAAGCTGCTGCCGGAGTTCATGGGCGGCTCTGCCGACCTCGCACCGTCTAACCTGACCATGTGGTCCGGTTCCAAGTCCCTGACCAACGACGATGCCTCCGGCAACTACATCCACTACGGCGTGCGTGAGTTCGGCATGTCCGCCATCATGAACGGTATCGCCCTGCACGGTGGTTTCATCCCCTACGGCGCCACCTTCCTGATGTTTATGGAGTACGCCCGTAACGCCCTGCGCATGGCCGCCCTGATGAAGCAGCGCGCCATCTTCGTTTATACCCACGACTCCATCGGTCTGGGTGAAGATGGCCCGACTCACCAGCCGGTTGAGCAGATCGCCTCCCTGCGTCTGACCCCGAACATGAGCACCTGGCGCCCCTGTGATCAGGTGGAATCTGCCATCGCCTGGAAACACGCCATCGAGCGCACCGACGGCCCGACCTCGCTGATCTTCTCGCGGCAGAACCTGGCCCAGATGGACCGCAGCGCCCAGCAGCTGGCTGACACCGCCAAGGGGGGTTACGTGCTGAAGGATTGCGCTGGCAAGCCGGAACTGATCCTGATCGCCACCGGTTCCGAAGTGGAACTGGCCGTTGCCGCCTATGAGCAGCTGACAGCCAAGGGCCGTGCCGTGCGGGTGGTCTCTCTGCCGTCTACCGACGTGTTCGACGCCCAGTCTGCCGAGTACAAAGAGTCCGTCCTGCCGGCCTCCGTCACCAAACGCGTGGCTATCGAAGCGGGTATTGCTGACTACTGGTACAAGTACGTCGGTTTTGGCGGCAAGATCATCGGTATGACCACCTTCGGTGAGTCTGCTCCGGCCGAGCTGCTGTTCAAGGAATTCGGCTTTACCGTGGAAAACGTGGTTGCAACCGCAGAGTCCCTATAATCGCTGACCATTGGGCCAGCTTGGCCCAATAGCTAGAAAATAAAACGCCCCCCATCGCAAGATGAGGGGCGTTTTATTTTAAGAAATTTGTTGTGGATAGTAATGAATCATACTGCCTTAATTGTTAATATGTTTTTTTGAAATTAATTAAACGCAAATAAACTATATTTTTGAAATTTTATGTATATTAAAATTGACAATGAATATATGGATAGGGAATTAAATTTCTTATCAGATTTTATTTTATGGCGTTCAGCTATAGATAAGGAGAAAAAATGAGTTCTAATAGTAAACTGGATGCGATAGGGAAAAATCAATCTGCCTATATGTTAGAAACAGCATCAGATTATCTACGTGCTGCCAAGGTAATTTGGTTGCAACCAAATTTACAGACTGTTGCTATGGTCAATGCTGCAATTGCGATAGAGATAATATTGAAGAGTTTTATATCTCAACCCACTAATAACATGCGTAAAGGTACAGTTGGTGAACAGTATGAGATAAAGCAAAAAGTCCATCTCTTTAATGAAATAGCGGCAAAAATTGACAGAGATATATATGACAAATTGAATTTCTCTCGTTATTGTTCGTTTTTTGAAAAGAATAAGGCTTTATTTGTTGAAAGTCGTTATCCTTATGAGCCATCATCTCGAGGTGGTTTTAATGATGAGGCAATACGTGTTGGTATTGAGATATTCAATGCCACCATGAGATGGTATAAGGAAACCGGTAATGAGGACCCTTGGGTAAAAGCATATCCCGATGTGGCGGGTGGTCCTGTTTAATATACGCAACGTTCTTTAATTTTATGCCGTAAAAATAATCACCCTTCCTGTTACCTAAAAAGAGGCCAGCTACCAGCTGGTTTCTATTTTATTCGCAACCGATATTACATCAAGGCGATACCAAATTTACTGAGTAATTTTGACCACATTATAAATAAAACGATAGTGAGTGCGCAGCAACCCATTAGCGCCAACCAAAAACCATAACGCTGATATAGTAAAGGGAATATCAGGAACATGGGGAGGGTGGGGACGACATACCAGAATGTATACCACGCATGGTTAGCAATTTTCTGAGGATGTTGCCCTTCTAACTTCATCCACACTAATACCAGTAGCGTAACGATGGGGAGTGCGGCCAGTAACCCGCCTAATTTATCACTGCGTTTGGCAACTTCAGAGATCAGTACAACCATTGCGGCAGTTATCATGTATTTAAAGATCAGCCAAATCATAGCTATTCCCATCGGTCTTGATAAGTTATACCTCGTTATTATGACTCAGAGGTGAGAGTAATGACCTGCCATCGAACATTTTTAATGACGTTAAATAGATGGCTAAATATCAATCAACCCTCTATAGCAATTTATGTTTAATAATAAAGACGCGGCAGTGGATAAAAAGAGACCGGCCATCAGCCGGTCTCTTTTTTAATATTACCTGCTTACTGAGTTATACGCAGCCATGGCATAACGATTTTGCATATCAGACAGTAAAGAACTTGAAGTTGACGAATGCCACCGCAATAAAGGAGGCGGTCATGCCGCTGATCCCCAATATCGCTGGGCGAATAGCAGGCCAGCGATGGGCCAGCAAAATGATGGCCAGCAGGGTGGGGTAAAGGCCAAACATGTAACGGGGCATCGCGTTTAAACCGGTCATCAGCGGAATGGTGCAGCAGATGAACATCAGTGTGGCCTCTGCCCAGCGTTTTTGGCTGAACAGATAGAGATTGAGGCACCAGCCAAACATCACCATGATCGAGAGATAGGCTTTGCGTCCCCCCAGTTCAAACCCGCTTAACCACCAGTCGATGGGGCTGTCCATGTAGCGACCCCATGCCACCTGAATGTGTTTAAACGCTAAGGCGTCGCCCGTCAGGTGATAGAGATAAAACATGTAGGCAAATAGACCGAATGGGATGATCCACAAGGTCAGCACCACCTTGAAAGCCCGCTCGGTGAAGCGGAAAAACTCACGCCAGCCATAGGCTTGCAGCGCCAGGATCAACACCGGAAAGACCATCATGACCCCGAGGTTGCGCGTGGCAGAGAGGCCAACCCCCAATACCGCGACCCATAACCACTGCTCCCGATAGGCAAACAGAAACATGCCGAGCATGAGCGCCATAAACATCGGCTCGGTATAGCCGGAGACGAAATAGGCGGAAAAAGGGGAAAATGCCAGTAACCAGACCCCAAATCGTGCGGTGTCATCGCCCAGTTTGAGTTGGCGCAGCACTAACAGCAGCAGCGGCAGGGAGGCAAAAAAGCCGATATTCGCCACCAGCATCAGGCCGATCAGGCTCTCTACATTGAGTAAATGAGAGAGGGCACCCGATAAGATCGGATAAAGCGGCATAAAGGCCCAGTTGGCCGCATTGCCCTTGCTGAGCCAGCGGGGGTAGAGATCGTAGCCATTTTCGATGATGCGCTGGAACCAGACGCAATCGAATTGACAGTAGGCCTGCAACGGCCCGATGTCGGTGGCGCCATAGAGTTGCACGCCGAAATAGCCCATGCCATACAGGGCGACGCGGCTCAACACGAAGGCGGCAACGATCATCAGCCAGTCGCGGCCGCTAATGGCCAGCGAGGGGCGGTAGGGGCCGGTGTTGCCTGTGGGCAGGGTGGTGATGTCATTCATTAGGCAAATACCCAGACGCGAGAAAGAAGATAAGTGAGTACGGTGACGGCTAACGACGCTATCACCACTGGCAGCAGGCCTGCAAAACCAGCCAGCAGCAGGCCGCTTAAGATCAGGTTACGCACCGCCAGTGAACCGAGCGCCACCAGCAGAAATTTGCCGACAGCGCCCTGTTTCTGAAAGGTGATGTAGCGATGGCCAAAAAAGGAGAACCAGAACGCAATGGCAAACGCCAGCGTAGTGACCAGATGTTCAGAGATGGTTGGCCAGGTGTGAAACAGGGCGATAGAGGTGCCAAGATCGACGAGGGTCGCCCCCCCGCCGACAAATCCAAAACGAACCAATCGCCAGAATTCCTCGCGGGAGATCATTGCGGCGCCTGCTCCTGCTTATCTTGTTGGGTATTAGCCGCAGGCTGCTGATCTGGCGCTGAGTTAGCATATTGGCCATAGATCCCTTCGATGAGGTAGACCGGACGCTGTTTCACTTCCACGAACATCCGCCCGATGTATTCACCGATAATCCCCAGCGACAGCAGTTGGATACCGCCCAGAAACAGTACCACCGACATCAATGAGGCATAACCGGGCACATCAATGCCGAAGAACACCACTTGGGTGACAATCTTAAGAATGTAAAGGAAGGCCACCAAGGAGACGCCGACGCCGACGTAGCTCCAGACGCGCAGCGGCCAGCTGGAGAAGCTAAGCAGGCCGTCGAGGGCGAAGTTCCATAGTTTCCAGTAGTTAAACTTGGTTTCGCCAGCATGGCGAGCGGGGCGCTCGTAGGGGACACCCACCGCACGGAAGCCAGCCCAGGCAAACAGCCCTTTCATGAAGCGGTTACGCTCTGGCAGCAGTTTGATGGCCTCGACGACGCGGCGATCGATCAGGCGAAAGTCCCCAGCGTTCTCTGGCAGCTTGGTGCTGGTGGAGAGGGCGTTGAAGAAGCGGTAAAAGCCACCGGCAGTAAGGCGCTTCATCGGGGTGTCAGCGCTGCGATCGACGCGGATGCCATAGACGGTGTCGTAGTCACCGGTCTGCCACAGTTTGACGAACTCTAAGATCAGGGCGGGGGGATCTTGTAGATCCACGTCCATCGGGACGATGGCATCCCCTTTGGCTTGATGGAGACCGGCGGTCAGGGCCGCTTCTTTACCGAAGTTGCGAGCGAGGTTGACCAAGGTCACGCGCGGATCGCGGGCGATGGCCTGCTCGACCACTTCGCGGGTACGGTCACGGCTGCCATCGTTGACGAACACGATCTCAAGTTGATCTTTCAGTGGCGCCAATTCGGTGTCGATCGCGTTGATAAAAGCGTCGATGCTCTCTTCTTCGTTATAAACGGGAACGACTAAAGAGAGTCGGAAATGAGAATGCGACATGAGAACGTCCTTATTTTTGAAAAGTAATGAGAAAAAGGGCTGACAAGATGACATTGCTTTACTGGGCGACCGTTAACCGTAGCGATTGCACATTGAGCGGAGTGGGGGCCGATAGCGCCAGATAGTTGGGCTGTTTGGGATCGGCGGTCAGCGAGGCGGCGGGCAGGTGGAGCAGGATCTCGTTCATGCCAGCTTTGGCCAGCTTGACGGTCGTGGTGAAATCTGCGCCCAGCGCAACATTGAGCAGCGCCCCAGCTTCAGGGCTGTTGATCCGAGCTTGGACCGTGAGCTGATCCGGATTGGCCAACTGTTTAGGCAATACGAAATAGACTCCGCCCTTGCCACTGAGCTCTGTCCCTTCTGCGCTCGGCTTCTTGGCCCAGCCCTCACTTGACAGAAAACGGCTTGGTTTGGTCAGGTTAAGCTCATTGCCTGATTGATAGGTCATGCTGGAGTTATGTTCCCAAAAGCGGGTTTTACCTTCCAAGTAATAGAGCTTGTAAGCCAGACTGACATTGGGGTGTGCAGCGAGATAGAGGGTATAGAGGTAAAAACCACTTAACGCCAAGATTGCGGTTAGAAAACCAAGCTTTTTATAGGTCATATTACTCTCAGTGTGCCTGACAAAACGGGTAGGCGTATTTCGGTGCGTATGCTAATCCAATTGCAAAAAAAGCATAGTGGATCACAAAAATAAATTCGGTCATATATTAACCCCTTTACGCTTGCCTGCCAAACCGTGCGGTCAGCGAGGGGTTGGCGCTCCAGCTGGTTCGTGGCATGCCGATGAGGTTAGGGTTGGCTTCGATTGAGTTTTTTCCTGCTGCGTCATGATCTTACATTTGCGGTTTTTTTGGGCCTCGCCTTATGATGGCGACATCTTTCTGCCAAGGATGACTGTCATGAAGCGGCTCTTCTGCGGTTTACTGTTTGTCTTGTCGGTTCCCCACGCCATCAGTGGGTCTCTTTGCCCTGTGCCATTGCAAATCGGTTTTGATAATTGGCCCCCTTACCATTACTACCGCGCTGATTCTCGCCAGCCGGTGCAGGGGGTTGCGGTGGAAACCCTCAATGCGGTATTGGCGAAGCTAGGTTGCCACGCTCACTATGTGGAGCTGCCTTGGCGACGGGTCTTGCATGAAATTGAGCTAGGTAAACTTGATGTCGCTATGGAAGTTTCTTTCAACAATGATCGAGCTCGTTATGCTCGTTTTTCTGAGTCGTATAATCCCGGTATGACCACTTTGTGGACGCGAAAAGAGTACCCCAATGGTAAAAAAGAGCTGGCAAGCTGGCTGGCGAGCGGCAACATTCTTGGGGTTACCAAAGACTATGTTTATGCTGACGATGTAATAGCACTGCTGTCACGTTATGCAGAACAAGTGAGTGTGGTTAATAGTGATCGGCAAAATTACGGCAAGTTGATGCTGGGCCGGATCGACGGCTTTTTGGGTGATATGCTCGCCACCTCTTGGGGAGTAATGAATGAGGGGCTCAGTGGGCAAATCGTTCCGCACAAGATGGTGATCTATGAGTTACCGACCCACTTTCTGTTCAGTAAGCGCCATTTTTCCCTCGAGTTTATGCGCCAGTTTGACCATGCCTTGGCCACATTTAAAACGACTCCCGAGTATCAGCGTATTTGGCAGCGTTATTCGTTAACGAAGGTGAACGGGTAACGCGACCGCGATTAACGCACCACTGTTAGTATGACTAAACGGGTATCCATCAAGCTGAGGTGTTCATGAAGACGAGGTATTGGTTTGCGTTAGTCGCAGCGGTCTGGTTTGCGCCTTTCCCTGCCTGGTGCGTGCAGGCTGCCCAGACGCAGGGGGTGACAAGTTCAGCTCAGCAAGATTGGTATCAAGGCCGCGATAGCGCGCAGGCTCGTGCAGAGTTAGAGCAGCAATTACAAGAGGTGGCACTGGCACGGCTGCACCCTGAGTTTTTGCGGCTGTGGCGTCAGCTACACACTACCCCCGTAGACGTAAGATCTCCCCTCTATGATGAAGTCTTTGCCAAATTAGCGCGGTTTCAGCAGGCGTGGCGGGCCATGGGTTTGGTTGCACGTGAACAGATGAAAACCGTCAAAATTGATCTGGCTAAGCCGCTAATGAGCGATGTGCAGGGGACTGATTTGCTGGCGCAACTGGTGGCATTACGCCCCCAAGTAGCCGAGTATGAGGCGGTCAGGGCCAAGGTAAAGAACCTCCTGAGTATGCCGATGGCCAGCACATGGCCAACCCTAACCCTACCCACGTTGCGACCGGGTGACACCCATCCTGAGCTAGGGCTTATCCGCACTATGCTCAATGAGCTTGGCGATGGTGCGCCAACCGACGATGACCCCCGCTACGATGCTGATACTGAACTTGCGGTAAAGGCGTTTCAACGTCGCCATGGGTTGACCGTGGATGGCATTATTGGTCGGCAAACTCGCTCTTGGCTCAATACGGGACCCAAGGTGCGTGCCAGCTTATTACTGCGCAACCTCTGGCGTCGTGATGTGGTGGAACAACTGGCGACGCCGCGTTACGTATTGGTCAATATTCCCGATTATCGGCTGAGTGTGGTGAATGCAGGCAGTGAAGTGTTTGTGAGTCGAGTGATTGTGGGCAAAGAACAACGGGCCACGCCGATCCTTGCCAGTGAAATCCGCTCTATCGTGCTCAATCCGCCATGGCATGTGCCACGTTCTATCTTGAATAACGACATTCTACCGAGGTTGGCACGAGATCCGGGCTACTTAGGGCGGGAGCAGTTCGAGGTCATTGACGGGTCAGGCAACACCATGCAGTTTAGTGACGATGGCTGGCATCAGGCCTTGGCAGCGGGGTTCCCTTATCGCTTGCGGCAAAAACCAGGGGATCATAACGCACTGGGCCGCTACAAATTTGATCTGCCCAACAACGATGCGATTTATTTGCACTCGACTCCCCGTAAGTCATTGTTTGAAAAAGGGGCTCGTGCATTTAGTTCGGGCTGTATCAGGGTTGAACGCGCAGATGAACTGGCGACCCTGCTGTTGGCAGACTCTCGTTATCAACCCGACAAGGTCACCGCGATCTTGACCCAAGGCAACACCAAGTGGCTCTCCTTGCTGACGCCGGTCCCGGTATTTACCGTCTACTGGAGTAGCTGGCTTGATGAGGAGGGGCAACAGCAATTACGTAACGATATTTATGGGTTTGATCACCCGAGTGTCAGCGCTAGCTTGTTGTAACCAGCGCTGCGCTATGCTCCCTGACGCTACTAAGAGGTAGGGCTTGATAGTGGTGTCGGGGGAGCGGTGGATAGTGCGAGCGGTAGTGGGATCGATGGCGGGATGATGGCACGCTGACGTTGATCCTTCGCGGTCCCAGCAAGGTGAGGCTGGCCCCGTGCAGATGCTATTAAAGCGGGCAACGTGGCCAGACGTAATTAAGGAGGAGGGAGTCAAGCGCTGGAGTAGCCGTGTGTCATTCGGTTTGAAGTGGGTTCAGTTGCGCATCATCGCTGCTGTTTACACATATACATCTGCTCGTCAGCCAAGCGCAGCAAGGTTTCCAGATGGGGTGGTTTCACGGGGTTGTAGTCAACCATCCCAAGCGAGCAGGCGAGTTGATAGGGTTTGCCGCTGTTGGCATTGAATTGCTCTAGGGCTTGGGCGACCCGCGCTTGGATATGTGTCTTATGTTGCTGCCCTGCACCAGGTAGTAGCACCACAAATTCATCTCCCCCCAGACGGGCCAAAATATCGGCATCTCTGAACACCGAGCAGAGTAACCCTGCCATGTTGCGCAAGGCGTCATCCCCTATTTCATGGCCAAACTGATCGTTAATCGCTTTGAAATGGTTAAGGTCAAGAAACAGCAAGGAAGAGGGATGCTGGGCGCGATAAGCATATTGCAGGCTCTTTTCTGCTAGCAGCATAAAGCCCCGTCGGTTGGTGATCCCCGTTAACTCATCAAGGGTTGCCAGTTGGATGGCACATAACTCGCTTTCCACCATGGATGCTAAGTCGGCCAGTAACAGCCGATCCCGTTCATTCAGCGATCTGGCTTTGTTATCAATAAGGCATAAGGTGCCAAGCTTTAACCCTTTCCCTACTTCTAGTGGATGACCGGCATAAAAGCGTATAAAGGGGGCATCAGTGACCAGCGGATTATCTGCAAAGCGCGGGTCTTGGGTGGCATCTTCGACCACAAACAAGCTATCACCGAGGATCGCGTGACCACAAAAGGAGATATCCCTAGGTGTCTCCAGCACCGGCAAGCCGCAGCAGGATTTAAACCACTGGCGGTTCTCATCGACTAGCGAGATCAAGGCAATAGGCACCCCAAACATGTTGCGGGCCATACGGGTAATGCGATCGAAACGCTCTTCCGCTGAGCTGTCGAGAATGGCTAGCCGTCTGAGAGCATCAAGGCGTTGTTGTTCGTTATCTGGGGTAGTGGGTACTTGCATGAGGGGCTCCCTATGGTCGAAGTGTTCTACTTCTACCATATCTGCTCTCGTTTGACACACTCTTGCCATGCTAGGGGGAGGCAGTTTCTCGCCACGCCTTTGGTTATCCGCCACCCAGGGGTTAACAAACAGCCAGGCTAGGCCTAACATGGCGGGATGCATTGGCTGCAGGGCAACAGGGTATGGCGCAATTAAAAAAGGATCTTGGACTGTGGCAGGGGATGGGGCTATTGGCTACGTCACTGCTGGGCACCGGGATTTTTGTGGTGCCTGCGACGGCTGCGTCGCTGGCGGGGGATGCCTCATTGTGGGCGTGGTTGTTGCTGATCGGACTGGTATTACCGATCGCCTTTACCTTTGCACGGCTGGGGCGCCGCTATCCCCACGCTGGCGGTGCGCCGCATCTGATTGGCCTCGCGTTTGGTAAAGGGGCTGAGCGCTTCTCGGCCTTCCTCTTTCTGGCGGTGTTACCGGTGGGCTTGCCGGCAGCGTTGCTGATCGCGGCCGGTTTCTGGCAGGCCTTGTTTGAGATGGGACCGTGGACATTATGGGCGATCCAGCTGTTCACCTTGCTGGGGGTCTTGCTGCTCGGGGTGCGGGGCGCTCGCTCTTCTGGCAATTTACAGCTGTTGATCGCGCTGGCGATTTTAGGGCTGACCCTGCTTATTTGGTTCAAGGGGGAGCTGAGTTGGCGCGAGGGGGCCGTACCGCTACCTGATGTTGCCCAGTGGCCTGCCATGGCGACGGCATTGGCGGTGATGTTTTGGTGTTTCGTTGGGCTAGAGGCGTTTGCCCACATGGGGGAGGAGTTCAAGCAGCCAGAGCGCGATTATCCGGTGGCCTTGCTGGGCGGCGTACTGCTGGCGGGGCTTATCTACTGGGTCCACTCGCTGGTGGTGCTCAAATATGGGCTTTATGGCGAGGCGGCGGATAATGCGACGGCCATGCCGACCCTGCTGGCGTTGCTGTTTGGGCCGACCGCTAAGTGGTTGGTGGCGATCTTGGGCTATCTCTCCTGCTTTGCCAGCATCAACATCTATCTGCAAGGGTTTGCGCGCCTGATTTGGAGCATGGCCCGCGAGGGCAAGTTGCCGCCAAGTTTGGCCCAGCTCTCTGCGCGGGGGGCGCCACTCGCGGCGCTGGGGCTGGTATTGGGGATTTGTGTTGTCGCCGGTTCGCTCAGTCTATGGTTGCAACTGCCCCTTGATGAGCTGATCCGCTATGCCAATGGTAACTTTGTGTTGGTCTATCTGCTCTGCATGGCGGCGGGTTGGCGGCTACTCAGTGGGATAGGCAAGGGACTGGCGGGGCTTAGCGTGTTGCTCTGCCTCTTGGTGCTGGTAGCGTTGTCTTATCAACTGCTCTATGCCGTGTTGTTAGGGGCGGGATATGGTGGCGTCAGCCTGTTGCGGCGTTATCTGCGTCGTCAGCGCCAGCAGACCTTGGGCTCTGCCACCTGATAAGTCGTACCACCTATCACCAAAGCCCTGTGGAACAGGGCTTTTTAGTTTGGTTGGTGGCTATTACCAAATTTTCACCCGCTTCTGGGGCGGCAGATAGAGCTTGTTGTCCGGCTGAATATTGAACGCCTTGTAGAAGGCCGGAATATTGGGCACCACCCCGTTGACCCGGTACTCAGGGGGCGAGTGGGGGTCGGAGCGCAGCAACATCTGCATCAGCTCGGGGCGATACATCCCCTTCCACACCTGCGCCCAGCCGAGGAAAAAGCGCTGCTCGCCGGTAAAACCATCCAGCACTGCTGGCTCCTTGCCATCTTGTGATAGCTCGTAGGCCTTGTGGGCGATGGTGAGCCCACCCAGATCGCCGATGTTCTCGCCCAAGGTGAACTGGCCGTTGACGAACTGGCCATTGATGGGCTCGAAGCGGTTGTACTGGGCCACCAGCCGGCTGGTACGGAAGCGAAACTCCTTGAGATCCTTGGGCGTCCACCAGTTACGCATCATGCCGTCACCGTCGGATTTGGCCCCTTGGTCATCAAAACCATGGCCCATTTCGTGGCCGATGATCCCGCCGATGGCACCGTAGTTGACCGCATCATCCGCTGTCATGTCGAAGAAGGGAGGCTGCAAAATGGCCGCTGGGAAGACGATTTCGTTATTGCTCGGGTTGTAGTAAGCGTTCACCGTTTGCGGGGGCATGTGCCACTCGTCCCGATCAACCGGCTTGGCAAGGCGTGCCAGATTATCGGCGTATTCAAACGCCCGAGCACGCTGGAGGTTGCCGACCAGATCCTCGGGCTTGATGGCGATGGCGCTGTAATCTTGCCACTTATCGGGGTAGCCAATTTTGGGGCGGAACTTAGCCAGCTTCTCAAGGGCCTGTGCCTTGGTCTCTGGCGACATCCAGTCGAGCTCCTCGATGCTCTGGCCGTAGGCGGTGCGCAGGTTTTCTACCAGTTGCTCCATTCGGGCTTTGGCCGCGGGCGGGAAGTAGCGTGCTACATAGAGCTGACCCACCGCTTCGCCCAGATGCTCGTTCAGCACCCCGAGTGCCCGCTCCCAGCTAGCGCGCTGTTTGGGCGTGCCGCTCAAGGTGGTGCCGTAGAAGGCGAAGTTAGCGCCGTCGGTATCGCCATCAAGATAGGGGGCATAGTCGCTGAGCAGTTGCCACTTGAGGTAGGCCTGCCAGTCGGCAATGGGGGTCTTGGCCATCAGCTGATCCAGCGCGCTTAAGTAGGTTGGCTGACCGATGATGAGATCCGCCTGGGCAGCAATGCCCGCTTCGTTCAGATAAGCCTGCCAGTCGAGGTGGGGGGCAAGGCGCGTCAGTTCGTTGAGGGGGCGCTTGTTGTAGTTCTTCTCCCGATCCCGCAGAGCGACCTTATCCCACTGCAGGGTGGCGAGCTGGGTTTCGAGGGCCAGAATCCGCTTGGCCTTGCCGCTTGGATCAGGCTCCCCTAGGCGGCTCAACATGCCCGCGATATGTTGCTGATACTGCTGGCGCAGCGCGCGACTGTTGGCATCTTGCTTGAGGTAGTAGTCGCGATCCGGCAATCCCAGCCCCCCTTGATAGAGGTAGACCGCATAGCGGTCGGGGGCTTTGGCATCGGCACTGATGCCGACACCAAATGGGGCGCTGCCGCCGCTACGACCTGCCTGGGCGAACGCGCGGGCCAAGGACGCCTGATCGGTTATCTGGTCTAGTTTGGCCAGCATGGGGGCCAGCGGGGTGAGCCCTTTGGCATCGCGGCCTGCCTGATCCAGATAGCTGGCGTAGAGATCGCGGATCTGCTGGGTTGGCGTGCCGCTGGTGGCCTCTGGTTCGGCAAGAGCCTCGACCAACACCCGCAGGTCAGCGAGGGATTTATCCCGCAGCATATAAAAAGCACCATCCGCGGGGCGATCATCGGGGATCTTGGCGGTGGCGAGCCACTGGCCATTGACGTAGCGGAAGAAGTCGTCGCCCGGCTTGATACTGGTATCCATGTTGGCCAGTGCCAGCCCAGAGAGGGGGGCGGAGGAGTGCGGTGCTTGACTGCAGCCTGCCAGCAGGGCCAAGCCGATCAGGCCAGCCAGTATGCTTATCTTGTTGTTCATTGTGCTCTGATTCCGATTCACGTTGGGTGCGTCTTTGCCAAGCATCCTCAGGGGGAGGTGCGTTGGGGTTTGCGCGGGCGAGCCCTACTCTAGGGTGGGTGGTTGCCTCAGTGCAAGGGGCAGGGGCGAGCTTGCGGCGCGCGACTCTGCTAATATCGGCCGATCCGTTTTGGGGAAGCCTATGATTGTTCATCTTTATGATCGCTTTTGTCAGACTCTGCCAGCACCAGAAGGTTCCACCCGACTGCTAGTGGCCTTCAGCGGTGGCCTCGACTCCACCCTGCTGCTGGTGCTGGCGGCGCAGTTTGCCCATGCCCATCAACTGGTGCTGCGAGCCCTGCATGTGCATCACGGGCTGAGCCCCCATGCCGATGAGTGGGTGGCTCATTGCGAGTCGGTCTGCCAGCAGTTGGCGGTGCCGCTCCTCGTCGAGCGAGTGCAGTTGGCGCGGGGCAATGGCGAGAGTGTGGAAGCGCAAGCGAGAGCGGCTCGCTATCAATGCTTAACGGCGCACATGGCGGCAGGGGAGTGGCTACTCACCGCTCACCATCAAGACGATCAGCTGGAGACCCTGCTGCTGGCGCTCAAGCGCGGCGCAGGCGTGCGTGGTTTGGCAGGCATGGTGCCAAGTCAGCCCTTTGCCGCTGGCCTGTTGCTGCGTCCGCTGCTCGATATGAGCCGCGCCGAACTGGCCAAGGCGGCCGCGACCCTGCCCTATGGTTGGGTGGAGGATGAGAGCAATCAGGACGTGAGCTATGACCGAAATTTTTTGCGCCAGCAGCTGATTCCCCAGCTCAAGGCGCGCTGGCCTGCCATGGCCCGTACCGCCGCCCGCAGCATGGCGCTGTGCGCTGAACAAGAGACGTTATTGCAAGAGATCGCAGAGCAGGACTGGCAGCAGATCCGTGACGGCGATCGCGCAGTGGCTGGGGCGCTACCCATTGCTCCGCTGCAGTTACTCTCTCCTGCTCGGCGCAACAATGTGCTGCGCTATTGGCTGCGCCATCAGGGTGCGGTGATGCCCTCGCGCGAGCTGCTGAGTCGGTTATGGCAAGAGGTCGCCCTTGCTGGGGCTGATGCTAACCCGCAACTGGAGATGCAAGGGCGAGTTTGGCGCCGCTTTGCGGGGCGGCTCTATTGGCTTGAGGCTGCCCCTGAGGTTGGGGAGGTGGTGCTGCCGCTGCGTGTCGGCGATCGGCTGCTATTACCCGCTGCGCTGGGGTTGCTATCACTGCAGCGCCAGCAACACGGAGCCGAGCTTCGGCTGCCGTTGGCGAACGAACCGCTGTCGGTACGATTTCAGGTGGCACCCGGCACCATGCTCAAGCCGGCGGGGCGCAGTGGCAGCCGGCGCTTAAAAAAGTTGCTGCAGGAGTATGGGGTGCCCCCTTGGCTACGGGGGCGCTTGCCGATCCTCTATTACGGCGAGCAGGTGGCCGCGGTAGTGGGGCTGTTTGTCTGCGCCGAGTTCTTACCCTCGGGGGAAGGGGTGAGTTGCTGCTGGCAAGCAACCCACGGCGATCTGCGCGTGGCGGAATCGGCAGACTCATAACCGGGTTGGCCAGCCACGACTCACTGCTTACTGGGCTTGGCGTTGAGTTTGGCGGGGCTGGCGCCTAAGCCCAGCAAGGCTCCGCCAATGATTAACGCACCAGCCAGCCAATGGCGAGAGGTGAGCTGCTCACCATTGAGCCCGACCAGTAGCAAGGTGCTCAGCAGCGGCGTGAGATAGGAGAGAGCGCCGATCCGACGTGGATCGCCCTCGCGCAGCGCCAAATACCACGTCACAAATGCCGCCCCCATGGGGCCAAGGGCTAACCCGACGATCAACCACCAGTCAGCGCGGGGGATTTGGGCCAATGGTAGGGGCCCTTCTACGGCCCATGCCAGCAACAGCGCCAATATGCCCGCAGGCAGACAGGCCGCAGCAGTGACCACTGCCGGCGCTGGGGGCAAGCGGCGCGCCAGCACCGAATAGAGTCCCCAGATAATGGCCGCGCTAAGGGCCAGTAAGTAGCCGGGTAAATAGGCTTGCTGCAGTTGTAATTGGCCATTGACCATCACCAACATCGATCCCGCTAAGCCAAGCGCCCCCGCCAGCAGATGGCGAGGCTGCAAAGGGTGACTGGGGAGCAGCAAAGGGGTGAACAGGATGATACACAGCGGCCACAGGTAATTGATGAGATTGGCTTCTAAGACTGGGGCGTGGCGAAAGCTCATAAACAGCAGCAGGTGATAAAGCAGCAAGGTGGTGATCGTCACCAGCCAAGTCACCGGACGGGCCCGCCATTGCCGCCACAATGGCAGGGCGCCGAGGCCACAGAAAAACAGCACCAAGCCCACCAAGACGAGGGGGGATACGCTGGTTACCCGAGAGGTGAGCGCCGCCAGAGAGGCCCACAACACTATCGTTAACAGGGCAAAGCCAGTCGACTTGTCCCACCATCCGTTCGCTTGCATCCCACTCTCCTTTCCCGCTCGCTGGGTTCGCGCCGATGAGTCTGGTATTTGGCATCGACGCCGCCCATGATCCGTGCCGCTGTTATCTGGAGGCGGGAGTGTATCTGCGGGCGATCCATCACTCAAGCAGATGCCACCCGCTCAGGGCCAATCAGGCGCCACCTGCTGCACTATGTGGCGATCCGCGGTGAGTGATGATCGCCGCAGCGATGGATTATGACTGACGCGGGCCCGTGGCCGTGGGGTGGTGCTCAGTTTGCTCGGCTAACTCCTTGCCAAGGAAGTAATTGAGGAAGGTGCGGATCACCGCAATAATCGCCAGACGGATCAGCTCCTCCTTACTCGGCGCCACCGTAGTGGCCAGGATGTCAGCGGCGAGTTGGAACTCCAGCGCTAAGATCAGCCAACTGCCAAAGCAGAGGCGGATCTGCGGAAAACCGGGCTGATGATCTCGGACCCGCGCCGCCAGCCAGAGGGTCTTGCCCAGCCCAATCACCACACAGGCCACGGAGATGACCTCCAGCAGCAGCTGGCACAGCTCGACCCCGTGCATCATTGTTTCTTTCAGACTTGCTATCTCAATCACAGAGAGCACCTCCTTAAGGGCAAAGAGGACACTATTAACATATTGATTGGGAAAGGCCAAATCAGTCTCGGTTAATCATTTTAAATTCAATCAGATAGAGCCATTGTCAAACTAGAGATATGGTGTGGATCTGGGCGGTGAGCTTGAGAGAGGAGAGAGGCCCTCGCCAACCCAGAGTGAACTGGTGGCACATTATCCGCGTATTAAGGTCGGTAGCCGTGATAGGGGATAACGATTGTGGTGAGCCAGCCCGCAGCTTTTGGCTAAACAGCTAGTCCGATCGCGCTATTTGGGTAAGATGACCAGGTCATTGACAGCATCGTGACCAATACCGTTTATGGCGAGGTGTTTGCGTTGCTATTTATTACTAATCAAAGGAGAACGTGATGAAAAAGGTGATGACTCTGTTGTTGCTAAGTGGTTTGGCGGCGCCGGCACTGGCTGATGAGTGTGCATTGGTGATCGAAGGCAATGACGCCATGCAGTACAACCTCAAAGAGATGAGTGTGCCTGCGACCTGTAAGGAGGTGACCATCACCTTGAATCACACCGGCAAGTTGCCTGTCACGACGATGGGCCACAACTGGGCACTATCGAGCACTGCTGATTATCAGGCGGTAGCGACGGCGGGGATCACTGCTGGGGCTGACAATGCCTACTTGCCTAAAGATGATCCTCGCGTCTTGGCATACACCAAGCTGATTGGCGGCGGGGAGAGTACCAGCGTTACCTTCAAGACCGAGGGGCTGGCTGGTAAAGATCTGACCTTTTTCTGCTCGTTCCCAGGCCATTTCGCCATGATGAAAGGATCGTTCAAAGTCGGTTAATGCCGGCGCGTTACGCAGCCGAATTGATCTGCGAAAAGCCGGGCTTGCCCGGCTTTGTGGTTTTTATCGGTGAGCGCTGGGCCGCTAGCGTGGGGATAAGGTAAAAAATACGACGGTTGTTTGCTGTTGACATTGCAACGGGATGCTTGGCTCACCGCTCACGACCAAGGTGTCATCGGGGACGAGCGTGTGGTGCTGCACCGTGAGTTGGCCGCTGACGAGGTAGCAAAGATAGGTTTTCTCTGCCGTAAGGGTGAGCGTGAGCGGGCCGGCGAGGCGCAATACCCGCACATTGGCTTGCCAGCGGTCAGGGTGGTAGATAAGACCTAGGTCAATCACCTCTTTTTTGAGCAGTGCGCAGTGGGTCTCCTCATCGCCACTGAAATGGGCCGCTTCCAACGTGGCGTAAGGATGGCCGTTGAGCACGAAGCCTGCGCCACTGAGCGCCAGCAAAATCCGCTGGTAGCCCGCAAAATGGGAGAACCGGCCCGCCTCTTTGATTGGCGCTGAGCTCAGGCGGTAGTCAAAGTCGAGTTTGTCCAAGCTGGCGCTGGGCGGGGAGATCAGGATCTGGGTTGTGGTGCCCTGCTTATTTTTCCAAGGCATCGGTTGGTAGTCTGACTTGCTGAGCAGGGTGAACACGGCTATCTCCTTGGGATAAACGTCACAGAGAGCAGGATGGCTTGGCCGCTGCTCTCTGATCATCAGCGTGCTGGCAAAGAGGGCATGTCACTCTTGGCCATTCTAATTCGACATGGCGAAACGGGCTTCGAGGGCGGCGAGCCGGTTGGCAAGATCGCTCACGGTCTGTTCCAGCTCACTGAATCGATCGGCGGCAGGGGAGGCATAGGCGATGGTGCTATCTTGCAGCGCCTCAACATCGACCTCGCCACTGAACAGGTGAGCATAACGGGATTCACGCTTGCCTGCTTCACGGGGGAGTTTCACCACATAAGGCCCACGTTCATTGAGGGTCTGGAGTACTGCATCCACTTCGGTGACATCATCAAAACTGCACAGGCGGTTGGTGCGTGAGCGCAGCTCCCCCGGTGTTTGCGGGCCGCGCAGCAGCAGCTCGCAGAGAATACCCAGCTCGCGGGGATCAAATTTCAGTTCGCCAAACTCGGTATTGCAGAAGCGGTGTTGATAGCGGGGTACCCGAGCGTTAAAGCCTGCGGTGTTGACCACCAACCGTTTGCGAATTAACTCATCGATGACGGCGCGGATATCAAGCTCAGAGAGCTCCAGAACCGGTTCGCGGTTGCTCTTTTGATTACAGGCATTGAGCAGTGCGTTGAGGGAAAGGGGGTATTGATCTGGAGTGCAGATCTCTTTTTCAATCAGGCAGCCAATCACGCGGGCTTCTAATGGGCCTAGCACTAATTCCATGTTTTACTCCCTGCTAAAAGACGTCAAGAGGCTCTATCTTAGCCATGGTTGCGGTTGCGTCTAGCACCAGCGCCTGTTTTTGCGACGCTATCAAGGGGTTGGTGAAAGGTTCACCACTGGTAGGGTGGGCGGTAATGAGCCCGCAGCGACGCCACACCCTCATGGCAAGTTAATGGCAACAAAAAGCCCGGCGCAGTTGGCCGGGCTGGTGGGGTAAATTGCTTACCCCAGTAGGTAATAGCTAAGGCGTCTATTGTGGATGATGTTTGAGGATGTCGTATATCTCCTCTTTCAGTTTAAGTTTCTGTTTTTTCAGATCCTTCACCTCGGAGCTGTAATCGCTGGCGTGATGCTTTTCCAGTTTTCTAATCTCCACATCCAGGTTGTTATGCAAGTCAAACTTCTTCTGGAAATGGGCATCACGGCTCTTCAGTTTAGAGATGAGATCTCTGTACTCTGGGAACATGTAATGGAACCTCCTTAGTGTCGTTTGCTGATGCCTGTAACATCAAACTACCCCTTAGTAGTCAGGAGGAATGTGATCCCGCTCCAATTTGGCGATAAAGATTGGCAAGATAGTCGTGTTATTTTTTAACTCTTTGAATAAGAACAAATAATTTTTAATTGATAGCAAGTTGCTGCTAAAAAATGGGCGCTAGTTCACGATTCAGCCCGCTGACGCTTGGCGCTAACATAAAAAAATGGGGCCGTCCGGCCCCATTGTTATCCCATGCTTATTTGCTGGGCTTTTCACTCTTCTTTTTCTTCTCCGGCAGGGGTTTACCTTCGCGGTGAATCACCTTACCGGCTTCAAATCCGATCTGGGCGGCGAGCTCTTCTAGGTCACCAGCATTGGCCTGATCACCGATGGCATAGCGATAGTTGGTGATGGAGAGCTTGTCGGCGACCGGTGTGCCCGCCACGATAGGCTCGCGCCAGCCTTGGCCGATGTGGGCGACCAAGGTGCCATTCATCAGCAGCTCACCGACGATCTCTTGGGTCGGGGTTCCCTTGCCGTAGGTCAGTCCTTGTGGATGTTTTTTGCCGACCAGCGGCTCACTGCTAGCGGGCATCAGCTTAGTGCGGATCAGCCATTTTGGGTTCTTGGTGTTCCCCACCGCTTTACCTGTTTGGTACTCATTGATCTTGATGGTTTTGATCATCTGCGCCATGAACGCTTTGGTCAGCGCTTTTTGGGCGGAGTTGGTCTCATCAATGGCGATAGGCGCGACGTACCACGTCTGGGGGGCCACCGCCTTGGCGGTGACGGCGTGGGTGTTCTGCGCCAGTGTCAGCGGGCTGAGTAGTAAGGCAGTGAGCAAGAGTCCGATTTTCTTCATGGTGATTCCACTTATGTTTCAACAAGAATTTTGTTTTGCCAACGACGACTGCGCCAGCGCCAGAACATGGCCAGACCCCGAACCCATTCATCACAGGCAAGGGCTAGCCAGATGCCAACCAGTCCATAGCCCTGCATGATACCGAGGAAATAGGAGAGTGGCACGGCAATTCCCCACATCGAGAGCAGCGCCATGTAGAGAGGAAAACGGGCATCGCCGGTGGCGCGCAGGGCATTGATCACCACCAAATTAAAGGTGCGGCCGGGCTCAAGCAGCAGGCTGATCAGAAACAGCTGCGCGACCAGGGTAATGATATCGGCATCGTTGGTGAACAGGCTGATGATCGCCCGACCATTGAGGGCGGCCAGCAGCGCAATCACCGAGGTGACGATAAAGCCGATTTTGAGGCTTTTCATCAGCTGGTTATAGGCTTGCTCAAAACGACGTGCCCCCGCCAGATGGCCGATGATGATCTCGTTGCCAAGGCCGATAGAGAGGCCAAACAGCAGGATAAATAAGCAGATTTGGAAGAAGTAAGATTGGGTTGCTAACGCCTTGTCGCCGAGCAGGCCGACAAACGCAGTGACCACCATAAATTGCAGCATCCAAGAGAGGTTCTCACCTGCGGCGGGGAGGCCAATATGCAGCACCTTGTCCAGCATGGCTTTGCTGGGGCGGAGGATAAGCCTTAGCTGCAAGTGAATACCGGTATAACGAGCGACCAACCCGATCAGCAGCAGCACCCCGATCAACCGGCCCGCCACGGTGCTGATCGCCACCCCAGCAACCCCTAGGGTGGGCAGACCAAACCAGCCGTAAAGCAGCAGCAAGTTACCGACGAAGGTGATGAGGTTGACGATCAGGGTCACATACATGGCCTGCCTCGTGTGGCCATGGGCCCGCAGGGTGGCCGCCAAACAGAGGGCCGCGGCTTCCGGCAACAAGCACAGACCAATGATCTGCAAATAGAGGGTGCCGTCGTTCATCAAATTGGCGGGCAGGTTCATCAGCGCCAGCATGGCACTCGCGCCCGCCATGACCCCGATCGCCGCCACCAGACCAATGAGTAAGTTAAAACTGATGGCAGTGTGGACCACTCGTTGGCTAGTCACCTTATCGCCAGCCCCCAAATATTGGGTAATCACGACGCTGGTGCCGATGCTGACAAAGCTAAATAAGGTGATCGCCAGATCAAAGACCTGATTGCCGACTGCCAGCGCCGCGACCCCTTGGTAGGAGACATGTCCCACCATAAAGGTATTGAGGGCACCGGTCAGAAAGTGCAGCGCGAGATCGATAAACAGCGGCCAAGTGAGCGCAAATAGCGTACCAGGGCCGCAATGGGGTTGCGATTGCATGGTGTATCCAACAGCTATGACGGCACGGGGAGAAGCCATCTGGCCGGGCATTTAACACCAAGAGCGGGACTGACGCAATCAGAGGCCGGGGTGACTCCCGGCCTTGTTTAGGCTGGGACCGAACCGGCCTCTTGCTCACTGGGGCGCGCTAAGTTGGCAGCGTCTGGCAGCGTCGTGTCTTGTGGCCAAGGGATTGGCGTGACAGCGCTAGCAGGGGTGAGCGCCTCGTCATGTTTAAACAGCGGTTCGCGATAGCAGCGGGTCATGCGCAGTGCCTGATACATGTCGGGGTAGAGGAGGATGCCCTCATCGCCGACTCGGATCCCCGCCTGCTTGAGCCAGTGGGTCATCTGGCCGTGACGCCCCGCCATGACCATATGAATACCACGCCGTTTTAGGTCCTTGTGCAACTCACCAATCATGGTCATCACGCTGATATCTTGATGGGTGAAACAGGCCACTGCATCGATTACCAGGCACTTGGGGCTGTGTGGGTCTTGCACCAGCAGCGCCAATACCCGCCGTTTGAAGTAAGGCGCATTAAAGTAGGTGAGCGGTGAATTGAAGCGATAAACCAAGATGCCGGGAATGGCTTTGGCCTGTTCGTTATCACCCAAGGTGCGTACCACGCCCTCTTCATCCATCCCCAGCAGTTGATCGGTGGGGCGCATCACGTTGCGTAGGAACTGAAATAGCCCCAATAGCACAGCGAGAGTAATCCCGGGAATTACCCCCATGGTCAGCACGCTGACAAAGGTGATTAACGCCAGCCAGAAGGCGGAGCGATCTGAGTGGCGCAGCGCCAACAGGCCGCGAAAGTCGGTCAGTGAGAGCGAGGCCATCACCAGCACCACCCCAAGGGCGGCAGTGGGGATAAATTGCAGCGGTGCCGTGAGGTAAAAGGTAATAAAGGCGATCACCGCGGCGGCGATGATGGAGACCAGCTGGCTTTTGCCGCCGTTGGCGTCGTTGACCGCGGTGCGCGAATCCGCCCCGCTGATGGCAAACCCTTGGGAGACCGCAGAGGCGAGGTTGGCCATGCCGAGGGCGCGAAACTCTTTATCCGCATCGATTTCGTAACCGTTTTTGGCAGCAAAGCTGCGGGCGGTCAGCATCATCGAGACAAAGCTGACCATGGCCAAGTTTAACGCCGGCAATACCAGATCACGCATCAAACCGGGGGGAAACTGTGGCACCTGAAAGGCAGGCAGGCCTGAGCCCACTTTCCCCAAGGTGGCAATGTGAAACTGATTCAGATCCAGTCCCCATACCAGACCGGCAGTGATCACCATGGCCACCATGGAGGAGGGCCAGGAGGGCTTAAACCGCTTGGCCAACAGCAGGGTGACCAACGCAATCAGGCTCATCGCCAAGGTCGGTAGATGAGTCTGGGTAAGGTAGTGAATGGCGTTGGCGAGCCGTTCGATCAGGTAGCGTTCGGTGAAGGTAAAGCCAAAGATTTTAGACAGCTGACCCACCATGATGGTGATGGCTACGCCGTTAAGCAGCCCCATCAAGATCGGGCGGGAGAGGAAATCGGCTAGCACCCCTAACTTAAAGCGGCTGGCAATCAGGCACCAGCAGCCGGTCATGGCGGTCATGGTCATCACCAGTTGCCAGTGGCGGGTGGCATCTCCAGCGGCGAGCGGGGTTACCACGGCGGCAATCACCGCGCATGTCGCGGCATCTGGCCCGACGATCAGTTGGCGCGAGGTGCCAAACAGAGCGTAAACCAGCATCGGCAGCATACAGGAATAGAGGCCAACAATGGCGCCTACCCCAGTCAGTTCGGCATATGCAATGGCGACCGGCAGCGCCACGGCTGCGACCGACAGTCCGGCACGCAGGTCGGGCATCAGCCAGGCGCGCTGGTATTGCAGCAGGGCCGCTAGACCGGGCAGCCAGCGTTCGAGAGAAAAGAGATCGCGCATTATTTAACCCATTGAGTTACTTACAGCTTTTACCCTAGTGTGCCCAAGGTTATCGAAATATTGCAATCAGGTTATGGTCCACCATGAGCACGATCAGAGATATCGGCAGGTTGGGTCGAACTGAGATGGTCAGCCGTTGTTATTTCTACTTAGCCAGACGTCGATATAGCGACAGCTCGGTACGATGGTGAGTCCTGCGGATTGCGTCCACTCAAAGAAGGCGCGGGCCAGTTGATCTGCCAGCCCTTGCGCCCGTAGCTCGGGAGGAACAAAGGTGCTGTAGGCATCGACGGTGTGAGCGTCGAGACGCCGGTAGCGTAGCCTTGCTTCTTGGCCGGCGATGAGGCAGACAAATTGCTGGTGATCGACTTGATGGATGATGTTGCTCATATGGTGGCTTCTCGTGTGGTTCTATTGCCCCACCATACCTGCTTGCCCGCCAAGGGAATAGCCCTTAGCTGGGGCTTACCTAAGAGCAGGTCATCGCCGATCCGGCTCGCTGCCTTGCTGGTGACAGATAGCCCCTCACCACCCTATTGCAACGGGTCAGTTGCCCGCCAGTGGTGGGTAGCGAGCACCTGCTTACTCGCCACCTTCTCTCCCTGCGGCAATAGCACCCCAGAACAGCGTAAAAGCACAGGCTTGCCAGTGGCCATCTTGGCCCCGCTCCGGTTGCTCGACAAACAGTGCGGCGCAGGCGAGAAACTGCCCCTGACACACCTCAAGCAGCAGTGGCATGGGGGCGGGAGTGATCTCGCCGCTGGCTTGCCCCTGTGCTAACAACGCAGGCAGAAAAGGCAGGGTATCGCTGAGGATCTGGCCGCGAGCTGAGCGGGCCAGCAGGGGAGAGTGGAACAAGCCCAGCACATATTTGAGCTCGTTAGGGTGTGTCAGCATCCAGCTCATCGCCTGCTGCCAGTAGTGGTGAGCCTGCTCGCGCAACGACAGAGAGGACGGGGCGGCACATATCTCCGCCCCTAATCTGGTTTTGATGTCGTGATAGAGGGCAAAGATCAGAGCCTCTTTGTTGGGAAAGTGGTGAAACAGGGTGCCGTTGGCAACCCCAGCTGCCTTGGCGATACGGGCGGTAGCGGCCCCTTGCAGACCATCCTCCGCGCACAGGGCAAGGGCCGCATCCAGCAGCAACCGACGTTTATCGGTCATGGCGGGTGGGGCGTTGTCTGGTGCTAAATGGGTCATATCATGCTGCTCCATCAACGTAGCAAGAAGGCCATCATCAGTTTTTGGAACCAGCGCTGGTAGGGCGGGTGAACCAAGCCGCCAGTGCTGAACTTGCCCCGAGTGAGCACGGTTTTCGCCTTGGAGAAGGTCAGAAATCCCTCATGGCCGTGGTAGTGGCCCATGCCGGAAGCGCCAATGCCGCCAAAAGGGGCATCGTCAGCGGCGACGTGCAACAGACAGTCGTTGATCGCCATGCCGCCAGCGTGAGTTTCGTTCGTCACCCGCGTTTGCAACTCGGGATCGAAGCTCATCAGGTAGAGAGCAAGTGGGCGGGGCCGCTCAGTGATATAGGCAAGGGCTTGGTCAAGGGAGTCGTAAGGGATGATCGGTAGCAGTGGGCCGAAGATCTCTTGCTGCATGACTTGGCAGTGGGCGGGCACCTCAGTGAGCAGATGGGGGGCGAGCAGGCGCTGGCTGTCATCTCTGGCTGGGCTGCCACAGGGGTGGATCTGGGCCCCCGCCTGTTTGGCTTCCTCCAGCCAGCTGATGAGGCGCTGATATTGGCGATCGTTGATGATGGCGCTGTAATCGGCACTGGCCAGTCCTTGGGGGTAGCAGCGGGTGAAGTGGCTGCGATAGGCGTCAATAAAGGGCTCGACCTCGCTGCGGGGCAGTAACACATAGTCAGGGGCCACGCAGATCTGCCCAGCGTTGAGGCTCTTACCGAAGATCATCCGCGCGACGGCGGTGGCAACGGGCATGTCGGGGGCGATCAGGCAAGGGCTCTTGCCGCCAAGCTCTAGGGTCAGTGGCGTGAGCTGTGGCGCGGCGGCGGCCATCACCTGCTTGCCCACCATGGTCGAGCCGGTAAACAGCAAGTGATCGAACGGGAGTGCGCTGAAAGCGGCCGCGATCTGGGCATCTCCTTCGATGATGGTGATCTCCTGCTCGTCAAACACGCTGGTGAGCAGGGTGCGCAACACCGCGTTAGTGTGAGGGGTGAACTCGGAGAGCTTCAGCATCACCCGATTACCCGCCGCGAGTGCGGTGATCAGCGGGCCGAGGCTCAACATCACCGGAAAATTCCACGGCACTATGATACCCACCACCCCGAGCGGCTGATAGTGGACCGCGACCTTAGCCGGTGCGAGCAGCAGCCCAGCATGGCGGCGCTGGGGCCGCATCCAGCGTTTGAGTCGTTGCTGGGTGTAGTTGATCTGCATGATGCAGGGCAGTACATCGGCAATCAGGCTGTCGTCGTGGCTGCGCTGGCCATAATCGGCGGCCAGCGCATGACACAAGGGTGTTTTATGGGCCAACAGGGCCTGCTTGAGTTTGGCCAGTTGGGCACGGCGCTCTGCTAGCGTGGGCATCGGGTGGGCATGGTAAGCCTGTTTGAGGCGTGCCAGTTGATCCGGCAGGGCCAGCTTCTGGGCGAGGATCTCATCGGGACTAGGTTGCTGCTGTGCTGCGTCCATGGTCTGCTCCGTGGGTAAAAAAACCGACTGATTAGTCGGTCAGAATCTAGGTGAGAATGAACCTGCTGTAAAGCCTTGCTATCGATCGAACCAGAATGGGCGCTATCTGTGCGACTGCGCACAGTTTTAACGCGGCAAGGTTGGTTAGCTATCCAATAAGAGGTATTTGATGGGGATGCGCTGATATGAGGAGATGCTAAATGAGTGCCGAATTAAATTGCTTATTAACCCGCCTTAACGATGTCGTGGAGCGAATGCCCGACTGTTTTAATACCTATGAATTTGCCCAGAAGTTGGCCCTGCACTACCAGCCCGAATTCTTTGCCGCTGGCCACTCTCTGGCCCAGCATGAGGGGAAGACCCTGCGGATACTGCACCAGAAAATCGCAGAGGCGCTGGCCAGCAGTGAGGGGGTGATTGAAGGGGCCCTGCTGCCCTGTGTGACCCCTTGGGGCGAGAAAGCGAGTTCACCTCGCTGGCATCGTAAATTTTGAGCCACCCCGTAAACCGCTAACGTTGACCTGTTAACCGTCAGCGTTGCTGTTTATTTGACTTCCTTGACCAGGAGTGTGCCATGTTTAGAAGCAGTAGGGAGGCTGATCTATGCCGTGTTACTACTCGCCTTGAGTTGGCATAACAAAGTTGTCTAGGGAAGACGGTGGCCCTGATTCAGACCACTGATAAGTAATTAAGGAGTCAATATGAAGCGGCTGATGTTAATAGGCTTATGTGGCATGTGTGGTGTCATTACTCAGGTAGCCGCTGCAAACCATGGCGGTGTGGCGGATGCCATCTACTATGGTGGCGACATCGTCACCATCGACGATAAGCAGCCCACGGTGGAAGCGCTGGCCATCAAAGAGGGGGTGATTGTCGCCGTGGGGGCGCGCAGTGAGATTGAACAGCTAAAAGGCACGCAAACGCAGATGGTCGATTTGCATGGCCACACCCTGCTGCCTGGGTTTATGGATGCCCATAGCCACTACATAAACGCCTTAACAGTGGCTAACCAGTTGAAGTTATACGCCCCACCGGCAGGGCCTGGTAAGGATGTAGCCAGTATCTTGGCTGAGCTCAAGCAGTTTGTCGCTACTCAGCAGATCCCTAAGGGCACCTTAATCCAAGCGTATGGTTATGATGACAACGCCATGTCCAATGGTCGTCTGCTCAATCGAGATGATCTTGATGCTGCGCTCCCCGATCATCCGGTGATTGTGCACCACGTCTCGATGCATGGCGGAGTGCTAAATAGTCTGGCGTTGGCCAAATTTAAGATAACTGCCCAGACCGTGACCCCTGAGGGGGGCATCATAGTGCGAAAAAGCGGCACTAATGAGCCGTATGGCCTGATCATGGAGACTGCCTTTTTGCCCATTTTTGGTGGACTGCCAAAGCCACAAACCGATCAAGAGATCGTGGCGGCGACCCAAGCTGGACAGCAACTCTATGCCAAGGCAGGGATCACCACGGCCCATGAAGGGGCCTCTCATGCGGTAGACATCGCGCTGATGCAAAAAGCCGCTCGCTTGGGGGCCAACATTATCGATGTGGTCGCCTTTACCTTTATGACCGATATGGAACAGGTGTTAGCGGAGAATCCACCTGCATCGTTTGGCAAATATGTTGATCGCCTCAAGTTAGGTGGGATTAAAGTCACCATTGATGGTTCGCCGCAAGGCAAAACCGCCCTGTTTAGTACCCCTTATTTGACCGGTGGGCCGAGTGGCGAACCAGACTGGCGTGGTGAGCCGACCATTCCGGCGGCCTTAGTGAACAAGGTTGTTAAGCATGTTTACGACCTCGGGCTGCCGCTCAATCTACATGCCAACGGGGACGCCGCCATCGACATGTTTTTGGCTGCCCATGAGTTTGCCGCGCCAACGAGCCTGGATAAAGATCGTCGTACCACCGTGATCCATTCCCAGTTTGTCCGCCCAGATCAGCTCGATAAGTATGCCAAATACAACATCATTCCTTCGATGTATACCCTGCATACCTACTACTTTGCTGAAGCCCACAAGGCCAATCGTGGCTTACAACAGGCGCAATATATCAACCCGATGCGTGATGCCATTGACCGTGGGCTGCCCGTGACCAACCACACCGATTTCGTGGTGGCTCCGCTTGATCAGCTTTTTATGCTGTGGTCGGCGGTCAATCGGCAATCACGGGGAGGGGAGGTATTTGGTGCTGATCAGCGCATTAGCCCGCTTGAAGGCTTAAAAGCGATGACGATCAACGTGGCCCATCAGTACCGTGAAGAAGATCGTAAAGGCACCCTGACCGTGGGTAAGTTGGCCGACATGGTGATCTTGGATAACAACCCCCTTAAGGTGGCGCCAATGGCCATTAAGGAGATACAGGTGCTGGAGACCATCAAAGAGGGCACCACCATTTATCGCTACGGTCAGTGAGTAGCGGAGTGTTATCAGCCGAGGTGCGATGGCGAATAACCAGAGGGAGGCGATGCCTCCCTCTGGTTATTTCACCGTTAGCATTGTCCCATTAGGTTAGGTCGCTCACCATGTTGGCCCTACGTCGTGCTCGACATCCTCACCTCCTGCCTGTGCGCTGCGGTTTCTGTGCGTGATGGGAGTCCGCTCCGGTGTGTATTACCGAGGGGAGCTCTGCGATGGTTATCAGCGCTCTAGCAGCGGTGCAGAGCGATAGCTCCACAGACCATAAGTGCGCAGCGCATCGCGGTAGATGCCGAGCAGTTCACTGTCACTGGGGGTTGCCAACTCTGCTAGCGGCTTGTCGGGATAGCTGACACTCGCCACTTGGATCTTGGCGGGGCCGATTTGATCGCAGGCGATTTCAAGCAAGGTTTGGCCCCGCCGTACATGGCTGGCAGAGCTGACCAGGACCGCATAATCAATTTGGTGACGAGCAAGGGCATAAGCACTGTACAGGGCATTTTCCACGGTGCTGGTGGCGTAGTTCTCTTCGATCAGGCGATCCCGAGCAATACCATGCTGGACCAGCCAGTCCGCCATCAGCTTGCCCTCGGTCTGGCGATTTTGCGGCACACCACCGCTCACAATGATCAATGCCTCTGGGTCCGCCTTGGCCAGCTCGAGCGTGGTCTGGAGCCGGCCCAGCAGGATCTTATCCATAGAGCCGTCAGGATTGAGGGCATAGCCCAAGGTGACGATGGCCCGCTTCCCTTCCTTTATCGCGTTAACTTGATCCTCGGTTAGCGCCGTTTGCAGCGGGGCCTTGGTCACGCGCTGCACGCGGGCAATGATCTCTTCGAGATCGGCCGCTCGGCCACTGTTGCGATTGGCGACGTTGGCCAGATAGGTCAGTGAGGCCGGCTGATTACCACGGACCAGCTGCCAAATCGCCAGATAGCTGTTGATATCCAGATCATCAGGGGCCATGGCTTGGGCCTGTTCCAGCAAGGAGATGGCTCGGCTGAGGTTACCGTTATAGATCTGAGCATTGGCAGCGGAGATCAACAGATCGGTGCGATAAGGCTCCAGTTGATAGGCAGCCAGCAGCCTTTCAGTGACCAGCTCCATATTACTGGGCATCTTAGCGGTAAATCCCGCGTGGGAAATTTTGGCGGGGGATTTGTAAATCTGCAGCGCCTCCCCCAGCAGCAGATCAACTGCTTGGCGTTTGCTGATAAGAGGGTTGAGGTCACTGCTGACCTGCATCGAACTTTCCGCCGCCAGCGTGGTGAGCGGCGCCAGTGCCAGTAGGCTGCTTAAGGTGAAGGCAATAAGAGCAGGTTTCATCAGTGATCCCTCATATAGGCTGCGATGTGGTGGTAACGAATATCAGCAATATTGTTATTTATCAACAGATTGGAGTGTAACAGGAACGACAGGTACAAACTGTGAGCTCACCCAGTACCAGATGACGAAATATCGCACGGATGGCCCAGGTATCGCGGCCTCATTGCCTAATAGATTGGCCCACTGACTCGCAGGCCGAGAAGAACAAGGGTTATCTCTATCGTTAATATGCCCGAGCCAATCGCAGGGATGGGCTCGGGCGTGGTGGGGAGCCGCCGTGGTGGGGGAGGGGCGCAGTGCGGCGGTTAAACCATGCTTGGCCAGCCAGAGTTAACGGTGCAGCTCGCCAGCACGCTCAGGTTGATAGACCACTTCCAGAATCTCGACCTGGATCTTGCGGCCAGCAGGGCCGGGCCACGCGATGCTATCGCCGACTTTCAAACCCAGTAGTGCGCTACCCACGGGGGCCAGCACCGAGATTTTGGACTCATCCCCTTGGGCATCTTTCGGGTAGACCAGCGTCAGGCAAAATTCATTGCCATTGTTGGGCATCTTAAAACGCACGGTGCTGTTCATGGTCACCACGTCCGGCGGTATGTCGGCCGGTTCACGCATCTCGGCGCGATCAAGCTCCTCTTGCAGGGCCTGATGCTGCGGATGGTTGCCCAGCAGCTGTTCGATGCGATCTAGGTCGAGGCTGGAGATCACCAGATGAGGTCGTTGCATAACAGATTCCTTATCAAAGAGTTGCGCAACCAGCATGTCGATCATGCCGGTCGCAGAGGTGTCGAATAAAAAAACGTTCGAAAACACGAAGCCCCCTATCTACTCGCGATCTGGGGCGAGGAAGGAGGCTCAACTGGGTGTGAGCGGGTGTGATAAAATCGTGAGCGCTTTCATGGGGATAACATAACCATTCCCGCTAGCCTTGGCAACCTGCTTGGGGGCGACCTGGTGCACGCCATGACTGGTCTGAGGTCCGGTCTAGCTATCGCGAGATGCGATAGCGCCAAATGGCTTCAATACGGCGCCGCGATAACAAGGCTTGCCTGACTTGGGCAAAGACCTGCAGGCAAAAACACTCAGTCAAAAAAGTCGCGCAAATCCAAGGTTTGATAGTCCGTTAACTGTAACCAAGGCAGCTCGCTCGGTTGCGCTTGCAGGGTCACGGTCATCCGGTAGCTGCGATAGCCATCCAAGCTGGCGGACTCCACCACCAGCGGGATCTGCCATTGGTCTGACCAAAGCACCCGTGTACGTTGCTTGCCTGCCTGCTGTTGATACCAACGAGCCCCCGCTGGGGCGGCCTCATCTAATGGGGTCATCTGTTGCAGTAGCGCGGGGTTAATCAGATAACGAATCCGTTGCCAGTCGGGGGTAAAGGCCACTTGGCCATACTCCTCTGCGGGCACCTCGACCAATTGTCGGTGCCACTGGTCGGCATAACGCAGCTGTACCTCCCCAGCCTCACTGTGGGTGACCCAGCGTGCGGCCATCTGATGGGTAAAGTGTTTGTGGCCAGGTTTGGCATCATGGGCCGCGTGGTAGGCCCGCGCCAGCACAATGGGAATGAGCCGTTGGCTCCAGACCTGGGCGCCCACACGCAGCCATTTTTCACGCCACTCCTGCTGTTTCACGACGCCGTCGCTGCCGGTCACGCTGTCCACGTAGTGGATCCGAGCTGCCAGATCCGGCGGGGTCGGGGCGGCATGCAGTTCCATCACCAGCAGGGCGCTTAGCAGCCATAACCATAGTTGGGGTCTTATCATCATCTGTCGCTCTTTGGGTGAGCAGGGGCCCAGCGTTGCCGTGCTGGGCCCTCGCACCTTACAGGCCGAGCGCCTCCCGTAACTTGGTAAAGACGTGGGTGTTATCCAGCGTGCCCTTGAAGCGGTTGCTACCGGCCCCATCGGCAAACAACATCACATCGCCGCCACCGTGGGTCTCTGAGCCCAATTTGACGCCGGTCTCCTGTTTGTAGTCGTCGGCCATCACCTGATCGCTGGTGAGGGTCGCTCTGACATCAGAGCGGTTAGGGCCGTTACCAAACACCAAGGTGGTAAAGGGTTTGCCATCCACATCGTTTTGGGTCGAACCATCGCTGTTTTTCACCAGATCCAGCACCGGATTGCCCTTGGCGGAGTAGCCGTTAATGGTCATGGTGTGGTCGTGGTCGGCGGTGACCACAATCAAGGTGTCGGCCAGATTGACCTTAGCCAGCGCCGTTTTAACGGCATTATCCAGCGCCACGGCATCGGTGAGTGAGCGCTTGGCGTTAGTGGCGTGCAGGGCGTGGTCGATGCGCCCCCCTTCTACCATCAGGAAGTAGCCTTGGCTGTTTTGGCTGAGTAGGTCGATCGCCTTGGCGGTCATCTCAGAGAGCGACGGCTGGCTGCTGGCGGCGCCCTTAGCGACCCGATCCAGCTCGTAATCGAGGTGTGAGGTGGTGCTAAATAGGCCGAGTACCTTGCCGCCGGTGACGGTCGCCAGTTCATCCTTGGTGGTGACATAGCGATAGCCCTGCGCCTTGAGCTCAGCGGTTAAGTCGCGGCCATCAGCGCGCCCCTTCTTATTGCTGGTGCTATAGGGCGTCCAGTGGTTAGCACCGCCCCCCATCAACACATCGACCCCATCTTGCAGTGCCGGGTTAAAGCCTGCGCCGCCGGGCACTGCCTGCTCGGCGATAGCGTAGGCGGCATCACGATGGCAGATGTGGGCATAGGTGGCTGCTGGGGTGGCGTGGGTCAGCTCGGTGGTGGTGACGGCGCCGACCGACTTACCCGCTGCCTTGGCCAGTTCAAGAAGGGTGGACACTGGCTTGCCGTTGTCGCTGGCGCAGTTGTTGACGCCCTTGTTGCCGTTAACATCCTTTCCGGGCGCGACCGCTTTGGTGTCGCTGCTCATGGCGATCACCTCGTTATTCATCTTGACGCCGGTGGTGTAGGCCGCCATGGAGGGCGCCGAGTCAGTGGTCTGGGCATCGTTGGAGAAGGTCTTGATGCGAGCGCTGTAGGGCAGCTTCATCATCTCCAGATTACCCTCTTCGCCGGTCTTGAACAGGCGAGCGGCGGTGAGCACGGTGGGCCCCATACCATCGCCAATAAACAGAATGACGTTTTTAGCGTTGCCAGCGTGTGCTTGGCTAACGGAGCCCAGCGCGCAGAGCAGGGCGGTGCATATTAAGGACTTGGTCAGGGTGGTTGGCATGATTAGTTTCATCAATGGGTTCCTTACAGCTTGGCGACGGCTTTGAGCTTGGCGAAAACAGCGGTGTTATCGAGGGAGCCATGGAAACGGTCGGCCCCTTGGCCGATGGCACTGAGGAAGACATCCGTGCCACCGTGGGTTTCGTTGCCGATCTCACCCACCTTGACCACCACCTCTTGGTGATAGTCATTGGCCGAGACGGTGGCATCATCGAGCGGAGCGACGCTGCTGCGTGGGCCATCCACTCGGTTGTAGCCATTACCAAAGCCAAGGATGGTGTAGGGCATCCCATCACTGTCCTTGCTCGGCTCGCCAGTTTCATAGTTTTTCACCAGCCCCAGTACGCCGGGATTGGTGGCGGTGGTTTTGCCGGTGCGTTTGGCATAGCCATTGAGAACTAGGGTGTGGTCATGGTCGGCGGTGACCACGATCAGGGTGTTTTTCAGCTCAGGATCGCTCTTTTTCACCTCATCAATGGTCGCTTTGATGGCGTTGTCAAAGGCTAAGGTGTCGTGCAGGGCCCGCTTGGCGTTGGTGTCGTGCAGAGCGTGGTCGATCCGTCCCCCTTCGACCATCAGGAAGTAGCCTTTTTTGTTGCTTTTAAGCTGTTTGATGGCAGCCAAGGTCATCTGGGTGAGCGAGGGCTCACTGGCGGGGCGATCAAGGTCATATTTGAGGTGACTCGAACTAAACAGCCCCAGCAATGGCTTGCCGCTGGCCGCTTTACTCAGCTCATCGGCGTTGCTGACAAATTGGTAGCCGTTGGCCTTCATTTCGTTGATCAGGTTGCGGCCATCCTCCCGCTTGCCTTTGTCGGCTAGCGGCAGAAAGTGGCGGCTGCCGCCGCCGAGCACCACATCCACCCCTTTTTTCAGGGCAGGATTAAAGCCTGCCCCGCCTTGGACCAGCTGGACGGCAATCTCATTTTCCAAGTCGCGGTTGCACAGATGGGCATAGGTAGCAGCAGGGGTTGCGTGAGTCACTCGGGTGGTGGTGACGATACCAGTGCCGCGTCCTGCCGCCTTGGCCAGCTCCAGCAAGGTGGTGGCCGGTTTGCCGGCACTCTTGCTGCAATCGCTCTCATACGTAGCATCGCTGTTCATGCTGATGACGCCGTTGTTGCTCTTGACCCCAGTCATATAGGCCGACATGGAGGGGGCTGAGTCAGTCACTTGCGCATCGTGGGAAAACGTCTTGATAAAGGCGGTCTCAGGCAGGGTATCTATGGTGAGGCTGCCCTCTTCCCCCACGCCATAGATGCGGGCGGCGGTCAGGGTATTGAGGCCCATGCCATCACCGAGGAAAAAGATCACGTTAGTGGGCTGAGAGTTGCCGGGTTTGGTGGCATCGTTATCGTTCTTTGAATTGCAGCCGCTCGCCAATATGGCGCTGATCATCACGGCAATACCTGCCAGTTTGTTCATTAAGGTTCGCTCCTTGTAAAACCTGAGCGCAGCCTAGAGTGGGCGTATGACGTTTTTAATGACAAAAAATGACAATTCAGTGAACGGCGCTCACTCGGTGGCTAAAGGCGACGTGACAGGGTAATAACCTTCATCATCAAATACTTATCTGCCATGGCGGCGCGTTACAGACGGCCATGGCCAACAAGATTGAGTGGGATAGGGTGGCTTGGTGGTTTGGCCTGTGCTCGCTAGAATGCCTGTCAAATCGAGCAAAAGCAGGTAAACTGCGCCCCTTTCGAGCGCGGCTTGCCTGGTCGCTCCAGCGTCTATCTGCACGCGCCTACGGCTATCCCTCGCGCCCCGTGCCAGCGCCCATGCCAACAGAGAGTAACGGATATGTCCATCAACTGGTTCCCCGGTCATATGCACAAGGCCCGCAAAGAGATTGCCGAGGTCATGCCCCAGGTCGATGTCATCATCGAGATGCTCGACGCCCGCATCCCCTTTTCGAGCGAAAACCCGCTGGTGCCCGAGCTGCGCGCAGATACCCCAGTGATCAAGGTGCTGAACAAGGCGGATCTTGCTGACCCCGAGATCACCGCGCTATGGGTGGCCCATATGGAGCAAGAAAAAGGGATCAAGGCGCTGCCGCTGACCCAGCAGGAGCCGGAGAAGATCAAGCAACTGTTGACCCTCTGCCACGAGATGCTGCCGGAGCGCAATTTCGAGCTGCGCGGTGTGCGGGCGATGATCATGGGCATTCCCAACGTGGGCAAATCGACCCTGATCAACACCTTAGCGGGGCGCACCATTGCCAAGACCGGCAACGAAGCGGGGGTCACCAAGTCGCAGCAGCGGATCAAACTCGATAATCATGTGATTTTGACCGATACCCCCGGATTTCTTTGGCCCAAGCTCAACCCACCGTCTTGTGGTTATCGCTTAGCCATCACCGCCGCGATCAAAGACACCGTGTATGACTATGCCGACATTGCCATGTTTGCCGCTGACTACTTCCTCAAGGCTTATCCTGAGCGGCTCAAAACGCGCTACCAGATCGATGAGTTGCCAGAGACCGAGCTCGAACTATTGGAATTGATTGCCCGCCAACGCGCCTTTATGCGCAAGGGCGGCTTGGCGGATCTGCACAAGGCCTCTGAGATCTTGGTCAACGAGTTTCGCAGCGGGTTGCTTGGGCGTATCTCGTTAGAAACCCCTGACATGGTGGCTGATGAGATCGTGGCGGCACAGGCCGACGCGGCGCAAAAAGCCCAAGAGAAAGCCGAGCGAGAGGCCGAGCGCCAAGCGCGGGCCCGCCGCAAATACGCGAAAAAACGCTAAACCAAACGACGTAGCGCGGCCTGTTCTATCAGCAAGCCGCCACACGCCTTCCCTCGCTCAGCAAGCGGCCTATTGGGTCGCTTGTGCTATCTGGGCTGAGCAGCCGATAAAACGGGCCATTCGCTATCCACTGGCCACCATAAAAAAGCCCGCCATGGCGGCGGGCTGGTAACTGGTCGGCGTTAGACTTCTGCCATCAATGGAGAATACGCGCCCGAATGGTGCCGTTGATCTCTTTGAGCTTGGCCAGTGCCTTCTCGCTGTGCTCGGTCTCCACATCAATGACCACATAACCAATCTGACTGCTGGTTTGCAGATATTGACCGGAGATGTTGATCCCCTCCTCGGCGAAGATCTGGTTGATCTGGTTCATCACGCCGGGCTGGTTACGGTGAATGTGCAGCAAGCGGCTGGAGCCTTTATGGCCAGGCAGGGAGACCTCTGGGAAGTTAACCGCAGACAGGGTCGAGCCGTTGTCAGAGTATTTCACCAGCTTATTGGCCACTTCCAGACCGATGTTCTCTTGTGCCTCTTGGGTCGAGCCACCGATATGGGGGGTCAGGATCACGTTGTCGAGGCCGCGCAGAGGGGTTAAGAACTCTTCATCGTTAGAGGTTGGCTCAACCGGGAACACATCAATCGCCGCGCCGGAGAGGTGGCCACTTTTGATCACATCGGCCAAGGCGTCGATATCGACCACGGTGCCGCGAGAGGCGTTGATAAAGATGGCGCCCGGTTTCATCATCCGCAGCTGTTCGGCACCAATAAGATCCTTGGTAGAGGGGGTCTCTGGCACGTGCAAACTGATGACATCAGACATATTGAGCAGCTCGGCCAGGGTCGGTACCTGGGTGGCATTGCCCAAGGAGAGCTTGTTCTCGATGTCGTAGTAGTAGACCTTCATGCCGATGCTCTCGGCGATGATGCCAAGCTGAGTACCGATGTGGCCATAACCGATGATGCCGAGTTTTTTGCCCCGGGCTTCTACCGCGCGATTGGCCAGTTTTTCCCACACCCCACGGTGGCATTTGGCGTTCTTCTCTGGAATACCGCGGATCAGCAGCAAGATTTCACCCAGCACCAGTTCAGCAACAGAGCGGGTGTTAGAGAAGGGGGCGTTAAATACGGGAATACCGCGCAGCTGGGCGGCGTCAAGGTTAACTTGGTTGGTGCCAATGCAGAAACAGCCGATGGCCACCAACTTACTGGCGGCATCCAGCACTTTTTCGGTCAGCTGGGTACGGGAGCGCAGGCCAACAAAATGCACGTCACGAATACGTTCGATCAACGCCTCTTCAGAGAGCGAGGTCTTGAGATACTCCACACTGGTGTAACCTGCAGCGCGAAAGGTCTCTACTGTATTCGGGTGCACACCCTCCAGTAGCAGTACCTTAATTTTGTCCTTGTCCAGTGAAAACTTGGCGGTCATGACGATCCCTCTGTGTATGAATATGTGTGCAAGCATGTTGTGCGAAGAAGAGCGTAAAGTAGCAAAAACGTTTGGCAGAGGGAATATTTGTGACGAAAGCCAATTTTTTTTAAGTTTTCAACGATAGTTATAAATGAGAGGGTGTAAGGTATTGAGGTATAAATAAAAACGGCGTCATAAGACGCCGTCATCATCACCGAGCAATATTATTGGCTGACGACCCCATCTGGGGTGCCAATCAACACAACATCAGCGCCACGGTGGGCGAACAGACCGTTGGTTACCACGCCAACAATGCTGTTGAGCTTTACTTCCAGCCCTTTGGCGTCGGTGATGGCCATCCCCTTCACATCCAGAATATAGTTGCCATTATCGGTCACCACGCCTTCGCGCCAGACCGGATTGCCACCTAATTTTCTGATCTCGCGGGCCACGTATTCACGGGCCATGGGGATCACTTCAACCGGCAACGGGAAGTGGCCCAGCACAGGGACTGTCTTGGTGTTATCGATGATACAGATAAATTTATCTGCCACGGCCGCAACGATTTTCTCGCGGGTCAGGGCTGCGCCGCCGCCTTTGATCATGTCGCGGGTTGCGTTGATCTCATCGGCACCATCGACATAGACAGAGAGGGTGTCAATGTCGTTGAGATCATACACCCTGATCCCCAGCCCCTTGAGGCGCTCAGTGGATGCAACTGAACTGGATACCGCCCCCTTGATCTCATCCTTCATGGTCGCTAACGCGTCGATGAAGTGGTTAACGGTCGAGCCAGTGCCCACCCCGACCAAGGTGCCGGGAACTACATACTTGAGCGCAGCCCAACCGGCCGCCTTCTTCATTTCATCTTGAGTCATGATCGATCCTTTGGCTAAAAGCGGGCGCATTATACAACCATCGGCAGCGGAGCGACCACAGGGCTCACGTCGCGCGCTAAAAATGTAAATCGTTTGCTAGTTTAGGGGACACAGGCCCATGGCGGGGAGCTGTCAGCTAAATTGCCAGCAGCGCAAAGGCGTGATGAGCTGTGGCAGCGGCACATCCCACTCCTCTTGCGGGACCGCATCCACCTGCTGGCAGTCGTGAGCAATACCCAGTGGTTTGGGGCCGAGCCGGTGCTGATGCCAGCAGGCCAGCGTCCGGTCATAGTAGCCGCCCCCCATGCCAAGGCGATTACCTGCGCTATCAAACGCGACCAGCGGGGTGCAGATCAGATCAAGCGCACTGTGTGGTACCACCTGCAACACATCCAACTCCGGCTCTTCGATGCCATAGCGGTTGCGCACCATCGGGCTGGTGGCGGTATAGCGTAAAAAGAGCAGATGACCGGGGGTAAAGGGGTGTAGCACCGGCAGGTAGACCTCTTTACGTTGCGCCCATAGCCAATGAATGGTGGGCAGCGGATTGAGCTCGCCATCGTTGGCCAGATAGAAGGCGATACGCTTAGCAGCCTGCACATCGGGGTGCTGTTTGAATTGGGTGACCAATTGCTGAGCGGCCAGCTGTTGCTCGCTATGACTCAGGGCGCGTCTGCGCTGGCGCATCAGGCCGCGCAGGGCGTGTCGGTCGGGCTGGGTATCTTGCATAGCATCTCCTGTGATAGCGAACACGGCAAAGGCGCGGTTACCTTAACAAGCCCACCGAGGGATGAACAGGGAGCAGCGAGATGGTGCAGGGTGACTCCTTTGGGGAGGTGAGGGGCGGGTAAGGATTGGCGGGACTATCTCAGTGGCTTGGTGAGGGCGGCGATAGCATGCGTGTCAATGGACTCTCTGTTTGGCCGCAGTCTGTTTGGCCACAGTGCGTGCGCTTGGCTATCCCATGCTTTTCAAAGGGGGCGTGGGCTGGTAAAACGGTCATTTTCCTTAACTGCACAGACAAGAGGGTGGAATGGACAATCCGATCCGGGTAGCCGTGATGGGCTGTAATGGCCGTATGGGCAAGGTGCTGCTAGAGGCCATCACCAATACCGATGGGGTAGTGGTTGGCGCGGCGCTGGAGCGGCCGGGCTCGGCGGTGATCGGGCTTGATGCCGGTGAGCTGGGCGGCCTAGGCCATCTGGGGGTGGCCATCAGCGACAGCCTCGACAAGGTGCGTGATACGTTTGATCTCATCATCGACTTCACCCGCCCCGAGGTGACCTTAGCCAATCTGGCCTTTGCGCTGGCCCACCACAAGCTGATGGTGATCGGTACTACCGGTTTTGACGAGGCAGGCAAGGCCGCCTTGACAGAAGCTGGCAAGCAGATTGGCATCGTGTTCGCCTCCAACTACTCGGTCGGGGTCAATTTGGTGTTCAAACTGCTAGAACAGGCTGCCAAGGTGATGGGGGATTACACCGACATCGAAATCATCGAAGGCCACCATCGCCATAAGGTGGATGCGCCCTCTGGCACCGCGCTCTCCATGGGGGAAGTGGTAGCGAAAACGCTGGGCCGTGACCTCAAGGATTGTGCCGTCTATGGCCGCGAGGGGATCACCGGCGAGCGGGATCGCAACACCATCGGCTTTGCCACCATCCGCGCTGGCGATTTGGTGGGGGAGCACACGGTGATGTTTGCCGATATCGGCGAGCGGGTTGAGATCAGCCACAAGGCGTCCAGCCGCCTCACCTTCGCCAACGGTGCGGTACGCGCGGCTAAATGGTTGGCAAGCCAACAGGCTGGGTTATTCGACATGCAGGATGTGCTCAGTCTGAAATAACCCACTGTCAGCAACTAATTTTTTTACCATGCAATAAAGCCCTTAAGTTAAAGGGCTTTTTTTTATTTTTTGTTTAAATGATGGTTTTTTTGTTTTTTTATAGCGAACTATCTAAAAATCCCTATCAATTGCTCGGTAGCGTAGCCGAAGACACTTATCATGGGTGAGGATGTTTAAAAAATAATCTAAAAAGAGCGCCGCTAGCCCATGAGTCAGATTTTTTTCAGATCATTAACTATTCTTGGTGGTAAAAACGATTTTTCATCTTAATCTTTTTTAAAACGGCAAAAAAGCCCCGAAAATCACCAATAAATTTAAATAAATATTTTTGTAATATTTTGTTTTTAAAGGGTTATATTTCTATTTTTGTTTTTTTATTTGGTCTTTGTGGTATGAGCTTGTTTAGTTTGGTTTTTAGGCAGGTGGCAACGTGCTTAGCTACTTTTTGTTGCATATAAAATCATTATGTGTGATTTTTTATGTGGAGAGAGCGGTTTTTGGTAGTGATAAAACCATTGAAACCCTCCTTTTTTTAAGTAGAATGCGCCCAATTTGCCAGAAATCTGCCGAGTTTGAGTCCTGTCATCGACGGGAACGAACTCGCAACACCCAGGTAAATTGCTGAATTTAAAGCTAAATAACTGGAGGTTGTCTTGAATCACACTGCATTGCTAGTGCTGGAAGATGGAACTGTGTTTAAAGGCGTGTCGATAGGCGCCGAGGGATGTTCCGTTGGTGAAGTGGTGTTTAACACGTCGATGACGGGTTATCAGGAAATTCTCACCGACCCCTCATACTCCCGTCAGATCGTCACCCTCACTTACCCCCATATAGGCAACACCGGCACCAACAGCGAAGATGAAGAGTCCAGCCAAATCCATGCTCAGGGCTTGATCATCCGGGACCTTCCGATACTGGCCTCCAATTTCCGCAATCAGCAATCCCTCTCCGATTACCTCAAGTCTCAGAATATCGTTGGCATCGCCGACATCGACACCCGCAAACTGACCCGCATCCTGCGCGAAAAAGGCGCTCAGGCGGGCTGCATTTATGCCGGTAGAGAGGTGATTGGGACTCAGGCTGACGAGGCATTTGCCCTCGAACAGGCCCGCGCTTTCCCCGGTTTGAAGGGGATGGATCTGGCCAAAGAGGTCACCGTCGCCGACGCCTATCACTGGGCAGAAGGCAGCTGGCAGCTTGGCAAGGGGCACCTCACCCCAGATGCCGATCAACTCAAATACCACGTGGTTGCCTATGACTTTGGCGTCAAGCGCAACATCCTGCGGATGCTGGTGGACCGTGGCTGCCGGCTGACCGTGGTGCCCGCCCAGACCCCCGCTGCCGAGGTGTTGGCGCTGAACCCTGATGGCATCTTCCTCTCCAACGGCCCCGGTGACCCCGCGCCGTGTGACTACGCCATCGAAGCGATTGAGGCCTTTCTCAACACCAATACCCCGGTGTTTGGCATCTGTCTGGGGCACCAGCTGCTGGGGCTCGCCTCCGGCGCCAAGACCGTCAAGATGAAGTTTGGCCACCACGGTGCCAACCACCCGGTCAAGAGCCTCGACGACAACACCGTGATGATCACCGCCCAAAACCACGGTTTTGCGGTGGACGAGAACAGCCTGCCAGCTTGCCTGCGCGCCACCCACGTCTCGCTGTTTGATGGCTCTTTGCAGGGTATCCATCGCACCGATCGCCCAGCTTTCAGCTTTCAGGGCCACCCCGAAGCGAGCCCAGGCCCACACGACTGTGCCGCTCTTTTTGACCACTTTATTGAATTGATTAAGCAGTATCGCGCCTAAGAGGAATCGAGAAGCCATGCCAAAACGTAACGACCTACAGAGCATTCTGATCCTCGGTGCTGGCCCCATTGTCATCGGTCAGGCCTGTGAATTTGACTACTCCGGTGCCCAAGCATGTAAAGCCCTCAAAGAGGAGGGCTACCGCGTCATCTTGGTGAACTCCAACCCCGCCACCATCATGACCGACCCGGAGATGGCTGACGCCACCTATATCGAACCCATCACTTGGGAAGTGGTGCGCGAGATCATCAAAAAAGAGCGTCCAGATGCGATCCTGCCCACCATGGGCGGTCAGACCGCGCTCAACTGCGCACTGGATTTAGAAAAGCACGGTGTGCTGGCGGAATTTGGGGTCGAGATGATCGGCGCCACCGCCGATGCCATCGACAAGGCCGAAGATCGCTCCCGCTTTGACAAGGCGATGAGCAGCATTGGCCTGGAGTGCCCGCGTGCCGGCATCGCCCACAACATGGAAGAAGCGTGGGGCGTGCAGCAGATGGTCGGCTTCCCTTGCATCATCCGTCCCTCCTTTACCATGGGCGGCTCGGGCGGTGGCATTGCCTACAACACCGAAGAGTTCGTTGAGATCTGCGAGCGCGGTCTGGACTTGTCGCCGACCAAAGAGCTGCTGATCGACGAGTCGCTGATCGGCTGGAAAGAGTACGAAATGGAAGTGGTGCGGGATCGCAACGACAACTGCATCATCGTCTGCGCCATCGAAAACTTCGATCCCATGGGGATCCACACCGGTGACTCCATCACGGTCGCACCAGCCCAGACGCTGACCGACAAGGAGTATCAGATCATGCGCAACGCCTCCATGGCGGTGCTGCGCGAGATCGGGGTCGAGACCGGTGGCTCCAACGTCCAGTTTGGGATTAACCCGAAAGATGGCCGGATGGTCATCATCGAGATGAACCCACGGGTGTCGCGCTCCTCGGCGCTCGCCTCCAAGGCGACCGGCTTCCCGATTGCTAAGATCGCCGCCAAGCTCGCTATCGGTTACACCCTCGACGAGCTGATGAACGACATCACCGGCGGTCGTACTCCGGCCTCCTTCGAGCCAGCCATCGACTACGTGGTCACCAAGGTGCCGCGTTTTAACTTCGAAAAATTCGCTGGTGCTAATGATCGCCTGACCACTCAGATGAAATCGGTCGGCGAAGTGATGGCCATCGGCCGTAACTTCCAAGAGTCGCTGCACAAGGCACTACGCAGCCTCGAAACTGGCAAAACCGGCTTCGATCCCATGGTGGATCTCAATGCCCCTGACGCGCTGACCCGCATTCGTCACGAACTGCAAGATGCGGGTTGTGACCGGATTTGGTACATCGCCGATGCGTTTCGCGCCGGCCTCTCCATGGATGGCATCTTCCGCCTAACCAAGATTGATCCTTGGTTCTTGGTGCAGATTGAGGATCTGGTGAAGCTGGAAGAGCAGGTGAAAGAGCGCGGCATGGCCGGTCTCGATGCCGACTTCCTACGCGCCCTCAAGCGCAAAGGCTTTGCCGATGCGCGGCTGGCCAAGATCCTCGGCGTAGCCGAAGGGGAAATGCGCAAACTGCGGGCCCGCCACAACATCTTCCCGGTCTACAAACGGGTCGATACCTGCGCGGCCGAGTTCGCCACTAACACCGCTTACATGTATTCGAGCTATGACGAAGAGTGCGAAGCGGCGCCGAGCAACCGTGACAAGATCATGATCATCGGCGGTGGCCCTAACCGTATCGGGCAGGGTATCGAGTTCGACTACTGCTGCGTGCACGCTGCGCTGGCCCTGCGCGAAGATGGTTACGAGACCATCATGGTCAACTGCAACCCAGAGACCGTCTCCACCGATTACGACACCTCGGATCGCCTTTATTTTGAGCCGGTGACCCTGGAAGACGTACTGGAAATCGTCCGCGTCGAGCAGCCCAAGGGCGTTATCGTCCAATACGGTGGCCAGACTCCGCTCAAGCTGGCGCGCGCGTTGGAAGCGAATGGGGTGCCGGTGATTGGCACCAGCCCGGATGCCATCGACCGCGCCGAAGATCGTGAGCGCTTCCAGTCTGCGGTTGAGCGCTTAGGGCTAAAGCAGCCGGAAAATGGCACCGTCACCGCACTGGAGCAGGCGGTTGTGCTGGCCGAGCGGATTACCTACCCACTGGTGGTACGCCCGTCCTACGTGTTGGGTGGCCGCGCCATGGAGATCGTCTATGACGAGACCGACTTGCGTCGCTACTTGGCCGAGGCGGTGAGCGTCTCCAACGAATCTCCTGTGCTGCTCGACAGATTCCTAGACGATGCCATCGAAGTGGACGTAGACGCCATCTGCGACGGCGTGGATGTGGTGATCGGCGGTATCATGGAGCACATTGAGCAGGCGGGCATTCACTCCGGCGACTCAGCGTGCTCTTTGCCACCTTATACCCTCTCCAAGGCGATTCAGGATGAGATGCGCGAGCAGGTGCGCAAATTGGCACTGGAGCTTGGGGTGGTCGGTCTGATGAACGTCCAGTTTGCGGTCAAGAACAATGAGATTTATCTCATTGAAGTGAACCCGCGCGCCGCTCGGACCGTGCCGTTTGTCTCCAAGGCCACCGGCGCCCCGCTGGCCAAGATCGCTGCGCGGGTGATGGCGGGTCAAAGCCTCAAAGATCAGGGCTTTACCACAGAGATCATCCCGCCCTACTACTCGGTCAAAGAGGTGGTGCTGCCGTTTGCCAAGTTCCCAGGGGTGGATCCACTGCTGGGGCCTGAGATGCGCTCGACCGGCGAGGTGATGGGGGTCGGCAGTAGCTTTGCCGAGGCCTACGCCAAGGCCCAGCTGGGGGCCAGCCACGCTGTTCCGAAAGAGGGCCGCGCCCTGCTGTCGGTTCGACACAGCGACAAGGAGCGGGTGATCAATCTAGCCGCTAAGTTGTTGGAGCTCGGTTATGAGCTGGATGCGACCCATGGCACCGCTGTTGCACTAGGGGAGGGCAGCATTAACCCACGGCTGGTCAACAAGGTACATGAAGGGCGCCCACACATTCTCGATCGGATCAAAAACGGCGAGTACACCTATATCGTCAACACCGCCGAAGGGCGGGTAGCGATTCAGGATTCCAGACAGCTGCGTCGTGGCGCCCTGCAGCACAAGGTAGCCTATACCACCACCTTGAATGCGGCGTTTGCCACCTGCATGGCCATCAGCGTAGATGCCACTGCCCAGGTGCGTTCGGTGCAAGAGCTGCATCAGCAAGTAAAGGGCAAATAACGTAGCGATCACCCCTTGCCCCGTGATCCCCACAAACCAGCCTGTTGGCGTGCCAACAGGCTGGTTTTTTTGTGATGCCATTGCGCGTAGCCGAGTGCAATGGCAAGAGAGGATAGCAGGGCTTCAAGCTGACCTAGTGGTGAAAGTCACCACATAAGTAGCTAAATTAGAATAATAATTGCGACATTAAGGCTAATGGTTGCAATCTTTGCAATTACTCACCCCGCTTGCCTTTATATACTGATAACCACTACCTAAGGTCGTCTGCGCCCGCTGCTGCGGGGTGCGAGGATCAGGGCCAGTGGCGCACCCCGCCCGTTTGGCCGGTCGCGGTTTATCGACAGCGATCATTGGAAATGGTGCTTGGGTTACCGCCCGAGTTACCGTCAGGGCTAGCGTTACCGCGCAGCCCGCTCCCCCTCTTAACTCATCAGCTCAGTTGCCCCTTGTTTGCCGTGCTGAGTTTGCCGTGCTGACGTGCGGTGACAGTGTAGTCTGGCCCAGTAACACCACCTATTTCATCCAGGGAATCTGAATATGAGTTTCGATCATCGCAAATATCGCCGCGCTCCGGTCATCGCACTGGCGGATCGTCAATGGCCTAACCGCGTGTTGGAGCGGGCGCCGCAGTGGTGCGCCGTGGATCTGCGCGATGGCAATCAGGCGCTGGTCGAACCGATGACGGTCGCGCAGAAGCTGCAAATGTGGGCGCTGATGATCCATGTTGGTTTCAAGCATATTGAGGTGGGCTTTCCGGCAGCCTCCCAGCCCGATTTTGACTTTGTCCGTGAGCTTATCGAACGAGACCTGATCCCGGCCGATGTCACTATTCAGGTATTGGTGCAGGCTCGCGAAGATCTGATTGCCCGCACCTTTGAGGCGCTGCAAGGGGCTAAACAGGCGATAGTCCACGTCTATAACTCGGTCAACCCGACGCAACGTCACTATGTGTTCAATACCGACAAGGCCGGGGTCAAAGCCATCGCGGTGCAAGGGGCGCGTTGGGTGCGTGATTACGCCGCCCGTTACCCGCACACCGCGTGGAGCTTTCAATACTCGCCAGAGAGTTTTAGCAGCACCGAAGTGGACTTTGCGGTGGAGGTGTGTGACGCGGTGATCGATGAGTGGCGCAGCGCAGCCCGCCCGATGATCCTCAATTTGCCTGCCACCGTTGAGGTGAGCACCCCCAACGTGTTTGCGGATCAGGTGGAGTGGTTTTGCCGCAACCTGAAGGCTCGCCCTGAGGTGAGCATCTCGATTCATACCCACAATGATCGGGGCTGCGGGGTGGCGGCGGCCGAGTTGGCGGTGCTGGCCGGCGCCGATCGCATAGAAGGCACCCTGCTTGGTAACGGTGAGCGTACGGGCAACATGGATATCGTCACCATGGCCATGAACCTCTACAGCCAAGGGGTTGATCCCGAGCTTAATCTGGCCGACATGGATGCCATCGTCGCCACCGTCGGCGCCTGCACCCAAATCGCCCTCCATCCCCGCCATCCTTATGCTGGCGAGCTGGTCTACACCGCCTTTTCTGGTAGCCACCAAGATGCGATCCGTAAATCGTTGGCGGCGAAAAAACCAGACCATTACTGGGATGTGGCCTATCTGCCCATCGACCCGGCCGATCTGGGCCGCAGCTATGAGGCGGTGATCCGGATCAACAGTCAGTCCGGCAAGGGGGGTGTCACCTACCTGCTGGAGCGTGATCTTGGCTTGCAATTGCCGCGCTGGCTGCAAATTGATTTCAGCCGGCGGGTGCAGGCGCAGGCTGAAGCCAACAGCAGCGAGGTGAGCCCAGAGCAGATCTGTGCGCTGTTCGAGCAGCACTACCTTGCCCCCGCGCATGGTTATCGCATCGGACGTTTTCAGCTCGGTCATGACGGTCAGGAGAGCCTGAGCGTTGAGCTGCAAACCCCAGCGGGCTTGTTGCAGCTGACTGGCGAGGGGGAGGGGGCGATCACGGCGCTGGTCAATGGCTGGCAGCGTCAGACCGGGATGCAGGTCGATGTGCTTGATTACTCAGAGCACGCCTTAAGTGTGGGCACCGAATCGCGCGCCGCCGCTTATGTGCTGCTCAGTGTCGAGGGGACACGGGTCTGTGGGGTGGCGATTGGCCGTGATGTGGTCAATGCCTCCTTGCAGGCGGTGATCAATGGATCCGCTCAGGTACTCACTGGCCACCACCGCGCTTAAGCCACCCAAGGTTACCCCGCGGCTTTGCTGGGGTGGCAGCGCTCCAGTACGCTGACGTCGGCGGGCGCCAAGGGCATGGCGGCCTTCTGCTGCCCTGCCCAATCCTCTACAATGGCGGCCTGTCTGCGTCTGGGGCTCTTCCCCCGCCGCTTCCCATTCTCTTGCGGGGAACTGCCATGCGTGCTGTTTGTCTTCACCCTTACTTCGCCCCTCTGTTACTACTGGGGTTGCTGGCAGGGTGTGCCAGTGACCCCACGGCTGGGACGAGATCAGCCGCCCCCTCATCGGCATCAGCGCCTCAGGCATCCGTGACCCCCAAGGCAGCTAAGGCTGCTCCCGCCATGCAGCCGCGCCCGCCAACAGAGATGACCAGCCGCATCGTCCGTTTTTTACCGAAACAGGTGGTGGATAAACGGGGGTGGGCGAGCGATGTCGTCACCGCGCTCACCAGTCAAGGGCTGACCGTCAATGATCACAACGTCTGTAGCGTGTTAGCGGTGGCGGAGCAGGAAGCCACCTATCAGGCCGACCCCGTGGTGCCCAATTTAAGCAACATCGCCTGGCAGGAGATCAACGCTCGCGCTGGCAAACTGCTGATCCCCGAGCTGATGGTGCGGGCGGCGCTCTCCATCAACTCGCCCACCGGCAAAAGCTACGCCGAGCGGATCGATGCCTTGCGCACCGAACGGGAGATGAGCGAGATCTTCGAAGACATGATCGGGATGTTGCCGCTCGGCAAGAGCCTGTTTGGTAGCCTCAACCCAGTACGTACAGGAGGGCCGATGCAGGTGAGTGTCGCCTTTGCCGAGGCCAATGCCGCCGGCTACCCCTATCCCATCACTACCTCAATTCGCCACGAGGTCTTTACCCGCCGTGGCGGCATCTGGTTTGGCACCAAACATATCTTTGGCTATCCCGCCGATTACCCCGATACCCTCTACCGCTTTGCTGACTTCAACGCTGGCTGGTATGCCAGCCGCAACGCCGCTTTTCAAGCCGCCGTCAGCCGTTTGAGTGGTAAAACTCTGGCGCTGGACGGGGATTTGATCCGCTATGACTCGGATCTGCCGAGTAACACCGAGCTGGCCGTCTACACCTTGGCTGACCGAGTCAAGATGAGCAAAGCGGCCATCCACCAGAGCCTGCGCCAAGGAGATAGCGCCGAGTTTGGTCAAAGTGACCTTTTTTTGCGGGTCTTGACCTTGGCTGACCAACAAGCAGGCAAGCGACAACCCCGCGCCATCCTGCCCGGCATTGTGCTGAAAAGCCCGAAAATCACCCGTAACCTGACCACCGCTTGGTTTGCCAAACGGGTGGATGACCGAGAGCAACGCTGCGTACGGCGTATGGCGAGCATTCGCTAAGAAGCAACAAGGACGGCCCATTGGCCGCCCTTGTTATTGCTGTGAAGAGTAAGGGGTATTAAGTGATCGCTTCGACACGGTTTCTGATATTGATAATGCCTCTGCAGCGTGGGTATCCACTGCATCCCCAAAACGGATTGCCTCGGTTATTCCCACGTTTATCATCAGGTAAGTTTTCACAAAAATGAGAGGTATTGAAACTTTGCTAGGTCATTTTTTAATTCAAAGTCTGGCATGACCTCTTGACCATTTATTTAAATAGGTCTTAAGAAAAAGTGAAATAGCTAATGCCCCAAGATATGATAGTGCGAGTAACCCACCCCATAATGGGTTACGCCCAAATGAGTCAAAAATAAAGTAAATGAAAATTAAAAATGAAATAACTCCCCACTTTAAACCACACCTACTGACTCCTATAATAAAAAGGAGCGGCATTGCAATGAAAAAACTTAATAACCATATCGTATAATAAAGTGTTCTGCCGCTTGAAAAAACGGATGTATAGCTTGTATAAATTAAAAATCCCAATTCTCTAATAAAAAGAAAGGATAACGCGGATATCACACCGATTAAAAATGGAATAATTAATTTAACGACTCCAAGTCGCATAATCATCCGCCTCTCTGACTGTAATGGGGGTTGCCAATTCATTTGGGTTGATTCTATTTATGTGCTCAGTAACCCTTATCGCAGGATATGTACCAGATGAATTCGGAGTTGTGTTATAAACATACTTTCTTTTTGCATAGAGCGCTCCTCTAAGAATAAAGTAATTATCATATTTATTTGTATTATCGAAATCACCTTTTACTCTTGCCATTACCTCCCCTGGCCCCCATTCAATTCCTACTTTAACAACCCCAGGAACGCTATGAAGCAACCTGTATGTATCAATGGCAAACGGAATTTGTCCAACAGCATCAGTCCAGTAAGGCATACCTTCAATCATCACCAGAAAAAATCCATTACCGCCTTCTTTAGATTGTTTCCAGTCACCGGCTTGCTCAGTACGGAAATCCATTGGAGAACGATCAACAGAAGCGAATTCATCAATTTGTTTCCATGTGAAGTGTTTATATGCGTCCTTGTTATAATCTTTGCTGTTAATATAAATTAGCTCTCGGTAATTGTCAGCGAGTGGCTCAAACCATTGATATTTGTATTGATTATATAATGTTCGTACTGTTATGAATTTCAGGCTCTCACCAAGTCCACGTAACACAAATAAAATCAATCCGTTGTCACGAGTCACCACAATTATGTTTGGCAATACAATGTTTTCAGGGTCATTTTTTTTAGAATCTGTCAGAGTATATTGTTTTTTTAAAAAAGTTTTTCCTTCTCTAGTAACAAACTCGAGTACCTCACCATCAATTGTCATTTTCTCAACTACGTCACTTTTATTACTCATTTTTTCCACCGATAAATAAATTGATTAAGCCAGAGTTTTCAACTAACCCTGTATAGGCATTTTTATCGTAGCCAGAAGACAATTTATTACCGTTTCCATCTTCAATGAAGTAATCAATAATCGCTGAAAAATATAATTTTCTATCAAAAAAAACATCACTAACCAATGAGCTAATAATCGGTGGTGCTTGATCCCCAATAATGACCGTGCTGCCACCGATAATCAGCCCGCCACAACCAATTTCACTGCCCGTGAGTGCGGCAGGCCGGCCATTAAAAAACACCGTCTTTGAGCCCGTGGTGATCACCCGATCATGGGGTGGGCTACCGGGTTTAGCATGGGGAGCAAGCGCATCCCCCACTCTGGCTGCTGGTTTGCCATCGATGAAGATATCCTGTGATCCTTCAATGATCGGGGTGGGGGGAAATCCATCGTGGTCGGTTCCCATGTCCCCGACAGTTGCGGCCTGCTTCGTCATGCTGACTCCTCAACATGCGATACATCATGTTGCTGTTTCGGGTTGCCCTTCGCCCCTGCGAATGGAGCACAATCCCACCTGTTGGGTTTGGCATAATCAGCCAGTTGTCGTTGTCCATATTAAACACCCCATCCGCAGGCGATGTGATGTGAACGCTCTCAGTCAACAGCGCCACGCCGTTTTCGGTCACTCTGACGATCACCCCCAGCGTGGGAAAATGAATGTCGTGTTCCTTTCTTAATAACTTGATAACTTCCTGCACAATTTCGACTCTCGTTTATGGAAAGTGCCATTGTGCCATAGGTAACTAATGAAGCTATTTGATTCAGGCCGCAGAGGACGTTTTAAGATTTTTCTGACACCCCACAGGGGGCCCGTGAGCGGTCGTTAAGCGGGCGTGGATGGCCAACAAAACGCCGTGCGGCAAGAACAAGGGCGACCCATGGGCTTAATTCCAGTCAGGCTTAACTGACTGGCATCAGCTAGAAGTAGGTGCCTTTGAGTTCGTCTAATGGAGGTGTTACCTCCAATTAGCGGACCCAATTCACTGATCCAATTCACTATGTCGCTACAGTCTGGGATGCCAACAGTCGCAGGCCATCTTTGAGGCGTCATTCAACGCAGCCTGATTTTTCGACGAGCATTGCACTTCGGCGTTGAATCCGCCCTTGCGTAGCAGAGCGGCATTTCCGAGAATAGGCGCAACCTTATCGCGAAGGATGTTTTCATGGTTTTTTCTGTGGCTCGATGTGCTTTAACTGCGCTGTGCAGTGCGTTGCTAATGAGCTGCGCCCAGTCGCCGACTGGTCGTAGCCAAATGCTACTTTACTCCCCTCAGCAAATGAGTCAGTTAGGTGCTGACTCATTTGAGCAGATGAAGCAGCAAGAGAGAGTGAGTACCAATACGAGGCTAAATGCCTACGTCAACTGTGTTGCTAATGCGGTCACGGCCCAAGTACCCGCCAACTATGGCATTACCAGCTGGGAAGTGGTGGTGTTTGATTCTGATCAGGTCAATGCGTTTGCTCTACCCGGCGGTAAAATCGGGGTTTATAGCGGGTTGCTTAAGGTGGCGAATAATCAGGATCAATTGGCGACTGTCATTGGGCATGAGCTGACTCATGTGCTGGCACAGCACTCTAATGAGCGGCTCTCTCGTAGTCAGCTGGCTGGGATGGGGATGGCGGCGGCTAGCGTTGCGTTGGGGTCCAGCGAATATAGTCAGTATCGCAATACCGCCATGGCAGCGTTGGGGCTGGGGATGGAGGTCGGGGTGCTATTACCTTATGGCCGTGAGCAAGAGAGTGAGTCAGACCGACTGGGTCTGGAGTTGATGGCCCGTGCTGGTTTTAATCCAGCGGAGGCGATCCCTTTGTGGCAAAACATGAGTGCGGCATCCGGTGGCAAAACACCGCCGCAGTTACTGTCCACTCACCCCAGTAACGAGAGACGCATTGCTGATCTGCAAGCTCAGCAGGCACAGGTGCAGCCACTTTATCAGCAGGCCAAAGCGGCGGGATTGGAGCCTAGATGCAAAGCATAAGTTTGCGTATTGCACGGCCAACTGATGCCGCTGCGATGACGGTGATTCAACGTGCCAGTTGGCTTGCGGCGTATGGTGAAACCCAGGGTTCTGCGCGGCTAGCACAGCTGGCGGCGGTAGAACATCTGCAGGTTTGGCAACGCCGCCTCGCAAAAACAGATCCGGCGCCGATGTTGCTCTGTGTCGACGACGTCATAAAAGGGCTGCTTTACTGGCAGGCCATGCCCGAGCATGAGGGCGCGCCAAGCGCCCTGATCAGGGCATTTTATTTACATCCCAGCTATTGGGGGCAGGGTTATGGCCGGCGTTTATGGCAAGCCGTGGCGATGCAGATGCGGATGGCGGGTTGTGGCCACGCTACGTTGTGGTTACTCAATGGCAATCCAGTCGGTGAGCATTTTTGCCAGCAGCGTGGTTTTGTATTTGCCGGCCAGCAGCGCACCAGCCCCATACTGGGTGCCGATGGGTTTCAGCGAAAAATGTGCTGCTCTCTTTGATCTCTCTTCTATTTTTCGTCCCTCGTCACTTTATTTTTTTTGCGAATTAATACAATGTCCCCTTTCAGGATGAATGCGGCGAACTGACTCGCCAACAAGGGAGTGTGGGCATGTATTACGGCTTTGATATTGGCGGCACCAAAATTGCGTTTGCTGTTTACGATGACGCGTTGAATCTTTGTCATGAAGAGCGAATGAGCACGCCGGGCAATGATTATCAGCGATTACAGCAGTTGATTTGCGAGCGAGTTGAGCAAGCTGATGCGCGTTTGGGGATCCGGGGGGCGGTAGGCATCGGTTTCCCGGGGGTGCTCAATAGCCACGATCTCAGCATCGTGGCAGCTAATCTACCTGCTATCAATGGACGCCATCTCGGTGCCGACTTGGCCGAGTTGCTTGCTCGTCCGGTCAAGGTCGATAACGATGCCAACTGTTTTCTGTGGTCTGAAGTGCATAAAGGTGCCGCAGAGGGGGCCGGCAGTGCGCTTGGTATGACGATAGGAACTGGTGTTGGCGGCGCGCTTTATCTGGCAGGTCAGCTGGTGCGAGGACGCAATTGGTTAGCAGGGGAGATTGGCCATTATCCTCTACCTGCCACCATGTTGATGAAGTATCCCGATTTACCGCGTCCCCGCTGTGGTTGTGGTCGTTTGGTCTGTTTTGAAAGTTATGCCTCTGGCTCGGGACTAGAGAGGCTTTATCACCACTTCCACGGTCAACGGGCGACGGGTTACCAGATTATCGGCCGCTTTGAGGCCCATGAACCCCACGCGGTGGCGACCATAGACTGCTGGTTGGAGATCATGGCCGCGGGGCTGGCTACCGCCATTTCGGTGATGGACCCCGATGTGGTGGTACTCGGAGGGGGGTTAAGTGGCCTACCTATCTTGTATGAACAACTACCGCTTCGCTTGCCTGGTCATCTGCTACCAGGTGTTGCTCTGCCTGAGATCCGCCAAGCCCAATTCGGTGGTGCAGGGGGGGTACGCGGTGCGGCATTACTTAATTTATGAGATCAGATTCAGAGACTGATCTCCCTTCTCAAGGAGCCAACATGTCCAGTCTTGAAATCTGTATCGACAACCTTGAATCCCTATTTACGGCCCAGCAAACAGGTGCAGACAGGATTGAGCTGTGCTCTGCGCTGGGCCTTGGCGGCCTGACGCCATCTTATGGTTTTATGCAGGCGGCGGCGCGGCACGCGACTATTCCTGTTTACGCCATGATCCGACCTCGGGCAGGGGATTTTTGTTTTAGCGAAGGCGAGTTTGAGATGATGCTGCTCGATATCGCTGCTGCGAGGGCGGCCAGCCTACAAGGGGTTGTGGTGGGGTTACTTGATGAGGAGGGGCGAGTCCCGCCAGCAAAGCTGGCGCGGCTAGTGGAGGCAGCAGGGCCGCTGGGGGTCACCTTTCATCGGGCAATAGATGTGAGCTCAAACTGGCGACAGGACGTGGAAACCATTGTCGCAGCAGGTTGTGAACGGATCTTGAGCTCAGGGCTTGCCCCCAGCGCTTTAGCCGGGCTTGCAACACTGCAGGCCATGCAACAGCTGTTGGCCGGACGTGCCAGCCTGATGCCCGGTGCGGGGGTCAATGCAGATAACGTGATGGCCATCCTTGAAGCAACAGGGGTGAGCGAAGTGCATATGTCGGCTATGGGTTGGCGTGGCGGTATCCAGCCATCAGGTGTCAGCATGGGGGCCTCAGACGATGGGCGGATCAATATGACCGACGGCAATAAGGTGGCGACAGTGCGAGCGTTGTTAGACCGAGCTGATATCTAGTCAGTCCGGCGTGGCTTAGCCCCCCGTTATCCGGTAAATCAATGGCGCTCTGGCAGCACCCCATATAAAAGTCTGTTATCATCCCGTCTCTTTTTATCATCAGAACCTGGAGCAACTTTTCAATGTCTCAATACGACTCTATCGAACAGAAAGCCAGTTATGGCATTGGCCGCAACATGGGTGATCAATTGGCGCAGCAAGCCTTTGCTGGGCTGGATATCCCCGCCCTGCAACAAGGTTTGGCAGATGCACTCAATGGGCTGGAGTTCGCGGTTAGCCGTGACGATATCAACGATGCCTTCCAGGTGATCACCGCGCGGATGCAGGAAGAGCAAGAGTCTGTTGCCAAAGCAGCCGCGGCAGAAGGCGAGGCTTTCTTAGCCGAGAACGCTCAGCGTGCCGGTGTGAAAGTGACTGATTCCGGCCTGCAGTACGAAGTGCTGGTAGAAGGTAACGGGGCTGTGCCAGTTGCCGGTCAGTCCGTGCGCGTGCATTACCATGGTACTTTTACCGACGGTGGCGTTTTTGATAGTTCGGTCGCCCGTGGCCAGCCAGCCGAGTTCCCAGTGACTGGGGTGATTGCTGGTTGGGTTGAAGCGTTGCAGTTAATGCCCGTCGGTTCTAAATGGAAGCTCTGTATCCCCCAAGATCTGGCCTACGGTGCACGTGGCGCTGGCTCCATCCCGCCTTACAGTGCGTTGGTATTTGAAGTCGAGCTGCTGGATATTCTGTGATCCCGTTAGCTTGATCCACACGGCGACCAAACGGTCGCCGTTTTTGTTGATGTGGGCGTAGCGGAGGAAACGCGGCGGCACGCCATGGGAAGGGTCTTGTTGCAGAAACCGCCATACTGAAGGGGAACCCATTGCGGGGAGAGGCGAGCGATGAATAACACACGAAACGTTATAGTGATGCTGCTGTCACTGATGGGCTCACCCGCGTTAGCCGATGCCATGCGTTGCAAGAATGCGCTCATTACCGAAGGTGATAGTACGGCTGAGATGTTACTAAAATGCGGGCAGCCGTTGTTACGTGAAGCGCTGAACCGATATGAGCAAAATCAGTATGGCCATGTGATCACGGTGCAATACGGTGAGCGGTGGACTTACTACTTTGGTAAAAGCGAGTTTATGCGGTTTGTTACCGTACGTAATGGGATCATTACCGAGATAGAAAATGGCCCACGTGGTGGATGACCCCGTGGGCAAAAGCATGGAAGTAGCCTATCTACTACTCGGACATTCAAGGTTGTCCAGATGACAGCGGGAGAGGACGCAAATCGTGTAGCTCCTGTTTGATCTGGCGGATCAAGGTCAGGGTCTGCCGACAAGTGCGATGATTCAAATCGATCCTCCCACCATGAAATTCAAATTGCCCCAGCGCCTCCACCCTGAAACTACCTTGATGAAAACGCTTGATGTAGCGGGCAATCTGGCGGGGAGAGCCATGTTTGAAAACCTTCATCATCATCCCTCTGTGATGCTTGGACCGCGACCACTATGGGGCGGATAAGTGACAGCCATGTGACGCGGGATGAGAGAGAAAATAACAGGCGCTGATTGGCTATTGCTGATTAAGCCGCATTTGCTGGCATACTTGCAAAAAAGTCTGCCATGACAAGTGGTTACATCGATATACTGGGGTGTCTATGGAGTTAGCAAGCTAAGGAGCGGGATGTGGAATGGGTGGATATAGTGGATGCAGATAATCAGGTGATCGGCGTGGCTGAGCGAGCTCAGGTGCGGCGAGACAATCTTTGTCACCGTGCCAGCTATATCTTGGTGCTTGATGATGCCGATCGCATTTTGGTGCAGCGCCGTACCCTCAATAAGGATTTCTGCCCCGGTATGCTGGATGCCTGTGCCGGTGGCGTGGTGACATCGGGCGAGCTGATGGAGCCCTCTGCCCGCCGAGAACTGGCTGAAGAGCTGGGCATTGAGCATGTACCACTGCAAGATTTTGGGACGTTTTATGCGCAAGGAGAGGGGTATCGGGTCTGGGGCGGCCTATTCAGTTGCCGTTATCAGGGGCCGCTTCGTTTACAAGCCGAAGAGGTGAGCGAGGTGCAGTGGATGACTCAAGCGGAGATCGCGGAGAGAGCCCGAGAGTTTACCCCAGACTCACTGCTGGCCATTGCCACGTGGCAGGCAAGACGTTAAAGGGGTTGGCATGGTGGGGAGAGAGCGAGAAAGGGAGCTGAGATCCTTGCTGCACCATGCCATAGAGGGCTTTTGGCATGTTTTCTAGATAAGACATTCAACAGCCATCAAACCAAGGGGAAGCGAAACGATGACCTTAGCTGTGATTGCTCTGATTGCTGGTTTAATACTGCTGGTCTGGAGTGCAGATAAATTTGTTGATGGTGCTGCCGCTACCGCCCGTTATGCAGGAATGCCACCGCTGCTGATTGGTATGGTGATCATCGGTTTTGGCACCTCGGCCCCTGAAATGGTGGTCTCAGCCCTTGCTGCCGCTCAGGGTAATCCTGGCTTGGCACTGGGTAATGCTTATGGCTCTAACATCACCAACATCGCCCTGATCTTGGGCCTAACCGCCCTCATCAGCCCCATCGCCGTCACCTCCCAGGTGGTGCGCAAGGAGATCCCGATCCTGATCGGTATTACCCTGCTCTCCGGCGCCCTGCTGATTGATGGTCATCTGGGCTGGATGGATGCGGTCATTCTGGGGGCCGTCTTCGTTGCCCTGATAGGCTGGTCCATCTGGACTGGCATGAATAGCAAGGGAGATGCGCTGGATAGCGAGACCGCCGAGGATATCGAGAGCGAGGGGATGTCCCTCAAGCGCGCTATCTTCTGGCTGATGGTCGGGCTGGTGCTACTGATCGCCGCCTCCCGCTTGCTGGTATGGGGTGCGGTGACCATCGCCCAAGCCCTTGGCATCAGCGATCTGGTGATTGGTCTCACCATAGTCGCGGTGGGAACCTCCCTGCCGGAGCTGGCCTCGTCCCTCATCGCCATTCGCAAGAATGAGCATGATCTGGCCCTTGGCAACGTGCTCGGCTCCAACCTGTTCAACACCCTGGCGGTGGTGGGGATCGCGGCGGGCATAGCGCCGCTCGATGTGGCGCCTGAAGTACTCTCCCGCGACTGGAGCATCATGATGGGGCTGACCTTGGTGCTGCTGCTGATGTGTCTGGGCCGCAAGGGGCAGGGGCGCATCAATCGGCTGGAAGGGGGCGTGCTGCTTACCTGCTTTGTCGCCTACACCGGCTGGCTGCTGACCAGTCAGTTTATCTGATAGGGGTTGGTGAAATGAGAGAGGGGGAAGCGCTTGCTTCCCCCTCTTGTTTTTGCCCAGTGAACCTGTTGGCGAGCGAGCGGTGTGCTCAGGCAACCGCGACCAGCTTCTTGCCTTGTTGGCTGCTATCTACGATGAGAATGTTCGCCTTGGGGAAGAAGTTGAAGGTGGAGGCAGAGGCCCAGGTGTAGGCCCCCATCACCTTACCAATCACCAGTTCGCCAATAGCCAGATCCGGTAGCATGATGTCGTCGCGGATCACATCGACGCTATCGCAGGTAGGGCCGGCAAGCACCGAGTGATGAGGTTCTCCTTTGGCGAAAGGGGTGCTCACCGGATAGGTAACGTGGTCATAGAGCTGGCCGTTGTAACTGCCGTAGAGGCCGTCATCCAGGTAGTACCAGATCTTGTTACCGCGGTGGGCCTTGCCCATGACGCTAGAGATCGAGGTCATGGCCGGGGCACTAATAAAGCGGCCCGGTTCAGCAATTTTCTGTACCGTGGCGGGCAACTTAGCTAATGCGGTGCGGATCGGCGCACAGAAGCTGTCAATGTCAAGCTCGCCCCCCGCATAGTCGACCGGAAAACCGCCGCCAATATCCAGCACCCAAGGTTTGAGGCCGAGTGTCCAAGCCTGCTCCATGATCTCGCGGCAGGCGTCGATAGCCTGCACATGCCGTTGCGCGTGGGGTACTTGAGACCCGACGTGGAACGACAGCCCCATCACCTTGATCCCTTTGGCGTGGGCTAGTTGCAGCAGTGGCAGCGCCTGTTCTGGGGTGCAGCCGAACTTCTTGGAGAGATCGACCTTGGTCTCGGGGTTGGGGAAGCTGACCCGCAGCAGCAGGGTTACTTCATCCTTGTAGGGAATGAACTTTTCCAGCTCCAGCGGGTTGTCGTAGACAAACACGGTGCAGCCGAACTCCAGTGCATAACGAATGTCACTGTCGCGCTTGATGGGGTGAGTGTGGATGCAGCGCCCCGGGCGGACCCCTTGACTGCGCACCAGATCCACCTCGCCATTGGTAGCCAGATCGAAACAGGCCCCCTCTTCTTGTAAGACGGCTACCACCGCCTCGTGAGGCAGGGGTTTGAGTGCATAGTGCAATCGAACATCGGGCAGGGCGGCAGCCAGCGCCCGATATTGTTTGCGCACCGCTGCCTTGTCGAGCAGCAGCAGAGGAGAGCCGAATTGTTCAACCAGCTGACGGTAATCTTGTGCGACCACATCTTTTGCAACCACATCTTTTGCAACCAGAGTCTCGTTCATTCTCTTTTGGTCATCCTTAGGGGGCGTGATATGCCCAAGCCATATGCGATTGAACCGGCGACGGCCGGGTCAGGCGAGTGGTCCGGTGGGACCAACCAAGCACCGTGCATAAATGAGTGGCAAAGTGCTTGGTTATGCGCGGAATTATCTTCTTATTGAGTTTATGCGCAAGTAATTTGATTGGTTATGTTGTTGAGATTTTCTGGCCGAAACGAGAGAGGGCATTGTTTTCGCTGGCGTAGTTGTTGGGATGATTTTATTGCACGTAGTAGATTAAGTAATTGAATTGTTAAGTAAAGTTGAACGGTTTTATGACGATTAGCGGCAAGGCTAAAAAAGGAGAGGAGGGGAGTTTCAAGAGCAAGACAGCCCATGGTTTTTCAATTACCATGCGCGCTTCCTAATCCAAACTAGTTCGGATGAAGGTAGCAGGAGAGCGATGGGCAACCATCCACCGAAGAAGTGAATCTTTCAGGTACCGGGCAACCGGTGTGGACTGCTACTGGACGATACTCTGGAGAGACCCGTTCAATCGGGCGCCGAAGGAGCAAGGCACCATGACTACCCGCAAGGGCCGGCTGGCGCCGGAAACTCTCAGGCAAAAGGACAGAGGGGATGGGATGGTTGTACCTGAGCGTGGAACTGTTCACGATCTGTAACGAGAGGTCGTCAGCAAGGTAAAGAGCAGCGTAGGAACCGGAGCGTATAGACATACGTGAGCTTCTTGGTTCCATATAAGCGAGCTGCACATGAGCCTTGATCACGGCCTCGCAGTTAGCGTGTGAACACGTTCTTGGCTTGCATCCGATCGCCTCTGGCCGATCGCGACACCTATGGGAAGATCATCCTTCTCCTCCTTAATTGCTGTTTCTTAAGGAGGATGCATGTCATCAATTCAAGCGGCGTTAACCGCCATCGATAGCTTTATCTGGGGCCCGCCCCTGCTGATCCTGCTGGTCGGGACCGGTATCTATCTCACCCTGCGTCTGGGTTTGCTGCAGGTCGTGCGCTTGCCGCTCGCGCTGCGGCTGGTGTTTGGCCGCGATCAGGGGCTGGGCAAACAGGGGGACGTCTCCAGCTTCGGCGCCCTCTGCACCGCCCTCTCTGCCACCATAGGTACTGGCAACATCGTCGGGGTGGCCACTGCCATCAAGCTCGGCGGCCCCGGTGCCCTGTTCTGGATGTGGATGGCGGCGCTGTTCGGCATGGCCACCAAGTACGCCGAGTGCCTGCTGGCGGTCAAATACCGCCAGCAGGATGCCAACGGCCAGATGGCTGGCGGCCCCATGTACTATCTGGAGAAGGGGCTCGGTTCCAAACCGCTCGCCAAGCTGTTTGCCCTGTTCGGCATCGGCGTGGCCTTCTTCGGCATCGGTACCTTCCCGCAGGTCAATGCCATCTCCGACGCCATGAGCCTCTCCTTCTCGGTGCCCCGTGAAGCGACCGCCGTGGTGTTGACCCTGATCGTGGCGCTGGTGACCCTGGGGGGGATCCAGTCCATCTCCAGCGTGTCGAGCAAAGTCGTGCCCTTCATGGCCATCTTCTACATCGTCGCTTGTCTGGGCGTGTTGGTGAACAACGCCAGCGCCCTGCCCGATGCCGTCATGCTGGTGATCGAGAGCGCCTTCACCGGCCATGCGGCGACCGGCGGCTTCGTCGGCGCCAGCATCATGCTGGCCATTCAGTCCGGAGTGGCGCGCGGGGTCTTCTCCAACGAGTCGGGGCTGGGTTCTGCGCCCATCGCGGCGGCAGCGGCCAAGACCGACTCTTGCGTGGAGCAGGGGCTGGTCTCCATGACCGGCACCTTCATCGACACCATCATCATCTGCACCATGACCGGCCTGACTCTGGTGGTGACCGGGGTATGGGGTAGCGACTTGAGTGGTGCGGCCATGACCAGTGCCGCCTTTGCGCAAGGACTGGATGCCCATATTGGCCAGTATCTGGTGAGCATTGGCCTGCTGTTCTTCGCCTTTACCACCATCCTTGGCTGGAACTACTATGGCGAGCGCTGCACCGAGTACCTGTTCGGGGTGAAGGCGATCAAGCCCTATCGTCTGGTCTATCTGGCGTTGGTGGCGAGCGGTGCCTTCCTCCATCTGGACCTGATTTGGTTGTTGGCTGACATCGTTAATGGCCTGATGGCGGTGCCCAACCTCATTGGTTTGATAGGGTTGCGCCATATAGTGATAGCGGAGACGCGGGCGTATTTTAGCCAAGTGCGTGGGGCTGCTCGCTCAACCTCTGTGGCCGTCTGATGGGGGATCGTCGCACGTCATCAGCTGATCATAACAATATCGCGTCATATGCCAGTCAGCCTTGACTGGCATATCCACGAACTTGTTCATTGATAATGGCTGTTATTTTATTTACTTATTTATTAAGTATTGATTGAGCTCATTGCAATCGCCATTTAATTTGTATTGTTATCATCATGGTGAATATGTGGTGGAAATAAAAAGAGTGCATTTATTTTGGCTGGTATTAATGCGGTAGTTGGTAATAGGTGTTGGCTATGAACGAATATAAATTCGCCATAATAAATTACGTTGCAAGGATCATATTGCGCTATTTCAGCAAAAATAAGCGGTGATGGTCTGCACGGTGGGGTAGCAAACGGATAACACCTAACGCGGTGTTATCCGTTTATATCGACTTACTTATAAGCCGCTTGCCAAGGGAAATCGAGCCACTTGTCAAAGGTTTTATTAAATTGACCGCTTTCTATTTCCTGTCGTAACCACTGGTCGACAAACTGTTTAAATACCATATCGCGCGGCATTAAATAGGCTTTTTCAGAAAAATCAAATGGCTTGTCAGGATGTAAGGCACAGAGCTCGGGATGGATTTTTGCCTGCAGTTTTGTTTCTACTGCATCGGTCATCATTAAGTCTGCTTTGCCTTCAATAATCTGCTCAAAGATCGTGACGTTATCGGGATGGACCTTAATGGTGGCCCGTTTTAAATTTTCATTGGCAAACTTTTGATTGGTACCGCCTGGATTGACAATGGCAGTGACCCCAGCCTGATCGATTTGCGCCAATGTTTGAAAGCGGTCTTTGTTTTTGCACAAGGTGATAGGGGTTTTACCATCACGTAGATAGGGGGCTGAATAGAAGGCTACTTTTTGGCGCTCCAGGGTAACGGACACACCACTCATGGCTAAATCAAATTTTTGTTCACGTAAATCGTTCATCAAATTTGGCCATGTTGTTGGCACTAATTCGATCTTAACGCCTAGCTTATCGGCTAACCGTTGTGCCATCTCAATATCAAATCCGGCAAATTTCCCCTCGCTATTTTTACGATAACTAAAGGGCTTGTAATCGCCGGTGGTGCCAACCCGTAATACATTACGCTCGATAATTTGATCGAGCAGGTTATCTGCGGCAATGCTGACATTAGGCACAGTCAGTAGCGCTAATGTGGCGAGGGTTGCTGCACGGATATTGTTGTTATTTAAATAGTGATTAAGACTGTTTTTTGTTCTTTTGATGGTTTTCATAAGACACCGCAATTTGTTATCAATAAAAACGACGCAGTGAGCTAATTTTTTTGGCATCTGATACGTCGTTTGTTTGCCATTTACCAGCAGGAGGAAGATATCACTCCCCCTGCGGCAGGCCAAATATCATGTCATCTTTTAAGCCGCCCATTACAGGCGGCAGAGCGCACAGATTTTATTACCAGCGGGATCGAGTAAATAAGCCAAATACATTTTACTGATAGTCCCTTCCCGAACACCGGGAGGATCTTCGCAAGGGCTCCCACCATTTGCCAATCCTGCCGCGTGCCATTGATCTACCTGCTGAGTGCTGTTAGCGGTAAAACCTATGGTACTGCCATTCCCTTTGCAGGCTGGTTGGCCGTCAAGGGGTTTACTGATGGCAAAAATACCGGATGGGGTCTTGTAAAAGCAGCGTCCCTTGGCATCTATCACCCCAGCGGGATGACCGAGCGTGGCGAACGTCGCATCATAAAATACTTTTGATATATCAATATCATTGGCACCCAACATGATATGGCTAAACATAATTGTCTCTCCTTTGAACCTATTTGATAGGGGTGGTTGACGCCGTCTGATCTGTTACCGATGGCGCGCAGACATCGGAGCGTACATGCAATAACGGGCAATTTCGAGAGGATGCACCCGCGTCGATACAAGGCGTGACCGCGATCTCATCTGCCCCTATATCTCAGCGTGAGCCAGAACGGTATGAGGTTGCAGATAGCGGCTTGAGTGATGGAGCGAGTGAGTGGGTGATACCTGATGAGAGAGGCCTCCATCGGTGCTGGTATTGAGTTAGCGTTCTTGTTTCATGGTGGTCGTATCAGGATAAACAATAAGATTAAGCAACATATTGCTTGGGTTTAAGGATTTTTAACTGTTCAGGCAAGATATGCCGATAATATTCTCTGTTTGCGCAAGATATTGCTGAAAATGAAGGGGGATATGGGGGTGATTTTCTTAACTTGCTGATTTTAAATAAAAATAAAGTTGGCATGATAACTGCTATTTGGGTGAAGAGTATCAACTCGTTTAGTATTGTTCATTCATTATCAATTAGTTAGGAGCATATTCATGCCAACTCCATGTTATATCAGCATTGAAGGTAAAACTCAGGGCAACATCACCGCAGGTGCTTTCACCTCTGACTCCGTCGGCAACATCTTTGTACAAGGTCACGAAGACGAGATGCTGGTACAAGAGTTCCAGCACGTTGTTACCGTGCCGACTGACCCACAATCTGGTCAGCCTGCTGGTCAGCGTGTTCACAAGCCGTTTAAGTTCACCGTTGCTTTGAACAAAGCCGTACCGCTGATGTACAACTCTCTGGCCTCTGGCGAGATGCTGCCGAAAGTGACCCTGAAGTGGTACCGCACCTCTGTTGAAGGTAAGCAAGAGCACTTCTTCTCTACCGTGCTGACCGATGCCACCATCGTTGATATCGATTGCCAGATGCCACACTGCCAAGATCCAGCGAAGTCTGATTTCACCCAGCTGATCCAGGTTTCCCTGGCATATCGCAAGATTGACTGGGAGCACACTGTAGCCGGTACCTCTGGTGCTGACGACTGGCGTGCTCCAATCGAAGCGTAAGCATCGATTGATCTCCTTTTTTGTTTTGAATACCAAGAAGTGCTGTCACGTTACCCATCCGTCTGATGGCGGGTGGGTGAAGTAGACTTTTATCCCATCTGCTGCTCGGCAGATGGGACTTTTTATATCCCCCCTTACCTTCCCAGATTATTCCCACGCTATCGTTAGCCTGACAATCACTGTCAGGTGAGTCAGGGTATACCGAGCCATGCTGCCGTTAGCGCATAAACGCCATCAGCGCTATTACCGCAACCCCCCTTATGCTCCTTGTCCCTCAGCGGGTGAGTCGATATGATCCTCATCCACACCGCTTATGGCGTTGCTTAGCTCAGTATTGGCTTGATACGATGGCACGTTATTCTCCACAGCGGTTCAGTGTGGCTTTGTGATGGACCAACACGGGGTGAGTGGATAGTACGGGCGGATAGTAGAGTGGGTCGTACGAATCGGGGAGGAGAGTGGGCAGCGGGGATCAGCGCGCTGCCTGGGGAGGAATATCACTATCAGGCACTTAGCGGCAGTTATACCCGAAACTTACTGACAACCCCTTGTAGTTGGTTCGCTAGCAAGTTGAGTTCATTACACGCCTGTGCCATCTGCTGGGCACCGGTAGCGACCTCTTCTGAGGCGGTGCTGATGTTGATCACGTTGCGGTTGAGCTCTTGGCTTACCGATCCCTGCTGCTCGGTTGCGGTCGCAATTTGGATATTCATATGTGAAATATTGTTGACCGAATTGCTGATTGCGGCGATAGAGGTTCCCGCTTCTCGGGCGGTATGCACGGTTTCGGTCATCAACTCTTGACTCTGCTGCATGGTGACTCCCGCTTCGTTTGCCCGTTGCTGGAGTTCAGAGATGATGCCATTGATTTGGGAGGTCGAATCTTGGGTGCGTTTGGCTAAGGTTCTCACTTCGTCTGCCACGACCGCGAATCCACGCCCCTGCTCACCAGCTCGTGCGGCTTCAATCGCCGCATTCAGGGCCAGCAGGTTAGTTTGCTCGGCAATACCCTGAATCACTTCCAGTACCATGCCGATATTGCGGCTATCATCGCCCAGCTGGCGGATCACTACCGCGGTCTCCTCGATCGCCCCTGAGACTTTCTCGATCCTCACCGTTGCCTCGTTGACGGTGCTGCTGCCTTGAGATGCTGTTTCACTCGCATCAGTCGCAGCCCGCGCCGCATCGTTGGTATTACGGGCAACCTCTTGGACAGTTGCTTGCATCTGATTCATGGCGGTTGCCAGCTGATGCAGCTCATGCTGCTGGGCTCCCATGTTATTGGCTGATTGCGAGGCGACAGTGCTCATCTGCTCGGCCGCAGATCCCAATTGCACCACCGATCCCGATACCTCATTGACCAGCATCCGCAGGCTTTCCTGCATCTCGTTGAACCCCTCCGCTAACTTGCCGATCTCATCGCGGGAAAAGTGGCTCATATCAAGATTGGTGGTCAGATTTCCTCGTGACACTTGACGAGTCTGCTCCAACAAGATCATCACCGGATTACGAATTTGGCGGATCAGCAGCACCGCCACCACGATGACAAACAGTAATGTGATAGAGCTTAGGACAATACTCAGCGTATTCGCCTGTTGAAATGTTTGCTCGTTATGCAGCGTCAGTTCGCTGGCTGCGCGATCATTCTCTTCACGCATCTTTAATGCAGCCAGCCCAGCTTGTTCAGCCAGCTGAGTTTGATGCGCCAGTCGCTGTATGGCTTGCTGAGTATCCCCTTGCAGGAGGTCTGCCGCGATTAGATTGTGATTAGCGAGGTAGCTGGCGGCAGCTTCTTGAAGGCTGGTGAACATCTGTTTATCATTTTCTGATACCACAGGTAATGAGGCGTAATTCTTTTCTGCTTTTTCAAACTCTCCCCTGATGTTTTCGAAACGCTGCTTATGGGTCTGAAACTCATCCATATCCCGATTCAGGACATCGACCACCATTTGTGTTTCGGTGGCACGAGCATTGAGTAGGGTGGTCTGCATCTGAGTAGCAGCGCGGATAGAAGGGATAATGTTACCGGTAATTTCTGTGGTATCTCGATTGATGGCGGCGAGCTGGGCGTTGGTAAACCAAGAGTATCCCAGCATAATCAGGGCAAGGGCAGAGAATGCCATGACCAGCTTTTGCCCAATTGTCATATTTGTCAGCATATAACCTCTTTAAATTATTATTGACCCGAAAGACCTATTCCAGTCTTTGCTATCGGCGATATAATTAATTACGTGAAATGTAAATAGAGCTAAATATTAACCTGATCCACTTTTATTTAATTAGATATGGTTAATGCCACTGGTCTTATTTCGTTTTTAGTAAAAAACCAACCATGGTGAGCGATTAATTTGACCGTAAACGGTACGCGGGGCCATATAGCGGCTCGCTCGGTGTTCACTCCAGCCTAGTTTGGGCTGTTGGTTGACACTGCTGGTTTTGTTTAGGTGGCCAGGGGTTAGGCTGGTGACAGGGTGTATTGGCAACGGTTTACGTAGCACAGCAGTTAACTGCGATGCCACTGATCACTGGCGTAATTTGGTAATTCCCGTCTTCCCAGTTTTGGACATCTTTTCTGATCTAATGGATTGCTATGCCTGCCCCACGTTGCTCATTCTCTTTGTTAGCTTTATTTCATGAGCTTTATTTTATGGTAGCGATAGCCAGCCGAGGGACGGCTGGCTCAGAAAGCTGGGTGTCCAGTATCTTCTGCGTTGACTCAACTCAAGCTAACAATATGCATGAGATCGCCCTGATTGATGGCTGTTATTATATCTGGGCTATCCATTTTTATAATTTACTTGCAACGCTTGTAAGGCTGATGCTGAGTTGTTCATTTTTACTAACAACGCATCGAGGTTCCCATATTGAGCTCGCAATGATGCTTCGTATTTTACCAACTGATCATTTGCTGTTGCTTGTTTTTGATTTAAAGCACGTAAATCTGAATTAAGCTCATCCGTTCTTTGGGCTAACAAACCACCAGATTTGGTATACTCTTTCAACCCTTGGTTAAGGGTACTAGCAACGCCATTTTCTCCTCCAAACAACGCAGAGACCTGATCGAAGTTTTTATCAAGAGCTTCATCAAATTTTTCTTCATCAATAGACAATCTACCTTTATTGTCCATCTTAATTCCAATTTCAAATACTGTCGAGTAAGTAGAACTTGACTTACTTGGAC
>NZ_PGGC01000061.1 GCF_002795305.1 Aeromonas cavernicola
CCCACTGGTAGGCGCGCGGCAGCGGAGAGAGGCAAGCCGCCTCATCAAAGGCAAACGCCTCGGCCACGCGGCCCTCGTTAAGCTGCTGATAGACAGCCTCCAGCCTGGGGGCAACCTCGGCCCACTCATCGAGGGCACCCTGCAAAGTCGGGGCTATCTCGCTCACCCGCACAGCCCGGGTCAGATCCCGGCTCACCACCACCAACGCGCCATCGCGCTTGCCATTGTTCAATGTTGCCAATTTCATAAGCGATTCCTTATTTGTCGGCAGCCGCGTCCAGGCGCTGCCAACTAGAGACATACTGGGTGTTCTCGATCCCCTCGCACAGACTGCCGACGTTCAGCGCATCGCGGGTATCGAGCATCACCGCCACCTCGTCGGTGAACTTCTTGGCATAGGCCTGCCCCGCCGCAAACGCCTTGGGATGGGGGCCATGGGTGAAGCCAGCGGGGTGGAAAGTGACCATACCCCGCTCGATGTTGTCCCGGCTAAAGAAGTCCCCAGCGTGGTAAAAGAGCACTTCGTCATAATCGTCGTTGCTGTGGTAGAAGGGCACCTTGAGGGCGCCGGGATCGCTCTCGATGGGGCGCGGCACGAAGGTACAAATCACGAAGCGGCTCGCCACAAAGGTGGAGTGGGCCGATGGCGGCAGATGGTAGCGGTGGCTCATCAGCGGCCGGATATCCCGCCAGTTGAGGCGCACCACGCACAAGTCGCCGTGCCACCCTTGTGCATCCAGCGGGTTGAACGGCCATGTGATGACACTAATCTCGTCGTGGCGTTTGACCTGCAGCGACCAAGGATTTTCATCTTGCTGCGCCAAAAAGCGCTCGTTGATGGCGGGCACATCGAGCGCTGCCGGATCGAAGATGGCGTGATTGCCCACCAGCCCCTTGTCCGGCAGCTGATAGCTGTCGTTGGTCGCCTCGATCATCAGGATGAACAGGGGCACCGTCGGCTCGATGCGCCACATGGTGCCGCGGGGGATCACCACGTAGTCGCCGTCCCGCAGAGTCAGATGGCCGTAATCGCAGAAGAACTCGCCGCCCCCCTCGTGGATAAACAGCAGCTCGTCGCCGTCAGCATTACGCACCAGAAACGGCATCGCCTCGGATAGCCGCCAGATCCGATAGCGGCAGTGGGGGTTGCTGAGAATGTCGGGGGCCCCCCAGGGGGAGAGTGAACTCACCTCCTCTTGCAGGGCATTGAGGTCAAACAGCCGTGGCCGCAGCGGCCCCTCCCAACTGCTCCAGTCGGTGGGGGCATGCTTGTGGTGCATGTGGGTAGCCGGGCCGAAAAAGCCGCTGCGCCCCAGTTCGCGCTCATAGATCGCCTGTTCAGGCAGATCGGCATGAGCCTGTCGGGAGTGGGTCCCCTCCCGATGGGGAAAATGAATCCAGTTACGCATCGCTCGCCCCCTCTTTGCCGGCACCCTTGTCATCCTCACCGCCATCCAGCACGCCGCGGCGGATCTGGTCCAGCTCGATAGATTCAAACAGCGCCTTGAAATTGCCCTCACCAAACCCTTGGTTGCCCTTGCGCTGAATGATCTCGAAGAAGACCGGGCCGATCACGGTATCAGTAAAGATCTGCAGCAGGATGCCATCCTGGGTGGGGGAGCCGTCGATGAGGATACGCAGCGCTTTGAGGGCTGCCAGATCCTCCTGATGTCCCTCGACCCGGCGGTTCACCTGCTCATAGTAGGTGTCTGGCGTCGGCATAAAACCGGTGCCACGGCTGCGCAGGGTGCGGATAGTGTGGTAGATATCGCTGGAGGCCATGGCGATGTGCTGGATCCCCTCCCCCTTGTACTGGCGCAGGTACTCCTCGATCTGCGACTTGTCATCCGCCGACTCGTTGATAGGGATGCGGATCTTGCCGCAGGGGGCGGTCATGGCACGAGAATGCAGCCCGGTCAATTTGCCCTCGATATCGAAGTAGCGAATTTCACGGAAGTTGCCGATCCGCTCGTAAAAGTTGGACCACACATTCATGTTGCCGCGCTGCACGTTGTGGGTCAGGTGATCGATCTCGATGAGACCGGCATCCACCTCCGCCATCCGGGCCTGCCAATCGGCATAAAAGACAAAATCCACGTCATAGATGGAGCCCTTGTCGCCATAGCGGTCGACAAAGGAGAGAGTGCTCTCGCCAATACCATAGATAGCGGGAATATTGAGCTCCATCGGGCCAATCTTGCCGACAAAGGGCTTGGCCCCCTTAGCGATGGCGAACTGCTGGGCCTTGCCCGCATCGCTGACCCGAAAGGCCATGCCGCAGACGCTCGGCCCGTGGGCTCTGGCAAACTGCTCCGCCTGCGAGTGGGGTTCGGCATTGACCACGAAGTTGATGTCCCCCTGCCGATAAAGCCAGCACTGTTTGTGCTTGTGCTGCGCTACCTCGGCAAACCCGAGTGAGATAAATAGCTGCTTGAGGGCGGCAATGCCGTTGGCATCGGGGGCGGTGTATTCGACAAACTCGAAGCCGTCCGTCCCTAACGGGTTGATGGTCTGGGTGGTCGATGAGGTGGCATTCATTGGGCGCTCCTTGCTCTTGATTCGGTGACAGCCAATTGCTGGGCGACGAGGCACAGCAAGTGTTAATGACTTGTTTCATTAGAAGCACGGCGGAGCAGGAAGAGAAGAGGCAGGCCGCAGATAATTGTGCGGGCTTAGCGAACAAAAGATGTAAATAGATGGTGACATTGACGCCGCTGCCTTGCGGATCAACCTATCACGACCCGCCCTACTGTCAGCTTTTCCTTACAGCTGCCAGCGCTTGACCATCAGATGGAGCGGATGTCAGATGGGACTGGTAAGGGCGTTTTGCGGTCGCGCTAGGATCGGTTTGCTCGGCTATCCCTACTCACCCATACCTACTCACTCATACCAGATCAACCATGCCTGCTCCGCCAACCCAGCAGCGACAGATCGGGTAGGCGGTCGCTCAGAGCGTAAGGGTCGTGATGGCGGCGGTGAGCTCTGGGGTGGCAAACTCACTCCCCACAGCGGGCGGGCAGGCCAGTTCAAACGGTTCCCCCGCAAGGGTGAAGCTAAGCCGCCAAGCGTGCAGATAGCCGCGATCAGCTGGCGTACCGCCATAACGCTCATCCCCCAAAATAGGCGCGCCGATGCTTTTGAGGGCAACCCGGATCTGGTGGGTCTTGCCAGTTTGGGGCTTGATGCGATAGAGCCGCAGCCCCTCGCGCACTGCCACCGAATCGAACCAGCTGATGGCGGGGTTATCCAGCGTGCGCGCCAGCAGCCAGTTGCCGCCGCGCCCCTTTTGCATATCCCCTTTCACCCAGCCCTGCTTCTTCTTGGGTTTGCGATCGGAGAGCGCCAGATACTGCTTGCTCACCTCGCGGGCCGCAAAGGCCATGCTCAGCGCGCGGTTCGCTTCGGTGGTGCGGGCCAGCAACACCAGCCCGGAGGTCATCTTGTCGAGCCGGTGCACCGGATAGAGAGTGAGCCCAGTGTCAGCCTTGACCCGATTGACTAACCCCCGCGCAATGCCCTGCTCCCCCACCTGCTCATCGTGCATACCGATGCCAGGCAGCTTGTCGAGAACCAAAAAATCGGGGTGTTCAAACAATATTCGGTACATACGGCCTCGGGAAAATAGGGAGAGCTAGCAGTCATCAGCGGGCTGCCACATGGCGACGCTGCATTCTCCCTGCTCGGCCGCCATTTGGCAAACCGAGCGGGCAGATGAAAAATGGCCCCACCTGCAACAGGCGGGGCCATCTTGGCAGATCAACCCTTACACATTGCGCGGACGCAGGTGGGCGTGCCAGCGCGCTTCCCACTTCTTGAACAGCCAGACGATGACAAAGGTGAGCAACATATAGAGCAGCCCCGCGGTCAAAAATGCCTCGAACGGACTGTAGTAGCGGGAGTTGATGATCCGCGCCGCGCCGGTCAAATCGACGATGGTGATGATGCCCGCCACCGCCGAGCCCTGCAGCATAAAGATCACCTCATTGCTGTATGCCGGCAGTGCCCGACGAAACGAGTTGGGTAAAATGATCCGGGTCAGGGTCTGCCAGCGGGTCATGCCAAAGGCGTGGGCCGCCTCAATCTGGCCGCGCGACATGTTGTGCACCGCCCCGCGCACAATCTCGGCGGTATAGGCGCCGGTGTTGAGGGTGAAAGCCAGCAGGGCGCAGAACCAAGCCTCGGCGAACAGCGACCAAGCAGCGCTGTTTTTCAGCCACTCCCACTGAGCGGCGCCATAGTAGATGATAAAGAGCTGCACCAGCAGCGGGGTACCGCGAAAGAAGTAGATATAGGCCCAGATCGGCCCCTTGATCAGCCAGTTACGGCTGTTGCGCAGGATGCCCATGGGCACCGCCAGCATCAGCCCAAGGATCAGCGAGACCGCCACCAGCCAGACGGTGGTATAGAGCCCCTCCCAATAGGTGGGCCACTCTTTGAGAATGATTGAGAAATCCATGGCTTACCTCGTCTTGATGGCGTAATGGCGCTCGGCCCACTTGAGCAACGAGGTCGAGACCGCAGTGAAGATCAGGAAGATCAGCGCCACTGCCATGTAGAAGGTGAAAGGCTGCTGAGTCGACCCCGCCGCCAAGGAGGCTTTGCGCACCATATCATCAAGCCCGATGATCGAGACCAGCGCGGTAGTTTTCAGCAGCACCAGCCAGTTGTTGCCAAACCCCGGCAGGGCATGGCGCATCATCTGGGGCAATAAGATGCGGATAAACAGCTGACCAGGCCGCATGCCAAACGCACGCGCGGCTTCTAACTCTCCTTTATCCACTGCCAATATGGCACCGCGAAAGGTTTCCGCCATGTAAGCGCCAAAGATAAAACCAATGGTTGCCACCCCAGCCACAAAAGGGCTGATATCGATGTAGTCTGGCAACAATGAGACCCACTCCTGATTGGGATCACTGGCCAGCAAATAGCGGTTGTAATGCTCATTCACCCAGCTGCACAGGTAGTTGATAAACAGCTGCCCACCAAAAAACAGCAGCATCATCAATACCAAGTCTGGGATGCCACGCACAAGGGTGGTGTAGAGCGTGGCCAGCGCACGGGCCCACGGGTAGGGGGAGAGTTTAGCCAACGCCCCCAACATGCCGAGCAAGAGCGCCAGCAGCAACGAGGCCAGCGCCACCTCCAGTGTCACCCACGCCCCCTCCAATAAGGAGGCCTCATACCCTTTTAAATCAAACATAAGCCGATCCATCGCCATGGTGCCAACACCCCCGCGCTCCCGCGAGGTGGCTACCTGTTACATCCAACACCCGCCAGCAGTAATTAAATGGGCCCGTCACACCGAGGGGTAACGGGCCCAATGACGACGAACGGGGTCAACCGATTAGCCTTAAGTGGTCAGCGCTTTGGCCCACCCCATCCGCGACGTTGAGCAAGGAGGATTGTGTTTTGCCGACCTCAACGCGGCCGTTGTCACTCGCCGTACACATCAAACTCAAAATACTTGTCGTTGATCGCCTTGTACTTGCCGTTGGCCCGTAGTGCTTGGATCGCCACATTGAACTGCGCTTTGAGATCGCTATCCGTTTTGCGCACCGCAATACCCGCCCCTTGGCCAAACCACTTAGGATCGGTCAATGCGGGGCCGACAAACTCAAATTGATCTCCGCCCTCTTTCTTCAGCAGGCCATCGTTGATGGCGGCAGAGTCGGCCAGTACATAGTCCACGCGACCAGATTTGAGATCGAGGTAGGCTTCATCCGCGGTGCCATAACGTTTGATGGTGGCATTGGGGAAGTTATCGGTAATAAAGGTATCCATGGAGGTAGCGCGCTGCACCGCGACCGACTTGCCTTCCATAAAGGCTTTGTCGAGTTGCACCTCGGTGCCTTTCTTGGCGGCAAAGCGGGCCGGTATATGCTGGTACTTCTGGGTGAAGTCCACCTTGTTCTTACGCTCTTCGGTGATGTCCATGGTGGCAATGATGGCGTCAAACTTGCGCGACAGCAGCGCCGGAATAATGCCATCCCAATCTTGCTTGATCAGGGTGCATTTGGCCTTCATCTCTTCACACAGGGCATTGGCGATGTCGATGTCAAAACCTTTCACTTCACCACTGGCTTCAGTCCAAGAGAAAGGGGGATAGGCGCCTTCGACCCCAATGCGGATCTCTTTCCACTCCTTGGCTACCACATTACCGGATGTCACCGCTGTGACGATCGCTGTCACTAGTATCAGCTTGTTCATATATCTCTCCTTGATAACTCATTGAACATCTCAGACCGACCCTCCCCCATCAGTAGATGGACGAGATAAATTGCTTGAATCGCTCAGAGGTGGGATGGGCAAACATCTCCTTGGGGTTACCCTCCTCCTCGACCCGCCCCTGATGTAAGAACATTACCTTGTTCGATACATCACGAGCAAACGACATCTCATGGGTGACCACCAACATGGTGCGCCCCTCTTCGGCCAACTCGCGCATCAAGGTGAGCACTTCCCCGACCAACTCGGGATCAAGTGCAGATGTCGGCTCGTCAAACAACATCACCTCGGGCTCTACTGCCAAGGCGCGGGCAATAGCAGCACGCTGTTGCTGACCACCGGAGAGGTGGCCTGGGTAGTAGTCGCGCCGCTCCCACAGCCCCACCCGGTTGAGCAGCTGCTCGGCCTTGGTCACCGCCTCGGCACGGGGCACCTTGAGCACCTGAATGGGCACTTCAATGAGGTTTTGTAGAATGGTCATGTGTGACCACAGGTTGAAACTTTGAAACACCATGGCCAGTCGGCTACGGATCCGCTCCACTTGGCGCATATCCTCTGGCAATCGCTCACCGGTACGACTGGTTTTCATACCAATCACTTCGCCATGAAGCGCAACAGTGCCCGATGAGGGGATTTCAAGCAGGTTAATACAGCGAAGAAAGGTGGATTTGCCCGATCCAGAGGAGCCAATCAAGGAGATCACATCCCCTTTGTGGGCGGTCATATTAATGCCCTTGAGCACTTCATGGCTGCCGAAATACTTGTGCAAACCACGCACTTCCAATGCGGCTACGTTGCTCATCCATTACAACCTTATCTGTCCTTAGAGAGTGAGATTGGCTAACCCACCAAAATTAACAAAAAAACAACAAGTGGTGGCTGTTAGCGAAAATAGCATTCAGCCAGTGTGAACACAACACTGACCCCGTGAAGCTGAGAATTAATCGCTACCAACATCGATTAACTTAGTATTTTATAGCATTTAATTTGCATAAAACTGACTAATTAGTCTTGAAACGTACCGCTGTTTTATACGCGTATGGCTGCTGTAGCAAGCAAATTCCACCATATGGCGCGGCAAACGTGATGCAAACATATGCGGTCGGCCGATCCTGCGCCGTGCGCCAAATGGATCTACATTGCTCTCACCGGACGGCTGCCGCGGCTGGGGCGTGGTCTGATGCAAGTAAAAAGGGTGAGAGATGTGCCATTGCTCACAGCAGTAATGTTAAAGTGCCGCTTTTCCCCATCTGGATGTTCGAGACGTCGATGTTGCTGAATGTGTTACTGATCCTATTACCACTGTTAATCGGTTATCTGATCCCCCTCTCCTCTGCCCGCCTGACTCGGCTGGTCAATCAGGCGCTGGGCAAGATGGTCTACCTTATCCTCTTCCTGATGGGGCTGGGGCTGGCCTATGTTGAGAACCTCAGCAGCCATCTTGCCATGATCGCCCACGTAGCGGGCGTGATGTTTGGCGCTATCACCTTGAGTAATCTCTTGGCACTCTGGTGGCTGGACCAGCGCTCGCCCCCCACCCACGAAGCCAGTGATAGCAAGATGCCGAGCAAATTACAGCTGGCGTGGGAGTCGCTGCGCCTCTGTTTTGTGGTGTTAGGGGGGCTATCACTCGGGCTAGTTGTCAATCTACACAGCTTACCCATCGATAAACTGGGCGAGTGGGCGCTGATGTTGCTGTTATTGCTCATTGGGGTGCAAATGCGCAACTCCGGGATGCGGCTCCGCCAGATCTTACTCAACCCTTGGGGGATGAAAATAGCCCTGACCGTGGTCCTCAGCAGCTGGGTTGGCGCACTGCTAGCAGCTCAGCTGTTGGGGATCCCGCTCACCCACGGGCTGGCGCTCGGCTCCAGTTTTGGCTGGTATTCCCTCTCCGGTATTCTGGTGGCCGATAAACTAGGGCCGATCTTGGGAGCGGCCGCCTTTATCAACGATCTGGGACGTGAGCTCATCGCCATTTTGCTCATCCCGCTGCTGATGCGCCGCCATCCCTCGGCCGCCATTGGTTATGGTGGCGCTACCGCGCTGGACTTTACCCTGCCCGTGATCCAGCGCTCGGGCGGGATTACCGTCGTGCCGGTGGCGATTGTCTCAGGTTTTATTTTGAGCCTACTCGGCCCCATTCTGATCTTGGGCTTTTTGGCTCTGTAACCGCGCTCAGCGCTCCCCGTCGTCTTGGTTCACCTGCCCCAAAAGCAACAACCCCCTGCGAAGCAGGGGGTTGCGTAGCCAAACAAATGGGCTCAGGCCGGATCAGGCATCGAGCTCCACCAGTGCTTTCGCCAACTCGATAGGCTCTAATTCATGCCCTTCTAACTCAGCATTCCAATTTGGGCCAACTAACACGTCATCGTCATCCAGATCATTGATCCAGATATCAAGAAACTCTTCTAATTCAATCGCTGCTGGCTCATAGTCGGCCCACTCTTCCACACAGTGCTGCCGAGCATCGAGTTCGGCAGACCAGAGTGGCATCACGTCGGCATCCTCAAATTCAGCAGATCGGCACACGACCCAGTCTTCCCCGTACCGTAACCCCCACACCTGACCCGACTCGCGGACTTGTTCGATAAACAGTTGGAAATTGGCGTCAAGGTTGTCAGTTAACATGCTCATGGGACTCTCTCTTACTGGCAGGTGCTGCCAAACGGCAGTCAGGTCATTAAATGGTGTCGTAAAAGTGATACCGACTCAAGCATCTTGCTCGTGATCACCAAAAAAAGCCGTAAAAACCATGATTTACCGCTGACAGCCGCGCCTAAACAGAGATTGCGAAGCAGGATCAGCGCTCCCAGTATACCTCTTCCAAACTATCTTCTTTTTCGGGTAAGCCTCGGGAAAGCCGCGGGCTACTTTGCGCCAGCACTTCATAACTCACCCGATTGGCATATTTGCAAACCTGAGCCAACGAGGAGTAGGTCAAAAACTCACAGAGGTGCTTGGCTGAATTGGGCACATTCATCCGATGATAGGCGTTAGCCACCATGTCGTGCAGCACAGCAGAGAGCGCGCCATCGCCAGCCCCATTGGTATTCTTGATCTTTTCAGGCCCACCCATATAAGGAGAAATATGAGAGTAGATGCGCGCTGGCCTGCGGCATTTGGCTCGCGCCATGGGACGGCTGAACTCATACATATTAAATTCGGGGATCACCCCAGGTAGTAGGGTATGGGTGGTTTCGCGCTTGTAATCTTCATCGGTATAACTGGCCATATAGAGGCCAACAGGGCCAGCCGTGCAGAGCACCATATCAGCCCAATCGAGGGCCTTATCTGCAGCACCGAGGGGATCGGCAATCCCGGTCAAGGCCTCTGCTTCGTCCTCGTTCATGGCCAAGACGGTCACGTTTTGGGCAATGAAGTCACGCCACCACTCAGGGTTATCTGCAATCACAAAACGAGTCCCCAAGGTTAACACCACCGGTACCCCCGCAGCACGGGCATGGCGTACCGCTTTCATCGCCGCCTCTTTCATCGGGTCGCCATCATCACCACGCACTAAATAAGCGGTAATGACCAAGGCTGAGGCGCCTTTGATCACCTCCTCTGGTATATGGGACACATCGAGCTGGTTCATCTTGCCCGCATTAATGCCAAAACTGCGTTCACCACACTCCGTGATAAAGGTAAAACAGCGGCCGATGGGGCCAGCTACCGGTTGCAGGTAATCGAGGTTCACCCGTGAAGAGGTGTTGCATAGATAGCGATAGGCGTAACTACCAATGCGGATATCTTGGCTCATCACCCCCAATAAAATGGAGTGAGAATCCGCTAATACCGAGTAGTTGTGCATGGTATTGCCAATAGTGCCACCCGCGAATTCACTCACCACCATGTTGTGCGTTTTCAGCTCTTGGTAGATCTGTTCGGCGATGTCGTCGGTGATCACCACGGAATGGCCCTTACTCAAGCCATATTTACGCAAAAACCCATCATCGACATGGGCTTCAATGTCCACCAAGGTCTGATCTATCCCCACGACGTAGGCTTTTTCTAATTCCGTTAGTAAGGGATGTTGCGGGATAAGGGGGTCACGTCTGTCCACGGGAAAATAGTGTTTGGACTTGCGCTGGCCGGGAAATTTCATGGCGATCATCTGCGTTCTGGGGATGAAGAGGGGCGCGATTTTAGCACAATCTGCCGACGCGAAAAGTCGCAGGATTTAAATTATGCAGCCCGAGATAACAAGGCCGGCCAGAAAAACGTTTGTCTTAACATCAGCACAAGGTTGCAATACGGGCTTAGCTACCGTAATAACGTGCTCGCTATAAATAGACAGGCAGTAGATATTAATAAACAGAGTCAACCACATTTGGCCGTTAAATAAAAAACCCCCGATTTGATATATCGGGGGTGCGACGTAACGCTAACTGAAAATAGATCGGCTTATTTCAGACGTATCTAGTATGCCGCCTTTCTGTCATTTATTTACAACAGTAATGGACTAAACACTGAGCTTACTGGTAAGTAAACGTTACCCCAATAATGGATTGAACATTACCTGCGGTCACTTGGCCACTGGTGCGTGCATAAGTGGCGGTCAAACCTAAGTTTACGGCTGAGCTACCGACTGTTCCTAATGAAACATTATTGTTAGCTCGGATAGCTGTACCGTTTCGCCTCATCTGTACGCCAATTCCTTGTGCGGGTGAACCTGACGCAGTATTGACAAAAATAGAATTATCGCCACCAAAGGTAGTACCCGTCAGATAGTAGCTGAGCCGCTGGTTTTGAGCACAATAAACGCTCACTGGCACCGCCACTGAGCCTGGGTAGTCAGGCAGGGTAACCGTCACATTACGGGCGGATACATCGCAGCCACCTGTTGGAACGACGACATTATTATTTGCGTGAATATTCCAAATAAAATTTCTAGGGTTTCCATCGCTGGCAATTTTATACATATGAAGTTGTGCTATAAGTTCGCCACTCCGAATCACAACGCCACCAGCGGCACCTATTGCTCTGAGATAGATGCGTAATGGTAATCCACGAGAATCTGTATGAGTGATTGTGTACACAGATGAATTACCATTCAACGGCAATCCATAAGTATTACCCGCCCATTCAACACTACCAGTAAACGAAACTAACGCCCCACCAAACGCAGAGCCGCTAGTGAGGTTAATCCAATCAATAATTTGACCTTGGTAAGAGTCATTTTTGCAGAATATTGAAGAAGATAAGTCGACAACCAAGTTTTGACCTACGCCGATAGACGGCGTCAGGTTGACGTAAACGTTCGCTGATCCATTTGTGATAAATTGTCCAGTATAGGAAACTTGACAGCTGAAAGCCGCAACGTTCAGCGACCATCCCATCAGCAGCGTTGCAGTAAGCAGAGCGGTGATTTTTCTCATTAACATACTCTCTTGGCTCAAGCGTAGGTGTAGGTGATATTAATCACCGCCTGAATAGTTCCGTCGCTAGGTCGACCATTAACTGACACAGCCCGAACCCGAAGTGGAAAACGGGTCGACAATGAACTGTCATTAACTTGGACTGATTTGCGCGCCCCATTATTAAGCCTCGTACCGTTGTCGTCCTGCAGTTCGAGCTGGATATTGCGCGCGGTGCCGTCGTTTCTGTAATAGCCAGTATTGTCCGTAGCACCGCTAAAAGTAGCGACAACACGGGAAGTACCTATTGGGCAGTTGCTCAAATTCAGCGCGACACTGTGCCACGTGGAAGTAGAACCCGCCGTTCTAAAATCAAAAGTATAAAGATCACCCAAGTCGATAGTGGCATTGGGGGTGTCTACCGTACACGGCCTAGCTACCACTCGGCCATTCACTGTGATGTCAATGTCAGCAGCCTGCAGCACAGCAGTGTTTATCATCAATCCACTAGCCAGAAGCCATCCTGTATATCGTTGTTTCATCTCAGCCTCCGGTTATTCGAATTCAAGGGTAAAGGTCGCTGTGGCGTAAACGCGGCCAGCAGTAACTGGCACACGAGTTGCCACCAAGCGAGCATAGAAGTCGAGAGTGTTAGCCTGGCCAGCCGTCAATCGCGTCCACTGAATGGACGATGAAGGCGCATTAATCGGCAACATCTCTTGCTGCCGATTAAGGATTTGCACAGCCATACCTGCAGCAGCTGAAGCACCTCCATCGATTCTCAACAGGTTACTGTTATCCCTATCTTGTGGCCCACTGAAGCCGAGTTTCACTGCTTTTACTGAGTCACCACAGGGCGACAATACGATACGAAACGGCACTAACGGGGTAGCAGCACCAATCGCATGGAACTGCTTTGTAGCGTTGCGCATAAGGTTAACAGTGAAATCTTTAGACTCGCTTGCAACCACGCAAACGTTGTCACGAACATGTCCTCGGATGGTAATAGTACTATCTGCCGCAAAGGAGCTAGCGCAGACTAATGTCAGTAAATATCCTAAAGCATTAAATCTATTTATCATCGCGTATCCCTCAACGGCATTCTGCCGATAGCTGACTGAGATCTTGATGCAAGCTCTCTTCCGGCAAGCGATAGCTTGCTACACAGCTAGCATTGGCCCCGTCGCCCCATTTAACCTGCACATTACCCTCAAGTGGCATCCCATTCAGATAGACTTGGCCGTTATCGGCTACTATGCTGCCGCTCTGGTTGCTATCGGAGGATGCAATAGCGCCGAAAGGAACTGGCTTGTCATCATGAGTAAGGGTTAGCAACAATTTGACACCTACATGAGCGGTGAAATCTGCCCGAACAATAGCACCGTGGGTAGGCACCACATTCGTTACTGCATCTTCAAGATCGACGTTCTGAGCGAGCGTATTGGTATCAAGCGCAACTCGGTTTTCTCTGTACTCGGTAGCGAAAGGTAGTACTGCATAACCACGATGGTCCGTTTTCACCCCAGTCTGGTTTTCCACTTTCACGCCATCTGCGCCTGGTGCTTTCACCAGAACTACAGTGTCATTAAGAGGCTGGCTGAGGGTTAAACCATCAGCGTGAGCCAACACCCCCCCACTCACTCCGTAGCTGACCTGCTTGACATCTTGGCTATGGCTATAGCTGACGTTAGCGTTACCGTAACCACCGCGGTAGTTTAACCCGGCAAAACCCGTACTGCTGCTGCCGACGTCACCGCCGTTAGCGTAACCGGTCAATACGTTATAACTCAGGTTGTTGTCTTCAAGCAGGGTTCCATAAAGACCGGTCAGATTACTTACTCGACCATTAAGGTCGTGCGACATGCTGTAGGTAGCGTTTGCTGACTTCAATGGCGACTTACTGTCTGAGGATAACCAGTGACTGAAAGGAATGTTAACGTTGAACGCCAGCATTTGGTCTCGTCCTAACAGCCAATCATTTTTGGTTAAGCTGTAGTTGAGTGAGATATTAATGTCGCCAAGAGACGTGCTTAACCCAGCCTGCAACTGCTGATCCGTGTTATCGCTCAGCCAATAGGTCTGACGGCTGCCACTTAAATAAAGTGTTGCAGTACGTCCCACCTGCTGAGTAAAACTCAGCTGAACCCTTCCTCGTTTGTTATAAGCAAGGTTGAAGTAATTGGTGAGTGGAGGTGTTACATGTTCCACACCATTCTCAGTTTGCACGTCGAAACCACTCATACGGCGGTAACTAGTATCGACGAAGCTATAATAACCTTTCGTAGAATAGCGATAACCCACAAGTTGGATATTAGTCCCGACCTCGTTTAATGACTTATTATAAAGAAACCGGATCGACTGCCCCTGATGTTCACTATCATCGGGCAGCGTAGAGCTTGCTTGGGTGATATCGACCGATACTGCGCCGAAATCGTTCATGTCCTTACCTACGCCAAAATTAAAGGCACGGTAGAGATCAGCAAGCTGAGTACCTCCATACAAGGTCCAGCTAGCGGGCAGTCCATGCAAGACGCTGCCTTGGAGAAACTTTGGATTCTCATGCTGATCACTACCACTGCGATATTCCCCAGCGGTTAGTGCATAACGGGTATGGCCTTCACGTTGCAACAACGGCACTGTTGACCAAGGAATGTTAAAAACTTGGCTGCTGCCATCACTTTCTTTAATAGTGACCTGCAGGTCACCTCCACTACCCGTGGCATACAAATCGTTAATAGTAAAAGGCCCTGGTGGTACCGTACTCTGGTAAATTTCATAGCCATTCTGCGTGATAGATACTTGTGCAGTACCACGTGCAATACCACGTACTACTGGCGCAAAACCTCTCTGGCTATCCGGCAACATATTGTCGTCGCTCGCGAGCTGTATCCCGCGGAAATTGATGCCATCAAAAACATCACCATTTGTAAAACTATCGCCGAAGATCACACGGGCACGCAAGGGAACGACATCTCGCTCCAACCAAGTATTGACATGCTGCCATCTCTGACTGTTTGAGCCAACGCCGCCAGAGCTGTAACTCCAGTTGGAGCCATCACGTAAACGCCACGCGCCTAGGTTGAGACCACTTTGCAGCCTTAGCCAAGCAGAATTACTGATACCGGAATTACTATGCACGTTGTTGCCAGTAAAGCTGTAATTAAGCAGCCCAGCGTTGATGCCGTCATCCCATCGCTCGGGTGGAATGTAACCGCGCGCGCTATTGGTCATAAAAGCCTGTGGCACTGTAATGTACAAACGCTGCTGCCCGACATCAAAACGCGTCGTCGCATCACTGATAAGGTCAGCCAGTGGTACACAAGCATCAGCTGCGAGAGCATCAATGCCACTGACAGCTGCTGTGTTTACACCCATATCAGTTAGCTGACTAGGGGTGATACACGGACTTAATCCATAGTCTTTTTCGCTGCTGTTAAAAGTGACATCGCGAGTAACTACTAAACCATCATTAAGGTAGATATCTACGCGATATACACCAGGTGGAACTTCTTGACCATTTTCAAAGCCGGAAAGGTCCGCAACTGCAGCTGGGTCGTCAGACAAAAAACGAGGGTTAAAATATAGTTCAGCATGCGCATAACCCGTTGATAAAACAAAACTGAGTACAACGGGGAGTTTCACAATGCCTAGAACAGTCCACTGACGAATAAGTGCACTGCTGGCACCCAAGAGGCCCAGTCTATATTTGAGATGTAACATAATCGATCCAGTCTTAACTCACCAAGCTGTCAGCTCTTATTTACTGCGGAAAATCGTCCATTAAAGGGACTTATTTTAATTAATGAAAAACACCATCTCTCTTTGGTGTCAATGCACCATAATCATTAATCGTGCGATAAGTAATTTTGCTACCTGCATCTGCTGGCAACTTGACCGAGGCCTCTCCCATCGGGGGCACCAATGCATTTTCTAGCTTTTGATTACCAGCCGTCAGCTCCGTGACCGTCAGATAATAAGGTGTCGGGTTGGTTAGCGTTAACGATGAGCCACTGCGACTAAATGTCAGCTTTGCTGCGGCCTGGTCAGGAGCAAGCGCTAAATTGGCTGGGCGATAATAAAATTTGATTCGGCTGATGATCGCTAGTTGTAAGGTGTTTTCACTCGCTTTCGATTTATCCGTTGAAGGGATTGCCTTAACATTAAGCCAAAACAAACTTTCGCGATCTTTCGGGAGTTGGTTGTTAGTCGCATCAATTATGCGCAAGGTATTCTCTTTTTTCCCCTGCATGGCGAACAATGGTGGTGTAATCACGAAACGACCATCTTTCACGCCAGCAGTATTTTCTATCCATGATTGGATCAAATAGGTACTAGTGTCGTCGTTGTTACTTACACCTAGCTGAACCTGCTTTTGTCCTGCTGGATAGACAACTCGTGTAGCTCCGAGAGAAACACCAGCATGCACCAAAGCCGAATAACTACTTACGGCCAGCATAAATAAGATCGCAACGAATCCGTAGATATTCTTCTGTTTCACTTTCATATTCGCTCCTATGTAATCACTGTTGTTTCTTGTCTTCGGCACGTCAAACAGCCCCCAAAATAACCCATCACACAATAAAAGCACTAAATCTGCACAGTGGGGTATTCCATGGGGTTAGCTGGTCTTCTTTATCACACATTTATAACTAAAGAACTATACGCAATTTTCGCCTACTAGGGGTGATGTCAAGGATTTTTATCATCGAGAAAACCACGACACACTAATCGACCGTGGTATTATAAGCCCGTAATAGACAAGAATTTGGTGTTTTCTGAGAAAGAGATGCGGTCATGACTATGTACCATATAATGAATATTTTTTATTTTCATTAACTAGCCATCACTCTGCGATAATGCTTCTAGAAATAGATACTTTCTCCGTTATTATGGCGTGTAGATAATTACTAACCTGTGCCATCTACAACAATGCCAACTAAATTATTTCTCACTCCTTGAATCTTGATGAATCCAATCTAACTCAAAACAATGGGCCATCCTAGCCCACAACACATCCCTGTCCGGTGTTCGAATTAGTTGTACTGCACGCTGAAGGTGGCTTCTGCGTTAGCAGTACCGGCAGTGGCTGCGCCAGTTGCGTAATAACGAGCTTGGAAAGGCAGAACGTTAGTACCATTATTCAAGGTAGTTGGAGCGCTAAAGCTTGCGCCATTCAAAGCCAATGGTGTACCAGTTCTGTCGAGGATCTGTACGCCAACGTTGTTAGCAACGCCAGCAGCAGAGCTTTGCAGAGCCAGAACGTTGGCGTTGGCGTTAACGGTAGTGCCTGAGAAAGCAACAGATGCTTGGTCAGCAACGGTGCTATCGCAGTCGTTCAATTGGATATTGAAACCGACAGCAGAGCTGGTGCTGCCTGAAGTAGCTAAGCGAGCGGAACGAACCTGACCTAACTGAACAGTCTGATTTGAAGAACCGGCGTCTACTGCACAGGCTGCGTTAACAACCTCACCTTCAAACTTCACGGTACCACCGTTCACAACTTGTGCTAGAGCTGCTGCTGAATTCAGAGCCAGTACTGAAAAAGCTACCATTGAAATTGTTTTGATTTTCATGCTGTTTTCCTTATTTTTAGTTAAATTGGTATTGCTGTTATTGATATTTACAACAACACCCTGCGTGTATCTAAATTATACGCTTCGGTCTTGACATTATTTTTCGTACGAGACGCTGTAATTCGGCGTCACCGCAAACCAAAATAGAGCCATGGCATACGCCACGCCTATTACCTGTCGAGGTCTAATAGGTGCACGTACTATATCAGGGAGTAATCAACTTTAAAAGTGAAATTTAATATTACTGAAGATTATCATTTTTAGGGATTTATTTTAAATCGGCTCTTTATTGTAGGAATAAGCTGTAGGAATAAGCTGTAGGAATAAGCTGTAGGAATATATAAGTCCTGCTATTATTTTTGATTAATATAACAGACTATCCGAACGAATGAGCGTTAAGGTAATAAATACAACGCCCATGTTTCCCTTCGGGATATACTGCCGTAGAAGCCCGTTTGTGTTCTCATTGGCGTTGTTGCCCAAATCAGCCAGCAAGTCATGACTTCCCAAGTCTTAGGTGACAGCTACACTCGGGGCTGTCTGATAGGCAGACCTAGGGTGTTCAGTTTGTTGATTGCACTCACATACGCCATGACTTCTCCCACCTGACCGTTATATTTTCGCAGACTGATTTTCTCCGCCAGCAACTGCTTGAACCGATACCTTGCCGTTTCTGCCAGAGAACGACGGTGATACCCCGATATCTTCTTCCAGTGCACCACTCCTTCCTTGCGCATTACCCTGTCTCTTATACACATCT
>NZ_PGGC01000062.1 GCF_002795305.1 Aeromonas cavernicola
AGGCGGATAGAAAGAGCCCACGGACAGGGGGGCAGGGGGTGGATGGCGTCCCCGCCGCTGGCCTTTATGGCCAGGCTGGGCGCCACGTTTTTTACCGCAAGCCGGACGCAGCCGGGCAGATGGCGTGCTTCCCGGCCCGTCACTGGAGGGGGGCTTGGAAGAGTTGCCACTGTGCTGATTGAGGCGGTCCTCCAACTCGGTAATACGGTCCAGCAGCTTATGTATCAGCTCGTGGGCCTGTTCGAGGGTGAGTGAATTAACGGCCGGTGTCGGGTGCTTTTTGGTCATGCCAGTGATGATGCAACACGAGCGGGATCATGCAAGAGGCAAAGGCGGATCAAGAGACGATCGTCTCTTTTTTCCTGTCAAGCCACTCTCGGTGAACGGTTACATGGTGGTGACCATCCTGTCGGCTGTTGCGCAGGCCGAACGGCGCAGGATACTGGAACGCACGAATGAAGGCAGACAGGAAGCAAAACTGAAGCAGGAGAACTGTAGACAGGGACTATGTGCTGTCGTTATATCGTCAGGGAATTGGAGCTACCGGGATTTCTCGGCAACTCCGTATTGCTCGTTCCACGGTTTATAAAGTTTTGGATGACAAAAATATTCTTAGCTCAAGTAAATAACAAAGTGTTGTCGTCTTTTTTACCAGCCAACAAAAAACATTGAGGCGCCAACATCCCTATCCTTCCATTTTTACATATTGAACATAAGAAATATTTGGCTCATCTTTAATATCGTATGCGGACCTTAAGTATGGCGGTAAGAAATCGTTGAAAGAGGTTAAGCTAGTAAAAAAAAACTCCCCATAATTTGGGTCGAAAAATGTAGCTCCATTGTTTTTTGTTAATTCAAGTGCCATGTTATGAAATGAACCTGGTAATCCTAGGGAGATAGAATATAATCCAACGTCCACTGGAGCAGAATTGTCATATATTTCTATCGTGTATCCTTTATTTTTTACGTAGTCCATAATAACACCAGGATTCCCAGTTTTAACCCTCTCCATAGCAACATGCATGATCTCTTCTCTTCCTTCCGGAGTGGATATATCAGAAAAGAAATCAATTATTGAGTTTCTTTCAGTTAACCATTTTGATGTCAAAGGCACACAAACCCCTTCTTTTGCAAGGGTTGAATTTTGTATGAAATCTTCCTGATTAAAATCCATTAACAACTTGACGTCCGAAACACCACTTAACTCCCGCTAAACTTCAGTAAGGCCAGATAATATATTGGTGTTTTTTTTGTTTGATGAGAGATTAGTTGTGGCAGAATCATCGATATCATCGTCACTGTAATCCGGTTCAGGAACTTCCGGCATGCTTTCTTTTATACACGCAGCGACGCCAACTTTAACGTAAGTTTCATCATGCTTTTTGTTCCGAGGCTCTGTATTTAATAATACAGGGCTGATTTTATCATGTGTGTTGCTTACTCTAGATATATTTTTTATTAGAACGCTGTTCACTTGCTCATTACTGGTTAACTCGACTGAGTTTCTTGAGTAATTTATCTGGGCTCGATTAATTGATGGAAGCATGTATTACACCTCTACTAATATGTCATTTAGTAGATTTTATCATGAATTTTTAGCGAAAAAAGTAACAAATCGACCATTTTCTTTCAGAATATATGGAAGGAAGAACATGAGACAAACGATCACCTGAGTCCATTAGAAGAGGCGTCAGAGGAAGAAAGGATTGCTTAACGTGAGTTTTCGTTCCACTGAACGTCAGCCCCCGATTAAAGAGTTTGACACCCTGGGGGTGGCTGTCAGGTTTATTGATGACGGGATCAGCACCGACGGCGAAATGGGTAAAATGGTAGTCACCATTCTGTCAGCGGTGGCACAGGCCGAACGGCGCAGGATACTGGAACGTACCAATGAAGGTCGACAGGAAGCAAAGTGGAAAGGCATCAAATTTGGACGCAAGCGTATCGTCGACCGTAATGTCGTGCTTGCACTTCATCAGGAAGGTACCGGCGCTACAGTGATTGCCCGACAGCTCTGCATTGCACGTTCCACTGTATACAAGATTTTGAAAGACGAGACGTTTACACTCTTCTCAAACAACGCAATTTAGCTCAATAACCTTGCCTTCATAAGGCAAGGTTAACATCAGCCATCAAGGTTCACTAAAATTAGCCTCGGAACGATACTAAATGGCTTTGCAGAATAGCGCTCCAGTTACCGTAAACTGAGTTTGTTATTCATCAGTGCCGATGCAATATTTGAACGTTCCGCTTTTGCGGTCGCAATGAAATCTCTGTTAAATGGATTGCTAGTTGTGTAAAATAAAATATCTGAATGTTTTTTTAATTGCCTTACATTTTCCAGCGTTTTTTTAACATTTCCTTTCTGGGCATTTTTTATTAACCTATGAGCATCACTTTCTGTTTTTTGATACATGGAGTAAATTTTACTCCCTCTACTCTCCGCTGTATTTTTAACGCCTTTCAGGGCTTTAAGAAATTGTTTTGCAGAATGAGTAATTTCCGCGCTGGTACAAGAAGAAGTCTTTACAACTGATGTGGAACCGAAAATCCTGAAAATGCTAGAAATGTTCATTTTTATATACCTCACATGGTGGAATCAAGATGAGAACACATCAATGTTTTTTTGTCTTTCAAAAAACGACTGTGGCTAAATCCCATTAGCCAAAAGGCCATTCCATTTTGACATCCTCCCCCACCTTCGCGCTTCGCGTCTCAGGAGGGGGAGGATGTCAACGTTATTCGGCGGCCTTGGCCGCTTTGTCTTTGGCTCTAAGAGTCATTCCGAGAGAGCGTTTTGGCGAGGTGGTTAAGCCCGCTCCCGTAGGGCTGTCCATCAGGCCGTGTGTTTGGCCTGTGGGCAGTAGGGCTTATCCACGGAGCGGTTTGTTTTAGGTTTTTGTGTGGAGGATTTTCAGGTTTGGCAAAGCAGACAGGTTTGGTAAAGGCCCGCAACATGGCGGGGTTCTTCAAATCGCAATCGTTGGTACTGCTGGAAGTGCTCGATGGCTTGGGACTGGATGAACAGGCAGAGCTGTGCGAGCGCATCCATGACCTTGCAGAGGAGATCGTCAAGACGCTCCCCAGCGAGGAAGAGGCCGCGATTCAGTCCGGCTTATCTGGTCACTGTTACCGTAATTGACAGGCCCATTTTGGGCGGTAGACGGCTGCGTTTTTGGTTTTAGCCAGCTACTGTTTCGCCCGCTTCGCGGCTCACAGTAACACGGGGCTGGTGAGGGGCTTCGCCCCTTCAATCCCCACACCATCACAACCAGCTTTTGAGCCATCAAAACACGATTTTGCATGGTCAGCTCGTGCCGCCCGCTCGCTATCACCCTGTTTTTTTGCTCGCAAAATGTGTCTTCTCTGCTGCCAGAAGCAAGCCGTTCCAATACGTTACTGTGAGCCGTCCGCAGCTCACAGTAACGTCAGTAGTCAGATAAAAATCGAGTGGCAGCGGGAACGTGTCAGCGAGCAAATATTAAGAACCGAAGCCCAGCCGAGAGCCTGAAATCATGTGCGTAGTGAGTGTGAGCGTATTTTTGTGCGTGAAATCGTGGCAAGCCAATGACCACGCTATGTAGCGGCGAGTTTATGAGCCGTACATAGCGTGGTCGAGAGAGTGCAACCCTCGTCAATGTCTGGGCGCGACATTGGCCAGCAGGAAAGCTTCACACAAGATAGGTGAAGCGACCCTGCGCAGGTGGGGAATGCCTACCGCGCTGCGCTTGGTGTCCCCGTGTGACACAGACAGCAAAAAGCCGCTGTCAGCGCCACACGGGGATCGAATAGGGCATCGGGGGTCTGTGCTGACGGCACGTTGTTGCAGGTGATCAGCACGGAGGTATCAAAGAGTTATTTTGATGAATCAAAAATAGAAATTGATGTATGGGGCGTTGGT
>NZ_PGGC01000063.1 GCF_002795305.1 Aeromonas cavernicola
AATTCACTATGCCACTACAGGAAGCTATGCCAGAGAGGTGCCGAGCGAGATGCATCTGACTGGGAAGATATTCACCCAGCGTATCGAGCGTAACAACCTGACGCTCAGAACGCGCATCAAGCGATTGGCTCGCAAGACCATCTGCTTCTCTCGTTCCATTGAGCTCCACGAGAAAGTGATTGGCGCCTTTATAGAAAGGCACCATTTCAACTGATTGGCGGCATTACCCCCAGCCGAATTGTGTGCGTCAAGCCCCTGCCGGTGAACGGTTACACTTGAAGAACCCTGCCATGTTATGCTCTCGCTCAGCGCTTCATTTTTTCACATTGGCTAAACCATTTTCATCAATCCAACAAATCCACTCTGTCGCTCTAGACAAATCCGACAACGCTTTTTTTAACATTCTCCTAAACTCTTTCAAGTCAGCCTCACTACCACATAACCTTTTTAACGTCTCAACTTTGTAGGGATGTGGCGATGAATGCGTAGAATAAAATCCATGAAGCCATTGAGATAATGTCTTTCCTTTAAGCTGCCTACGTTTATCTAAATCCAATCCAGTCCATAACTCGCTTGAAAAAAAAGAAAGAATTTTAGGGTTGAGAGTAAGTACATATTCACCCTCAACCTCATTTCTATAATAATCATTAATCAAATGACCGTTATAAAAATGCAGACCATCACCGAGCTCAATTAAACATGCTGATAGCCTTGTCAAACTATTCCTAAGCCACTCCCTATCGGATTTTCCAGTGTTCCTCCCTAGATGCTTTAAAAAGCCGTACATGGAGAAATACACTTGAGTACCGGCCGGAGCCTTTTTTAAAAACTGCAAGCATCCAAGCCATACATCCAAATCAGATTGGTCCAGCTGCTGCCCCGTAAATTTCACGGTGATACCATTTACCGCCGCCTTCAAAACCCTCTGCTCATACTTCCTTGCTCCTTTGGCTACAATGCCAAAAAGAGCGCTACGCAATATCGCATTCGGGACAGGTCTTTTCCCTTCAGCGCAGGCTGGTAATTCAGTCGGGATGGATATAGGTTCATCGGGATCAATCACCTCCCCCCCGTTCTCCTCCAACCTCTTTCTCAGTTCGACGGCATCCTTGAACGAAGTGATTTCACCTGAAATCATTTTTCTTTGTAAATGCTCCATGATATCGGCTGCTGACATACCTGGATCCTTGTTAACTTACACTCCCAGACGCTTTTTCAACAAATAGACGAACCGTATCTTTAGACACTTTTATCCCCTGCCCATCCAACCAATCCGCTAGCTGCTGATAAGAAAAGCCTTTGGCCCTCATATCAGCTAATACATCTTGATGTGGTTGCATCAAGACTCTTTTCCTACCACGGGGTATATTCACAGCACCTCCCACTTCTCAACATGCCTCATCCTATCAACCTCTAATGACTAAAAAAAGTCAAATAAGTCATTTAGTTCAAATCAGGTCATCCTACTGCTGATCACCTAGTGGGAGTCATCGCTATCCCCCCATTTGAACATGGGGGATAGCACCCACCGAGTACAGGCAACCTATCTCACTTTGAGGGGATGGCGCCCACCACGGCAGGGGATGGCGCCCACCATGACAGGGGATGGCACCCACCATGGCAGGGGATGGCGCCCACCATGGCAGGGGATGGCGCCCACCATGACAGGGGATGGCGCCCACCACGGCAGGGGATAGCACCCACCCTGGCAGGGGGATAGCGCCCACCAAGGAAAATTTAAAATGACAGTAAGGTATTGTTATTAATGAATAAAACCAGAGGTGTTGGGTTTGCTAATCTTAATCTTTAATCTTTATTTTTAATCAGAAAGATCTAGATCTAGGATCTGTTGTCATAAGATAGAGGCCCATAAATACGCACAGCGGCTCTGCAGGAGCATGTAAATAATTATGTGTAGCTGCCCACCCCACTACAGGCGACCGTTCAGGCGATCACCGAATTCGATAATAAAACGATTTAGGGCAAGCTTCCAATTCTGGATCGGCATGGTCCATTTCTTGGAGGCCTGCTGTATCGCGAGAAACGCCACTTTTAGCGCCGAGTCGTCGGTCGGGAAGAGCTTCCTTTGCTTGGTCGCTTTACGCAGCGCCCTGTTCAGTGACTCGATCGCATTGGTGGTGTAAATCACCTTCGGAATGACAGGGGGATAATCGAACGGCGTGATCAAATTGGCCCACTTACTCTGCCAGGAACGCGTTATCTGCGGGTACTGGCTATCCCAGTGCTCGCAGAAGGCCGCCACAAAGTGGTAGATCTGCTTCAGATCCGCCATCATAGCCTTGTAATCCTTCCAGGAGACATAGCGCAACGAGTTGCGCACCATATGGACGATGCACAGTTGAACCTTGGTCTGGGGATACTCCATGGCAATGGCATCAGGAAAACCCTTGAGACCGTCCACACACACAATCTGGATGTCTTCCAAGCCACTGTTATTCAGCTCGGTCAGGACCGACAGTCAGAACTTTTCCCCTTAGGTCTCGGCCAGCCACAGGCCAAACAGCTCCTTGTGACCCTCCATATTGATGCCCAGTGCTAGATAGAGCAACTTGTTAATCACCCGCTGGTTCGCGCGGCTCTTCACCACAATGCAGTCCGGATAGACGATGGGATAGAGCCGATCCAGCGGCCGGTTTTGCCATTCGTGGACCTGCTCGATGACGCGTTCGGTCACCTTCGATACTAGCCCCGCCGAGATGTCGGCGTCATACATCTCTTTGAACGCGTCGGTAATGCTTCCGATCGGTTGAGCTGGTATGATGAGTGCTTTTGAGACTCATAGCTTCATGGCATCCATCACCGTTCACTGCCCTCGTTGCAACTCTGACCACGTATATCGCCATGGGAAGACCCCTGCCGGCCATGTTCGCTATCGTTGCCCCGTCTGTGTGCACGTGTTTCAGCTCACCTACACCTATGAAGCCCGCAAGCCTGGCGTCAAAGACAAGATTGTTGATATGGCCTTCAACGGCTC
>NZ_PGGC01000064.1 GCF_002795305.1 Aeromonas cavernicola
TTGTCAAAGTGGCTGTCAGAGAGAGTCAGATGCTTCTCTTCGGTCGCGGTGCCAATCACGGCATAGGGGGCGCGCTCGCGCTCGCACAGCGCCTTGAACAGCGGCAACTTATCTTGCGCCACTGCCAGCACGTAACGCTCCTGGGATTCGTTGCACCAGATCTCCAGCGGGCTCATGCCCGGCTCGTCGCTTTGGATAGCACGCAAATCAAAACGACCGCCACGCTCGCCGTCGTTGACCAGCTCCGGCATGGCGTTGGAGAGACCGCCCGCCCCCACGTCATGGATAAAGACGATGGGGTTGTCGTCACCCAGCTGCCAGCAGCGGTCGATCACCTCTTGGCAACGGCGCTCCATCTCGGGGTTGTCACGCTGCACCGAGGCAAAATCGAGATCTTCGGCCGACTGACCGGAGGCCATGGAGGATGCCGCGCCGCCGCCCAGACCGATGTTCATCGCCGGGCCGCCCAGCACGATCAGCGCCGCGCCGACGGGGATCTCCCCTTTCTGGACATGTTCGGTGCGGATGTTGCCAATACCGCCCGCCAGCATGATGGGTTTGTGGTAGCCACGCACCTCGACGCCGTTGTGGCTCGGCACCTGCTCTTCGAAGGTACGGAAGTAACCGAGAATCGCCGGACGGCCAAACTCGTTGTTAAACGCGGCGCCGCCAAGCGGCCCCTCCTGCATGATGTCAAAGGCACTGACGATCCGGCTCGGCTTGCCAAAATCCTGCTCCCAAGGCTGCTCGAAGCCGGGAATGCGCAGGTTGGAGACAGAGAAACCGACCAGACCCGCTTTGGGCTTGGCACCGCGACCGGTGGCCCCCTCATCGCGGATTTCGCCGCCAGAGCCAGTCGCCGCGCCCGGGAACGGAGAGATGGCGGTCGGGTGGTTGTGGGTCTCCACCTTCATCAGGATGTCGACCTGTTCCTGGTGATACTGGTACTCGCCGTTGGCCGGGCTCGGGAAGAAGCGGCCCCCCTGGCTCCCTTCCATCACCGCAGCGTTGTCTTTATAGGCAGAGAGGACATGATCCGGCGTCTGCTCGAAGGTGTTCTTGATCATCTTGAACAGCGACTTGGGCTGCTGCTCGCCATCGATGGTCCAGTCGGCATTGAAGATCTTGTGACGGCAGTGCTCGGAGTTCGCCTGGGCGAACATGTAGAGCTCGATGTCGTTGGGGTTGCGGCCAAGCTTGGTGAAATTCTCCACCAGATAGTCGATCTCGTCGTCGGCCAATGCCAGACCGAGCGCCACGTTGGCCTCGGCCAGCGCGGCGCGGCCACCGCCCAGCACATCCACTTGGCTGAAGGGGCGCGGTGAGTGCTGAGTAAACAGGGCGGCCGCCTCGCTCATCTGGGCAAACACCACCTCCATCATCCGGTCGTGCAACACCGCCGCAATGGCGTTGCGCTGCTCATCGGTGAGCTCGCTTGGCCCCTGCACCCCTTTAATGGTCAGGTAATAGGCAATCCCGCGCTCTAACCGCTTGACCTTGCTCAGGCCGCAGTTATGGACGATGTCGGTGGCTTTGGAAGACCAGGGAGAGATAGTGCCTGGGCGGGGGGTAACGAGAAACAGCTGACCGCTGGGGGTCTGTTCGGTACTGACTGGGCCATCTTGTGCACCAGCCTGTAGACCCGAGTGCAGCAATTGGCCCAACCTCGCTCGTTCGGGTGGCGTTAACGGGCTCGTCAGCTCAGCAAAGTGCACATATTCGGCATAGACATCCTCGATCTCTATTACTCTTGGCACTCCCAGCTCTTGTTCAATCTGCGCGAAGCGTTGCAACAACTTTTGGACACGAAATTCCGACAATGCGGGGGCACCACGCAAGATATCCATATGACCTTTCTCACCAAATTGTAAAGTGGGGGGGAAATTGAGACGCGCGTATTATAGGGAGGGCACCCAAGACGGACAAACGTTTTTCTCTTTTTGCTAAATGTGACTCGCTGTGTGCTCTCTGGTATAAAGGTGCCTCCTTTCTGGTCAATGTCGATTTTTTCAACAAAGGCATCCACCCACTTGCACCTCATTTTTCAACTGTTTCTTGGGCTACTGCTGACCCTCAGTCTGGTGGGCTGCGAAGGGCGCAACACGCTCAACCAGCTGGAGCAGATCCGCCAGCGGGGTGAGATCCGAGTTGGCACCCTCTATGGTCCCACCTCTTATTACCAGCGTGATGAAGTCGCTCAGGGGTTTGACTATGAGCTGGCACAAAGTTATGCCGACTGGCTAGGGGTTACCCTGTCGATCGTGCCTGTTAACTCCACCCACGAGCTGCTCGATCTACTCCAACGCAATAAGCTCGATCTGGCTGCGGCCGCACTCATGGTGACCCCTGAGCGACGCGCGCATTTCCGCTTCGGCCCTGGGTTTTACCAAGTGTCACCCAAGCTGGTCTATCGCAACGGGAGTAACAAACCCGCCTCGCTGGCCGAGGTCAACGGCAACTTAATGGTCGCGGCAGGCTCAAGCGCTGAAGATCTACTCAAAGCGATCAGCAAGCAGCACCCTAGCCTTACCTGGCGCACTCACCCCGATGCCGATGTGGAAGAGCTGCTCAAGAAAGTGTCAGATGGCGAGATTGACTACACGGTAGTACAAGACACCGTGTTGGCCCGCACCCAACGCTATTACCCCGAATTAGCAGAAGGGCTGACGCTGGCAAAAAATCAAACCGTTGCTTGGGCGATGAATAGACGCGCCGATGACAGCCTCTATGCGAGCGTCATCGACTTCTTTGGCCAGCGTTTTATGGACGGTGCCATCGCCAAGCTCGATGAGAAGTACTTTGGCCATGTGCAAAACTTTGATTTCGTTGATACCCGCACATTTTTGCAACGCGCTAAAAGCCTGTTACCCAAATATCAGGCGTTGTTCCAAACCCATGCTCGGGAGATGGACTGGCGACTATTGGCGGCCATCAGCTATCAAGAGTCGCACTGGGACCCCCAAGCACGATCGGCGACAGGGGTGCGAGGCATGATGATGTTGACCAACCCAACCGCTAAAGCCATGGGGGTCAATGACCGAACCCACCCAGAAGAGAGCATCAAGGGGGGGGCCCTTTATCTGCAACAAATGATGGCGAAAGTGCCAGATTCGGTGCAAAACGATGAAAAGGTGTGGTTTGCCCTCACCGCTTATAACATCGGCTATGGCCACATGATGGATGCACTGCGCTTAACCAAAAGCCTTGGTAAAAATCCCGATGCGTGGAGTGACGTGAAAGAGGTGCTGCCACTGCTGCAACAATCGCGCTGGCACCGCAAAGTACGCTTTGGCTATGCCCGTGGCAGTGAGGCCCGTAATTACGTCAACAACGTCCGCCAGTACTATCAGAGCCTGCTATGGCTGGATAATGAACGGCAAAAAGCCCAGCAGCGGGAACGCTTGGATAACGACAGTGATCCAGAGAGCAGCACACCACCCGCACGCCCGACCGCGATTGCCGATATTGTTACCCAAATTACTCGGCGCTAATCGGTCATATCGGCCATTATGTTGCTGTTTTCAGTCTCTTTTCTCTGTTACCATCCAGCTCAAAGGAGCCTATCGGAAATCGCGTTGACCGCTATCACGACTCCTATTTCTGATGGGCTTCATTCGGCCTAATTGGCCACGTCATGGAGGAGACCACTATGCAAAAACGCCGAGGAGCCAGTCTGGTTAGAAAGTCAAAAATCAGATGGAGCCCAAGACGCAAGCTCAAGCTTAACGATGTGAAGCGTAAAATCTGGCGTAGGAACCGCTCCTATACCCTACTTATCGCAGAACACACAGCATAAACCCGGCATCAGCCGGGTTTTTTATCTTCAGAGATGCTTGATTACCGTCTTACACCAGCACAGCCTTGAACTGCACCGTCCGCTTGGAGATCAGCGAGTTGCAGTGGTTGCAGAAGTAATCCACCGCACCACACGCCCTGAGCCGTTCTAGCTCCTGCTGGCAGGTGGGGCAGATGGCCGTGATATGAACAGGGATCTGACACTGGCCACAGATTTGTTCGTTGCGGCGGGTGTCCAGTTCTGCTTGGCATGCTGGGCAAAGCAGCGCTTCCATTGTCGACTCCTCATAACGTCAACCCGCGATGGGCTTAACCATGGCGGGTTCCCCTCCCCGCCTGACATCACGCCACTGCTGGGGGAAATAACAAAACGGCTACCGCTGAGGGCAGCCGCTAGGGCTTATTGCTTCTTCATCTTCAGCAGGCGTTTGCGCTGCCGCTCTTGACTTAGGGTCAGGTTGTTCTTCTTGCCTTCAAACGGGTTGACCGACTCTTGGAACTCGACTCGGATCGGTGAGCCCATGATCTTGAGAGACTTACGGAAGTAGTTGATGAGATAACGCTTGTAGGAATCGGGCAGATCGTTGAGCTGATTGCCGTGGATCACGATGCGTGGCGGGTTGTAGCCACCGGCGTGGGCATACTTGAGCTTGACGCGACGCCCGTTGACCATCGGCGGTTGGTGATCTTCCTGCGCCATCTGCATGATCCGAGTCAGCATCGCCGTGCTGGTGCGGCGGGTGGCGGACTGGTAAGCCTCCTGAATGGATTCAAACAGGTGGCCCACCCCGCTGCCGTGCAGAGCGGAGATGAAGTGGACGCGGGCAAAATCGATGAAGCCCAGACGTCGGTCCAGCTCGCTCTTCACATCCTCTTTCACCTTTTGATCCAAGCCATCCCACTTGTTGACCACCAGCACCACCGAGCGGCCAGAGTGGAGCACGAAGCCGAGGATGCTGAGATCCTGATCGGTGATAGTCTCTTGGGCATCGATCACCAGCAGACAGACGTTGGCATCTTCGATGGCTTTCAGGGTTTTTATGACGGAGAACTTTTCCACCGTCTCGTGCACCTTGCCACGCCGACGCACGCCGGCGGTGTCGATGACCACATACTTCTGCTCGTCGCGCTCCATCGGAATGTAGACGGAGTCACGGGTGGTGCCGGGCATGTCATAGACGATGACCCGATCTTCACCCAGCATCCGGTTGGTCAGGGTCGATTTACCGACGTTGGGGCGACCGACGATGGCAAACTTGATGGGCAGGTCAGCAAAGGGGGTCTCTTTGGTATCTTCCTTGGTGTCCAGCTCACCGGCAGCGACCATGCGCAGCAGGGCCTCTTCGTCGAACGCCTCCTCTTCTTCATCCTGCCCATCTTCATCGACCGCCGCGTCGACCAAGGTCTCCAGATGGGGAGCTAGGGCCAGTTCCAGCAGGCTCAGCACGCCACGGCCGTGAGCCGCCGCGATCTGGTAAACCTCGCCGAGCGCCAGACTGTAGAACTCGGAAACCGCAGAGTCACCGTCAATACCATCGGTCTTGTTCGCAACCAGAAAGACCTTTTTGTGGGCCTTGCGCAGGTGCTCGGCGATAGCTTGATCCGCCGCGGTCAAACCAGCACGGGCATCGACCATAAATAACACCACGTCGGCTTCTTCGATAGCCAGCAGGGATTGCTCGGCCATTTTCAGCTCGATCCCCTCTTCCGTGCCATCGATACCGCCGGTATCGACCACGATAAATTCCAGCTCACCCAGCTTCGCCTGACCGTACTTCCGATCTCGGGTTAGGCCTGGGAAATCGGCCACTAACGCATCCCGAGTACGAGTTAAGCGGTTAAATAGGGTGGATTTCCCTACGTTGGGACGGCCCACCAGGGCTACTACAGGAGTCATAAAAGCCTCATTCTTAAGACGACAAAGGCTCCGGGTCCGAAGACCAGGAGCCGGATATTCACATTATCAGGCGATCAGGGACGCTTAAGAGCGTACAACTTGCCGCCACGGCTCTGCACATAGAGGGTCTCGCCATCCACCAAGGGGGCGGCATAAAGGCCACTACTGTCGAGCTGCTGCATCGCTTTGATGAACCCATCGGTACGATCCAGCCAATACAGGTATCCTTCCACATCGCCCACCACCACATAGTCACCGAAGATGACAGGGGCGGTGACGGTACGATTCTCCAGCTCAGTATTGGACCACAGCTCCAAGCCGTTGCGCCGATCAATGGCAAACAGATGGCTGCGACTGTCGGTTAAGACAATGGCATCACCGGTCACGGCCATATCACGATAACCAGTGTACTTACGCTTCCACACTTCATCGCCAGTCATCAGCTTACGCGCCATCAACTGCCCGTTATAAGCAATCGCGTAGAGTTCATCGCCAACAATTAAGGGGGTCGCATCCACATCCACCATGCGGTCCAACTCGGTGGCGCCACGGGGATCTGCCACCTTGGACTGACGCACCGGCTGACCGTTGCTGAGCAGCACAATGCCCACCTTGCCATCAGCACGGCCATAGATAACGGCACCATTGGTGATGACCGGTGCTCCCACGCTACGCAGCGTCAGCGGGGGTTGCTCCTCGGAGAGGGACCACTGAACGCTCCCTTTGTCAGTATCGAGCGCAATCAAGCGACCGGAGGTGGTCAGCACCACCACGCGGCCATCTTCCACCGCTGGGCTCGCCACCACTTCCCCTGGCACGGTGGTTTGCCACAGTACCTCACCGTTCTCCTCGTTCAGGGCATAGACGATGCCGTTCTCAGAACCGAGGAACAACTTGCCGTAACGGGAAACCAGACCACCGGACAGGCGAGGACTGCGCTGGGCCGCATTGATCGGTAGCTCCGCCAGATCGACGGTCCAAAGGCGTTCACCACTGGCACGGTCAAAGGCAGTGACATCACCGTCGCGGGCAGCGGCATAGATGCGGTTCTCTTCTACCACTGGTTTGAGCTGAGAGTAAAAATCGCCAATGCCATCACCCACGGAAGATGACCAGTCGGGGTCAGCAGTGAAAGCAGATTCAACCTGTGGCAACGGTGCCATTGGGTTGAGATCTTCTTCCGAACTAAACAGGGAACATCCCTGCAGGGCAAAAGATACCGCTACGCCGAGCGCTACCTTCTTGAATAGATTACGCATCCGGTGCCTCACCCGTCACAACAGCTGGCAGAGCCAGATTGTCCATTTTCATTTTTAGCTCTTGGCTAGTTTGCAGACCGCCGGCATCGGCTGCAGCCTGATACGCATCACGGGCCGCGTTGGTATTGCCTTGCTTGAGTAGAATATCGCCGCGCACTTCCGCTATCTGTGCGGTGAATCCGTCGGCGCTGAGCTTAGCAAGCTGTGCCAGCGCATCATCGGCTTTCCCCGCATCACTCAACACACGAGCTAAGCGCAGCAATGCGATAGGACGAACACTCTCATCCCCGGTATCCGTCACCAGCGTCAGCTGCTCAATCGCTAAGTCCAACTTGCCCGCTTTCACCGCAGCACTCGCCAGTTGCAGGGAGGCAAGGTCGGCATAAGCGCTGCCTTTATTGGCGGCGACAAATTGCAGGGTCTGTTTAAAATCAGCATCTTTATTGCTCGCCAGCAACTCAAGCACCTGGTTGTAAGACTGGGACGCCCCTTCCATCTGCGCCTGCTGATACTGATTGTAATAACGCCAACCAAACAAACTGGCCAGCCCGATCACAGTCCCAGCAAGCACTGATACCCCGTTCTCTTTCCACCAGCTTTTGATGACCTCAACCTGTTGTTCTTCGGTAGTATAAACATCCACAGCTTATTCTCCTTTGGCTGCCAGCAGGGCTATGGCGGCGTCAACCTTAACGGTCTGTTGTTCAGCCTGACCACGCAAATATTTGATAGTGACCTCCCCGTTTTGCATCTCGGTCTCACCAAGGATCAGGGCGATGGACGCACCGCTCTTGTCGGCACGTTTGAGTTGTTTATCGAATTTACCGCCACCACAGTGACTCATTAGGCGCAAAGTAGGCAAGGCATCCCGTAACTGCTCAGCGAGCGCAAAACCCGCCTGCTCGGTCCCCTCACCCACCATTGCCAGATAGACATCCACCGCTGGGCGAATGTCGGCGTTAAGCTCCAGGGTCTCCAGCATCAGCACCAGACGCTCTATGCCCATGGCAAACCCAACGGCAGGGGTCGCCTTACCACCTAGCTGCTCTACCAGCCCATCGTAGCGGCCACCAGCACAGACGGTGCCTTGGGCTCCCAAGCTACTCGTTACCCACTCAAACACGGTCAAGTTGTAGTAGTCGAGACCACGCACCAGACGCTCATTCACCTCGTACTGGATACCCGCAGCATCGAGCAAACGCTTGAGCCCCTCGAAGTGAGCCAGAGTCTCTTCGCTCAAATAGTCATACAGTCGCGGTGCATTCACTAAGATGGCCTGTACTTTTTCCACTTTGGAATCAAGCACTCGCAGCGGATTGCTGTACATGCGACGCTGGCTCTCTTCATCCAACTGATCTTTGTACTGCTCTAGATAAGCCACCAGCGCATCGCGGTAAGCGGCACGCTCGGTGCTCTGGCCCAAGGTGTTAAGCTGCAAAGTCACATGGTCACTGATGCCAAACAGACGCCACAGGCGGTGGGTTAGCATGATTAACTCAGCGTCGATATCCGGCCCATTGATGCCAAACAGCTCGACCCCAAACTGGTGGAACTGGCGATAACGGCCCTTTTGGGGACGCTCGTGACGGAACATCGGGCCCATGTACCACATCCGGCGCTCTTGGTTATAGAGCAGACCGTGCTCGATACCGGCACGCACACAGCTGGCGGTCCCTTCCGGACGCAGACTCAGGCTGTCGCCGTTGCGATCTGCAAAGGTGTACATCTCTTTTTCGACTACGTCGGTCACTTCGCCGATCGCACGTTTGAACAGATGAGTCTGTTCGACAATCGGCATACGCACTTCGCTGTAGCCATAGCTGGCCACGACTTGGCGCAGGATCTGTTCTACTTTCTGCCACACCGGACTCTGCTCCGGCAGGCAATCATTCATACCGCGAATCGCTTGGATCTGTTTTGCCACGTTGATACTCGAGAAAAGAGGTAAAATTTGGCCGCATTATAGAGATTTCCCCCACTAAGGTAAAATCAGGGGGTCCAGATACGGGTTGTAAAATCAGTCACCTGGAAAGAGGACCATCCCATATGGCCCCTTTCGCTTACTCTTTGCCTAGCAGGATCTGGTTGGCTGGGTCCAGCATGGCAGCCCGAGCACGAATCCGACGCTCCAGCACGGGGATCAGATCCTTGTTGTCGAGCCGATCGACCCGCTGACCCCCTTCGTAGAAGGCACTCTTGTTGGCGGCTCCCGCCAGACCAAGGTCAGAAACCAGCGCTTCGCCCGGGCCATTGACCACACAACCGATGATCGAGACATCCATCGGAGTAATGATATCTTCGAGCCGCTCTTCCAGTGCGTTGACGGTGGCGATCACATCGAACTCCTGACGGGAGCAGGAGGGGCAAGCAATAAAATTGATGCCACGGGAACGAATACGCAGGGATTTGAGAATATCAAATCCCACTTTCACCTCTTCCACCGGATCGGCGGCCAGCGAGATACGCAAGGTGTCACCGATACCATCGGCCAGCAACATGCCAAGGCCAATGGCGGACTTCACTGCACCAGCGCGGAAACCGCCCGCCTCAGTGATGCCCAAATGAAGTGGCTGTTCGATCTGTTTGGCCAGCAGGCGATAGGCACCCACCGCCAGAAACACATCGGATGCCTTGACACTTACCTTAAAATTTTGGAAATCGAGCCGCGTCAGGTAATCCACGTGACGCATGGCAGACTCCACCAATGCCTCTGGGGTTGGCTCGCCATATTTTTCCTGAATATCTTTCTCCAGCGACCCACCGTTGACCCCGATCCGAATCGGGATGTTCAAGTCCCGTGCACAGTCAACGACAGCACGTACTCGCTGCTCATTGCCAATGTTGCCTGGGTTGATACGTAGGCAGTCTGCACCGTACTCGGCCACTTTTAAAGCGATGCGGTAGTCGAAGTGGATATCGGCGACGATGGGAATACGGGTTTGCTGCTTGATGAGGCGAAAAGCCTCTGCGGCTTCCATGGTGGGTACTGACACTCGGACGATATCAGCGCCGACTCGCTCGATACGCTGAATTTGCTCGACAGTCGCGGCGACATCAGTGGTTTTCGTGTTGGTCATGGTTTGTACTGTGATGGGAGCGTCGCCCCCAACCGGTACTTTACCCACCATGATCTGCCTAGACTTTCGACGAACAATAGGGGATACGTGAGCGGACATAACGAGCAGATTACTCCTGCGGCAATGAGAAACGGGCAGTGCGGCCGTTATAACGACTCATATCAAATGCAGTGCCCTTGTATTCCAATTTGACCGCGATGGGGGCACCGACAATGAGTCGCAGAGGTTCTGCACCTTCGAGCAGGAGTTCATCATTAGCTCTTTTGAGCCCACTGAATAGCGTCTTGCCATTGGCATCTTTCACATCTAACCAGCAGTCAGCGGTAAAATTGAGTTTGAGCTGTGGCGTCGCCGCTGGTGGTACTGCAGCTGCTTCGGCCACCACTGTGGCTGATTGCGCCGCATCAGGTGCGCTGCTGCCCGCCTCACTGGCCGTAGTAGCAACGGTATTAACCGCACTGGAAATAGATAAGTCTGCTGCCTCAGTGGGCACACTCTGGGCATCTGCCGCCACAGGAGCAGGATTGGCAGGTAGGCTATCTACGGCCGATGTGTTCGAGGCCGCAGGCTCGCTTTGTGGCGTCGCCACCACATTCATCTCAGTGGCAGCCAACGCGACATCCCCCGCTGAGCGACGAGCCGTACTCTGCCACCACCACGCAACGGAGAGACCGATCAGTACGAGGATGACCAACCAAGTGACAACCTTCAACTTACTATCGTTGGCTTGCTGGCGAGAGCGACGAGAAAAAGTTTGCATATCTATGTTATCAGGAGGCGTCAATCCCAGTTTTTCATAAGCAGCTAAGATCGTCTCCTCTGGAATACCGACCAATTTGGCATAGGTGCGCAAATAGCCCCGAATAAAAGTATGCGAAGTGTGTTTATCGTATGTATCTGATTCAATTGCGGCGATCAGGGTCAGACGAAGGTGAAGGCGAGACGCAACTTGTTCCCGTGTCCAGCCAAGCTGTTCACGAGCATCGCGCAGCAACTGGCCTGGGCCTGCTGCCTGAGAATCGTCTTGAAAATCATATTGCTGTTCAGTAGTCATTGGCTAAATAACGCTTGGCTTGTTGCGAAGTGGGATATTGCCTTACCAGCTCAGTCCCGAATTTGTGAAGTAATGCTGGTTTGTCCATGGCCTGCGCTAACCGCAATCTCAACCAGAGACTGCTCTGCGTCTCAGCCGATACATCGGCAAAACGCGAAAGATAGGCTTCAACATCAGGTAGCTTACCATCTTTCATGGAAAGCTCAGCCAAGTCCAGCAATAACCTTGGATTAAGAGGATTATACCCCAAGGCCAAGCGATAATACTCATTTGCTTTATCATTTCTGCGATTTTGCAGCGCACAAAGTGCTGCATTTTCATAGGTATCGGCAATTTTGACATACCCAGGCTGGGCGACTGCGTTATTAAACGCTAAATCTGCCTCATCGAACCTACCGCGGTCACAAAGAAAAGCGCCATAATTATTCATCGCATCAGCATTGAGCGGATCAATATCAAGGGTTTTTTTATAACTCTCCTCAGCCGCTTTAAAATTCCCGACCTGTTGGTAAAAATAGGCAAAACCGATTTGAACGCGGGGGTTATTGGGATCGTATTGTAGGGCACGATCAAGGTTAAATTTGGCTTGTTCAGTGTTGCCTTGACGAAGATATTGAATCCCCAAATCAAGCCGAGTTTGAGCCGCAGCCTTAAGATCTGGCCCCACTTCACGCTGAGTTGAGTTTTGGCCAGTGTAAGTTGTCTCTGTTACACAACCGGGTAGCGCACAAAACACAGCCAAAACGATTAATGCACGTGTATTCATTCCCTGACTATACAATGGCTTAGCAATCAGACTATTTTGACGGAAATTCCATCCTGTTGCATCCGATTTTTAATAGTGCGTTTAGTCCGATCAATCACATCCCCCACCAACTGGCCACAGGCCGCGTCGATGTCATCACCCCGCGTTTTGCGTACGATCACCGTAAGCCCATACTCCATCAGCACCTTGGAGAACCGATCGATACGGCTATTACTCGGCTTACCATAAGGGTTACCTGGGAAGGGATTAAACGGGATCAAATTGATTTTGCTCGGGGTGTCTTTAAGCACCTTGGCCAGTTCATGGGCATGTTGCATATCATCATTGATGTGATCGAGTAGGACATACTCAACCGTCACTCGACCACCATTGGCGTTAGACTTACCAAGATAACGGCGCACCCCTGCTAAGAAGGCCTCAATATTGTACTTATCATTGATCGGCATGATCTCTGAACGCAATTTGTCATTTGGCGCATGCAAAGAGATAGCCAGCGCCACATCAATCTGATCGCCCAGCATATCCAGCGCAGGCACCACACCGGAAGTTGATATGGTCACGCGACGCTTGGAGATGCCGTAACCGAAATCATCCATCATCAGACGCATCGCGGGCACCACGTTAGCCAGGTTGAGTAACGGCTCTCCCATTCCCATCATGACCACGTTAGTAATAGGCCGTTTGCCTCCGACCACCTTAGCCGCTCGCCAGACTTGCCCAATGATCTCCGATACTTTCAAATTTCGATTAAAGCCCTGCTGAGCCGTAGAGCAAAATGTGCACGCCAGCGCACAGCCTACTTGAGAAGACACACACAGCGTGGCCCTGTCATCTTCAGGAATATAAACAGTCTCTACCTCTTGATCGCCTACCTGCAATGCCCACTTGATGGTGCCATCGCTAGATCGCTGCTCACGGCTGACGATAGGCGCCCGAATCTCGGCAATGGCCTTGAGACGTTCACGCAATACCTTGTTGACGTTATTCATCTGATCGAAATCATCACAACCAAAGTGATAGATCCATTTCATTACCTGATCTGCCCGAAACGGCTTCTCGCCTAATTCAACGAAAAAAGCACGCATGGCATCCCGATCAAGATCCAGCAGGTTGGTTTTTGTTTCGCTCATCAATGGCCTCAGTTCACACACTTCATGAATGATTAGCTGACGGTGTCAGGGGGCGGCATTGTACAAATTATGGACCTCCCTTGCTACCTAGAGAAGTGCCCTGCCGTGAATACCAAAAACAACAAGGGAGCCGAAGCTCCCCAAAACGGATATCACACTGACTCGATCAGCTACGTGGGCAAATCTCGTTGTCAGAGAAGAAATAGGCAATCTCACGAGCTGCCGAGGCGGGGGCATCAGAGCCATGGACCGCATTGCGATCGATGCTCTCGGCATAACATGCGCGTAATGTACCAGCCAGCGCCTCTTTAGGGTTAGTCGCCCCCATGATTTCGCGATGACGACGAATCGCATCTTCCCCTTCCAGCACCTGAACCATCACCGGGCCAGAGGTCATAAAGTTGACCAAGGCTTCATAAAAAGGGCGCTCTTTATGTTCGGCATAGAAGCCCCCAGCCTGCTCACTGGTCATGTGCAGCATTTTAGCGGCAACCACTCTTAATCCAGCACTTTCAAAGCGGCCATAGATGGCGCCAATCAAGTTTTTACTAACCGCATCCGGTTTAACGATAGAGAAGGTACGTTCGATGGCCATGGCGTTCTTTCCTTAACGACAGTATTTTATTGTTAAAATTGATGTTCGGCGGCGATTATACGTAAACAAGATTCGAAAAAACACACAATACAGTAACTTTTTATTAAAATCAGCCTCCTTCAAATCAACATCACAGCGCAGTTTAACTACACATCATGATAAAAATGTGCGCTTGAGCACGATTACGCATTGAGACCGTCGAAAAGACACATTTAGCTCACTATTTAAGCACCACAACGGCAAGGCTCAATGAGCCTTGCCGAGTCACATCAGTTGATCTCTGCCAGTAAGGTACGTGCGATGGTGCGCATCCCTAGGGTGTTAGCCCCAGGCGCCCAGCTCGCATCGCCGTTGTCACTGAAACAGGCGGCCAGATCGATATGTAGCCACCCCTGCCCTTCTTCACCGACGAAACGGGAGAGAAAACCCGCCGCATTAGAGGCGCCACCAGGCCCGCCACCCTTCACCGGCCGACTATTAGCCGTGTCAGCATAATGGGACGGGCACTGCTGGCGATGCCACGGCTCCAGTGGTAACGGCCAGGCGGGTTCATGTTCAGCCTCGGCATAGGCCATGGCCCGACTGACCAGCCCCTTGTCTAAACCAAACAGCGCATTATAACGCCCACCCAAGGCCATCACGGCGGCACCGGTCAGGGTCGCGGCATCGATGATGAGCGGCGCGCCCGATGCACTCGCCAGCAGTAAGCCATCTGCTAGCACCAGTCGCCCCTCGGCGTCGGTATTGACAATCTCGACCGTGATGCCGTTTTTATAGGTGAGGATATCCCCCAGCTTATAAGCATGACCGGACACCAAATTCTCGGCGCAGCAGAGAATGAGCTTCACTCGCTTGTTAAGTCCGCGCAGCATGGCCAGTGCCAGCGCGCCAGTCACCATGGCGGCGCCCCCCATGTCACATTTCATGGTGAGCATGCCCTCGGAGCTCTTCATGGAGTAGCCACCGGAGTCAAAAGTGATCCCTTTGCCAACTAAGGCTGCCGCCACTGGTGCCTTAGGATCACGGCTGGGGTTGAAATCAAGCTCCAGCAATACAGGCTCACGATCGCTGCCTCGGCCAACCTGATAGATCCCGACCCAACCGGCCTGCTGCAAGGCTTCCCCTTTCAAGATGCGGTGACTCACCTGATCGGGTGCCAGCTCGGTAATAAAGGCCGCAGCCTCAATCGCCAATTCGAGCGGTCCCAACTGCTCAGGCGTCGCGTTGGTCATCTCGCGCACCCAGCGCCCACAGAGCCAACGCGCTTCTAGCTCCTCTCGATCCGCTTCCGACGACATGGCCCACTGCAGTTGCACCTCTACTTTGGGAGTCTGGAACCCTTGGGCAAAAGCCCACTGCTGCTCCCGTTCCCAATGACCGGCGAGGCTGACCTTATGTAGCCCTTGCCCGCACAGACGACGAGCAGCCTGCTGGATGTCAAGCAACGGATGCGCGCTCACCAGATGGATCACCATGCCATCAGCCCGGTGCGAAAGCAGTGCTCCCTCGCCCCATTCCGCAGGGGCAAACTCACGGCTTAACCAGATGTTCATGCCGTCACCTCTTGCAGCCAACGTGCGATAGTGCGCAGACCATGGCCCTTGGCACCAGTGGCCCACAGATCGTTGCCCGATTTTTGATAGGAAGCGGCTAAATCCAGATGCACCCAGCCTCTGCCCTCATCACGGACAAATCGGGACAAAAACGCGGCCGCGGTGGTCGCCCCTGCGGTCCCTTCGGCAGAGGCAATGTTACCCAAATCAGCAAACGCCGAGGTCAGCTGACTGGTATGCCAAGGCTCCAGTGGCAGTGCCCACGCCTGCTCCTGTTCTGCTTTGGCAGCCGCTAGGGTGCGCTGCTGCTCGGCTTCATCGAGGGCAAAAACAGCGTTGTAATCACGCCCCAACGCCATTTTGGCCGCACCGGTCAGGGTTGCCGCATCGAGGATGTAGGCCGCGCCACTGTCTGATGCCGCCATCAAGCCATCAGCAAGCACCAAGCGTCCCTCGGCATCGGTATTTTGGATCTCCACCGACACACCGTTCTTATAGGTCAGAATGTCACCCAGTTTAAATGCGCTCCCCGAAATCAAATTCTCAGCGCAGCAGAGGATCAACTTCACCCGTTTATTCAACCCACGACTGATGGCTAGCGCTAATGCCCCTGTGACCATCGCAGCCCCCCCCATGTCAGACTTCATCGCCAACATGTTGTCAGAGGACTTTATCGAATAACCGCCAGAGTCGAAGGTGATCCCCTTCCCGACCAGCGCGGCGACCACTGGCGCGTTGCGATCACCGGTCGGGTTATAGTCAAGTTCAAGCAGTACCGGTTCACGCTCGCTACCCCGCCCGACCGACCAGATCCCAACATGACCCGCTTCCCGGAGCGCCTCGCCCGCCGTGATACAGGCTGTCACCTGGTCACCAGCCAGCGAACGGATCAGCAGCAGTGCCGACTCCGCTAGGCTCATGGGGTAGATCTCCTCAGGGGTACCATTAGTGATGTCCCGCACCCAACGCGTTGCCTTGAGTAACGCCTCCAGCTCGCTTGCCTGTGCGACGCTTTGTGCGCCGAAATCGAGTTCACGTACCCCTTTGGCGGCATAAAATCCCTGCGCAAACGCGTAGCGGCGCTCCAGATCCCACGCGTCCCCCACCAATGTCACCCGCTTGATGCCACTGGACTCAAGACGTCGGGCCGCCCGCTGCACAATACGTAATACCTCTTTTTCGTGGCGAGCTGAGCCTACGTGGATATGGCTCTGATCATCGTTGAAACTAAGCTGGGCACCGTTGCCCCAATGGGCAGCCGCAGCCTGAAGGGATAACCGAACGTTCATCATGTCAGCCATGGTCTCTTGCTTCCTTTTTAGTGGCATTTAAATCAATTTTTTGGGGGCAAAATAGCCATGAAAAAGGCCGTACCCCACTAAGGTTACGGCCTTCACCATATCACTACTGGCCCCCGAGATACTGCTCGCCCACGGTACTTATGTGTAATTAATGACGCTCAGAGGCGAGGTTTAGAGTGTACTTGGGTAGCTCGACCACCAGATCGTCGTCCGCCAACCTGGCTTGGCAGCTAAGACGCGATTCCGGCTCCAGCCCCCATGCCTTGTCTAACATGTCATCTTCCAACTCATCGCTCGGTTCCAGGGAGTCAAACCCTTCCCGCACGACACAGTGACAGGTCGTACAAGCGCAGGATTTCTCACACGCGTGTTCGATCTCAATGCCTGCGCGTAACGCCACCTCTAAGATGGTCTCGCCAGTTTCACCTTCGAGCGCCACCCCGTCCGGACACAGCTCGGGATGGGGCAGAATAATCAGTTTGGGCATATTACACCTTGTTGACGTTTTGTCCGGCCAGCACCTTACGAATGGATGTGTCCATCCGGCGGGCAGCAAATTCACCACTGGCAGCATCTGCTGCCTCAATGGCCGCTTTGATTTGATGAGTATTTCCCGCTTGGCGCATGGCCAGCAGATGGGCGATGGCGCCATCAATGGCGGCACGTTCAGTTCCATTGAGCAGGGCCTCACCATCCACAGCTAACGCCGCGTTAAGACTTTCAACGACCCGATCAGCCTCCACCTGTTGCTCTGCCAACATGCGAGCGGCCATATCTTGCTGAGCATGGGTAATGGACGCGCTGAGCATGGAGAGAATGTCATCCTCCCCTAAGCCATAGGAGGGCTTGACCTGGATCTCAGCCTGTACCCCAGAGGATTTTTCCATGGCACTCACTGACAGCAGCCCATCGGCATCGACCTGAAATGTCACACGAATATGGGCAGCACCCGCCACCATGGGAGGAATACCGGTTAGGGTAAAACGTGCTAATGAGCGGCAATCCGCCACCAGCTCACGTTCCCCTTGCACCACGTGAATGGCCATCGCCGTCTGGCCGTCCTTGAAGGTGGTGAACTCTTGAGCCCGCGCCACCGGAATAGTGGTATTGCGCGGGATCACCTTCTCAGCGAGGCCCCCCATGGTTTCCAGACCAAGGGAAAGCGGGATCACATCCAGCAACAGCATCTCAGCATCCGGCTTGTTACCCACCAGAATATCGGCCTGAATGGCGGCACCGATGGCGACCACCTTGTCCGGGTCTATGCTGGTCAGCGGTGTGCGCTGAAAAAACGCCCCCACCTGCTCACGCACCAAAGGAACACGGGTGGAGCCGCCCACCATCACCACCTCTAACACCTCCTCATGCTCAAGCCCAGCGTCGCGCAGGGCGCGGCGGCAGGCCAGCAAGGTCCGTTTCACCAGTGGGGTAATGAGTGCATCGAACTGTTCGCGCGCAACCGTACCCTGCCAGCCGGCGAAGCTGGATACAACCTGCTCGGCATCGGTCAGACCGTGTTTGACGGCAGCAGCCACATCCAGCAGCTCACGCTGCAGATGGGCATCGAGATCACCAGAGAGGCCCGCCTGCGCCTTGACCCAGTCCGCCAGCAGGTGATCGAAGTCATCGCCGCCGAGGGCCGAATCACCACCGGTTGCCAATACCTCAAAAACGCCGCGATGGAGCCGTAAGATGGAGATATCGAAGGTTCCACCGCCCAGATCATAAACCGCAATCACCCCTTCCTGACCGGAGTCGAGGCCATAGGCAATCGCGGCCGCAGTCGGCTCATTGAGCAGCCGCAGCACATGCAGACCGGCCAGACGAGCCGCATCTTTGGTGCCTTGGCGCTGGGCATCATCAAAATAGGCAGGCACAGTGATGACCACACCGTCGAGATCGCCCCCCAAGGTCTGGGCGCCACGTTCGGCCAGTTTTTTGAGAATTTCGGCCGAGACCTGCACCGGATTGACCAGCCCCTGACGGGTTTGCAGTTGTGGCATGCCATTGTCGGCGGCAACAAACTGGTAAGGCTGCTGGCGGGTATCGATATCGATCAGCGCCTTGCCCATCATCCGTTTGACCGAGACGATGGTGTTGTGAGGATCACGTGCCGCTTCGCGCTTGGCATCAACCCCAACTCGAATCGAGCCGCCTTGATAGTGCACCACTGACGGGAGCAGGTCGCGTCCTTGTTCATCGCAAAGGGTGTCGGCGTGACCGCTGCGAACCGCAGCAACGAGAGAGTTGGTGGTGCCGAGATCGATGCCGACGGCACGCTTATGCTGATGGGGAACTGCGCTCTGACCGGGTTCGGCGATTTGCAATAATGCCATGGGTAATCAAACTTCCAGCGTTAAAGGATCAAGACTCAAAAAGTGAGTCTTCGAATCGTTCCAGCTCTTCGAGGAGCTTGTCGATAAACTTGAGTTTGCGGACGTAATCTGCCGCTCGCAGCTCATCGCCAGTGGCGAGCATCTGGGTCAGCTGCTGCATCAACAGCTGATGATCATGCCTGATTTCTTGGCGAAAATCCTTGATGGCTCGCTCAGGTTCCGGCTCCTCTTTCAGGTCAGCCAGCCGTTCACGCCACATCAATTGTTGCATCAGAAAGGGGGTATCTTGCAGTGTTTGCTGCTCACCACGAAGATCGGTGCCACGCAGTGAGAGCAGATATTCGGCCCGAGATAACGGCGCCTTGAGGGTGGTGAAGCCATCGTTGATCCGAGCCGCACGCTGCACTGCCGCTAACTGCTCGCCCTCAGGGGCAGTAGCAAAGCGGTCGGGGTGATACTGGGATTGCAACTGGCGGTAAGTTTGCGCCAGTTGCTGGGTGTCGAGCTCAAAGCATTCAACCAGCCCAAATAGCTCGAAGTAGTTCATGACATCCTCTTAGACACTGAAACTTTCGCCGCAACCACACTCGCCTTTGGCGTTGGGATTGTTAAATTGAAAGCCCTCATTGAGGCCCTCTTTGACGAAATCCAGCTCGGTGCCATCTAGATGAATCAAACTCTTAGCATCGACAATGACTTTGACGCCGTGTTGCTCAAATACCTTGTCTTCCTCCGCCAGTTCATCCACAAACTCAAGCACATAGGCTAAGCCAGAACAACCGGTGGTTTTGACGCCGAGGCGCAGGCCAATGCCTTTGCCTCGGTTAGCCAGAAAGGAGGAGACCCGCGCGGCGGCGGCATCTGTCATGGTAATGGCCATACTGCGCTCCTGACCTTAGAGACCTTTCTTCTGCTTATAATCGGCAATCGCCGCCTTGATGGCATCTTCAGCCAGAATCGAGCAGTGGATTTTTACCGGTGGCAACGCTAACTCTTCGGCAATGTCAGTGTTCTTGATGCTCGCCGCCTCATCTAACGTCTTACCTTTGACCCATTCGGTCACCAACGAGCTAGAAGCAATCGCAGAACCACAGCCATAGGTCTTGAACTTGGCATCTTCGATAATGCCATCATCGCTGATTTTCAGTTGCAGTTTCATCACATCGCCACAGGCGGGCGCTCCCACCATGCCAGTGGCGATATTTGGGTCATTCTTGTCGAAGCCGCCTACGTTGCGAGGATTTTCGTAGTGGTCGATCACTTTTTCACTGTAAGCCATATCTCACTCCTTTAATGCCGTTGTTCACCGACCCAGTGGGATCAGTGATGAGCCCATTCGACCGTATTTAGATCGACACCATCCTTGTACATCTCCCACAGCGGAGACATCTCACGCAGGCGGCCGATGGAGTCACGGATAAGCTGGATTGCATAATCAATTTCAGCTTCAGTGGTAAAGCGTCCCATGCTGAAGCGGATCGAACTGTGGGCCAATTCGTCATTGAGACCCAGCGCCCGCAGTACATAGGAGGGCTCTAAGCTGGCAGAGGTACAAGCAGACCCAGAGGAAACAGCCAGGTCCTTGAGCGCCATGATGAGGGACTCCCCTTCTACATAGGCAAAGCTGACGTTAAGGTTGCCCGGCACCCGCTGCTCTAGATCACCATTAATGTAAACGGCTTCAATGTCTTTAATGCCGTCCCACAAGCGTTGCCGCAGGGCCATGACACGCGGACCTTCACTGGCCATCTCTTCGTTGGCAATACGAAACGCTTCGCCCATGCCAACAATCTGATGAGTCGCTAAGGTGCCAGAACGCATACCACGCTCGTGACCACCACCATGGATCTGCGCTTCCAGACGAACACGGGGCTTACGACGGACATAAAGAGCACCAATGCCTTTGGGCCCGTAGACCTTGTGAGCGGACACAGAGAGCAAATCGACCTTCAGAGCCTCTACGTCTACTGGGATTTTGCCGACGCTTTGTACCGCATCCACATGCAGCAGGATTTTGCGTGAACGGCACAGCTCACCGATGGCCGCGATGTCTTGCACCACACCGATCTCGTTATTGACGTGCATGATGCTGACTAAAATGGTGTCATCACGCAGGGCTGCGGTGATCATCTCAAGGGTGAACAACCCATTTGGCATGGGTTCGAGGTAGGTGACTTCATAACCTTCACGTTCCAGCTGGCGGCAGGTGTCGAGTACTGCCTTGTGCTCAGTTTTGGAGGTGATGATGTGTTTGCCCTTACCGGCGTAGAAGTGTGCAATCCCCTTGATCGCCAAGTTATTAGACTCGGTCGCTCCCGAGGTAAACACGATCTCGCGCGGGTCAGCACCGATGAGCTCTGCCACTTGATTACGGGCCAGGTCTACCGCTTCTTCGGCTTGCCAGCCAAAACGGTGGGAACGAGAAGCAGGATTACCAAACAGCCCATCCATGGTCAGACACTGCATCATCTTTTCTGCGACACGGGGGTCTACCGGACAGGTTGCCGAGTAATCAAGGTAAATAGGCAGTTTCATGTTTTTCTCCGTTACAGCTAACGCCACACATCGGCAAGCTGTGGAAAGCACGTTTGTTTATAGTTGGACTTTTAAGCTCACATCGCCGCGTTCTGCCCGTTCAACCAGGGACAACACGGTTTTCATCTGTTCATCTTGCTTACCAGCAATCCGGCGAACATCGGCCTGACTCACTAATTCCGCCAATGTGATGTCACCCAAAAAGCTAGAAATGCGCTCACTGAGATCCCGCCACAGGGAGTGTGTGAGACACTGGGTGCCACCATGACATCCCCCTTTACCGAGGCATTTAGTGGCATCTACCGACTCATCAACGGCGGTGATCACCTCACCTACAGAGATAGCGTCTGGCGCTAATCCAAGGCGATAGCCACCACCTGGGCCTCGTACGCTGCTCACCAGACCATGCTTACGTAGGCGGGCAAATAACTGCTCCAGATAGGATAACGAGATGCCTTGGCGCTCGGAAATATCAGCCAAAGGCACGGGCCCCTGCTCTGCATGTAATGCCACGTCGAGCATGGCAGTCACCGCGTAACGTCCTTTTGAAGTCAGTCTCATATGCCTTACCATTTTGCGAACCAATCAACACGGTGGCATGGTCACATACCCGACTAATTCAGTCAAGTATATAGTTGACTCGTTTAGTCGGGTTTATCCTGCGGTCTCTGTTTTTGCACCGACGTTAAAATTCCACGCAAAATATTGAGCTCTGCCGTCTGTGGACGAGCACGGTTGAATAAGCGACGTAATTTACTCATTACATGACCAGGATGGTCGTCACTGATAAACCCTGTTTGAAGCAGCGTCTGTTCAAGGTGCTGATAAAACCCAGCCAATTGCTCAGCGGTAGGGTAATCAAAAACGCTTTCTATGTTTTCTTCATCAGGTTGGCGTTGCAGCCAGTGCATCCTTACTTCGTAGCAGAGGGTCTGTACCGCCATGGCGAGATTGAGGGAGCTGTACTCAGGATTAGCAGGAATCGCCACGTGGTAGTGGCACTTTTGTAGCTCATCATTGGTAAGACCGGTGCGTTCACGGCCAAATACCAACGCAACCGGGTGTCGCGGCGCCTCAGCGACCAACTTCTCACCCGCTTCGCGCGGCCCCAGCATAGGCCAGCTCAACGTACGAGAACGAGCACTGGTACCAATCACCAGACCACAATCGGCAATCGCCTCGTCGAGCGTGGATACGATACGACAGTTGGCCAGCATCTCACTGGCACCTGCGGCTAGGGCGTAAGCACTGTCATCCGGCAAGGCTTGCGGGTCAACCAACACCATGTGACTCAGTCCCATGGTCTTCATAGCGCGCGCTGCAGACCCCATGTTGCCGGTATGAGAGGTGTTTACCAATACAATTCGTATCTGATCCAGCATGCCTCATCAATCTTCAGTCAAAAATGGCGCGCAATTGTAACATAGGCCATGGTGATTTTGGCACCGTTAATGGTGCTTGATAGCCCGATAAAAGTCTGATACTTGGTTACTGCGTAGCCGAAGGAGTGACAAAGCCACGTTACACTCATTGATGAGCCGCCAGATCAGCAAGGAGCCAGCACATCGTGTTGCCTAGCCCACTTTATGAGTTATTGCCCAGCCTATATTTGGCTGTGGCCTGCACCATCTTACTACTGGGTGAAGGACCACTGCTTTGGCTAGCGGGAGGACTCCTGTTCATCGCGGGGACCTTGACTTGGATCATGCGCTCCCGTTATCGGCGCACTGATTTAGTGATTTTACCCGCCAAACGCTGGTTGCTGCCGATGTGGCTTTATGAAGCTCAGCCCTTTGGCTGGTTGTTGCTTGGGTTAGGATTGTCGCGCTTATCTGGCCTACACGCTTTATGGGCTATCCTCCCTTGCTTGTGGGCCTGCCGCTGTCTGTACACCCGCCACCACTATCGCCGCCCATGTGTTGCTCGGGCGGACAAATTAAGAGATCGAACGCCCCGACGTCGTTGCCACCGCAGTTGGCACTGAATGAGCGCGGGCCTGTTCAATGAGGCCCGCTAGGTCCATCAATGGATACTTCATTAAGCTGGGCAAACCATCAAGGTCCAGACTGTCCATCAGGTTTTTCACCTCAAGGCCCAGTTCGGTATCCCCTTCTATCTTCAGCTTGCGCTGGAAAAAGAGCGAATCCGGATCCTCTTTGCGACCGGCAATCAGGATCAGGTCGTTGGCGGTGCCGCTAAAACAAACATCGGCCTTGGCACACTCGCGCGCCACCACCAATTGACCGTTCTGCTCACTGATATACCAGCACAGCGCCAGATCGGTGACCTTTACTTTCAGCCACTTGCCTGCCAGAAATTCGAAATCGCCATCCGCGATAGCTTCCTTGAATACCCGTGCCAGCAAGCCCTCCATCAGCTGCTTTTGCAGATTGAAAGGAACCAATTTGAGGGGATGGCGCAAGAAGCGCGGAGCCTGTTCGACCAGGCGGCGTTGCAGTTGTTGAAACACGATAGACTCCCTTTTTTGCGCATTCAAACACAGGGAGAGTGGCAAGATCCTGTTGGAAATCAAACTTGTGCAGGGTTACCTCAAGAAGGGTAAAACCACACAAAACTGCCTCAGGTCAAAAAGCGGGTGTGCGTGGCTGCATACAATCAGGGCTCGTTTGCCCTTCATATGCACTCTCGGAGCGTACCAATGGAATTACTCTGTCCGGCAGGCAGTTTGCCGGCACTGAAAACCGCCGTGGATAACGGGGCTGATGCCGTTTATATCGGTTTCAAGGATGACACCAATGCCCGCCACTTTGCCGGTCTCAACTTTACCGACCGCAAACTGGAGAAGGCGGTGGATTATGTGCATCAACATGGTCGCAAGCTGCATATTGCCATCAATACCTTTGCCCATCCCGGGGCCGATGCGCGATGGAAACAGGCGGTTGATCGCGGGGTGGCCCTCGGCGCCGATGCGTTAATCATCGCCGATCTCGCCGTGCTGGAATATGCCAGCCGCCACTACCCCGAGATGGAACTCCATGTCTCGGTGCAGGCCAGCGCTACCAATGCCGCCGCCATTCGCTTCTATCAGCAGCAATTCAATGTTACACGGGTAGTGCTGCCCCGGGTGCTCTCCATGCATCAGGTCAAGCAACTGGCCCGTGAGACCGATGTTGGCCTCGAGGTATTCGCCTTTGGCAGCCTCTGCATCATGGCCGAGGGGCGCTGCTATCTCTCCTCCTACCTGACTGGCGAGAGCCCCAACACCGTCGGCGCCTGCTCACCGGCCAAGTTCGTCCGTTGGGAAGAGACCCCTAGCGGTCTCGAGTCGCGGCTCAACGAAGTGCTGATCGACCGCTACGGCCCGGGCGAAAATGCCGGCTATCCAACCCTCTGCAAGGGGCGTTTCGACGTGGATGGCCAGACCTACCATGCATTGGAAGAGCCGACCAGTCTCAACACTCTGGGTCTCTTGCCCGAGCTGTTCAAGACCGGGATCCAGTCGGTCAAGATTGAAGGGCGCCAGCGCAGCCCCGCCTATGTGGAGCAAGTGACCCGGGTATGGCGTGCAGCCATCGATGCCTATCAGGCCAATCCCGAGTCCTATCAGGTCAACGCTGAGTGGGATGCCCAGCTCGCCCGCGTCTCCGAAGGCAGTCAGACTACCCTCGGCGCCTACCATCGTCAGTGGCAATAAGGAGCCCATCCATGCAATTTTCTCTCGGGCCTCTGCTCTTCTACTGGCCCAAAGCCGATACCGACGCCTTTTATCATGCTGCGGCCGACAGCCAGGCCGACATCATCTATCTGGGAGAAACCGTCTGCAGCAAGCGGCGCGAACTCAAAGTCGATGACTGGATTGCGCTGGCCCGTCAGGTGGCCAACTCCGGCAAGCAGGTGGTGCTCTCGACCCTCGCCCTTATCTCCGCCCCCTCCGAGCTCAAAGAGGTGAAGCGGCTGGTCGACAACGGCGATTTGATGGTCGAAGCCAACGATCTCGGTACGGTGCAACTCGCCTGGGAAGCAGGGATCCCCTTTGTCTGTAGCCCCGCCATCAACGCCTATAACGCCGATGTGCTGCGGATGCTGCTCAAACAGGGGATGAAACGTTGGGTCATGCCGGTGGAGCTCTCCCGTGACTGGCTGATCCAGCTCACTCAGGATCTGGGCCCCCTGCGCGACCAATTTGAGGTGGAGGTGTTTGCCTACGGCCATCTGCCACTCGCCTACTCGGCGCGCTGCTTCACCGCCCGCTCCCTCGACAAGCCCAAGGACAACTGCGAGCTCGCCTGCATCCACTACCCCACCGGACGACTGGCCAACAGCCGCGAGGGGCAGCGGGTGTTCAATCTCAACGGGATCCAGACCCAGTCCGGCTACTGCTACAACCTGGGTAACGAGCTGACTGGTATGGAAGGTCTGGTGGATGTGGTCAGGCTTTCGCCGCAAGGGATGGAGACGCTGGCGATGCTGGCCCGCTTCAAAGCCAACCGGCAGGGCAATCAGCCCCTCGTTCTGCAGCAGGATCGCGATTGCAACGGCTACTGGCGCCAGATCCCCGGCATGAGTCTGGTAGAATAAGCCCGCCATTCGCCCAACAAAAAGGCCTCATCGCGAGGCCTTTGTATTCAAGAAGATGCGCTGCTCTTCGCTGGCTCATTACTCTGAGCCCCCGGTGGCAACGGCTTGCGGGCCATCAGCTCCAACTCAAGCAGGGCGTACCGATGCTCGATAAAATCATACACATTATTGGAAAGCGCTAATTTGAAGTAGCTGATAGCTTCTTTGCGATTACCTTTACCCAGCTCAAATTTGCCCAGATAGAAGTAGGTTTCGCACAGCCGCTCAGCCAACTCCTTATTATCCTTTACCCCTTTGACAACATTAGCCATCAGTTGCGAGGCATTGATTTCACCGAGGTAAAGGCGAACTAAGTCCCAGTTCCATGCCCCATCATCATGCTGGTTTAGCCGCTCGCGCATCCGACTCATCGCCGCTGCGGCATTAATCTTCTGCTCGGCCAAATAGAGCCAGATCACTCGGTAAGGGTCTTCCGGTTGCACTTCATAGACACGCTTAATATCCGCTGCGGCTAGCTCAGGACGGTTACCATAGTAGAGTGCAATACCACGATTGAAGTAGGCAAAGTCGTAATCGGGGGCTAATTCAAGAGCAGAATCGAACGCCTCGTAGGCTTCATCATAGTTCTGCTGCTGTACCAGATAGACACCGATAAAGTTATAAGCCTCTGCAAAACTAGGCTTTTCCCGCAAAGCACGGTTGAAATCAAGGCGCGCAAGTGAACGAAGGCCAACCCGATCAAACACCACCGCACGCTCATAAAAAAGCTCAGCCCGCTGCTCGCTAGTCAGCTCAAGCTCGGTGAGCATTTGTCCAAGTCGCGCCAATGCGAGCTCGCTTTGGTAAGAGACTTGTAACGGTGTCGCTAGCACAAGCGATGCTGGCTGCGGTTTCAGTGCCTTAGCATCACCCATTTGATTCGTGCTACTGCAACCCCACATTGCTGACAGCAGCAAGATACCGAATAAGTATCTCATCCCTTTCCTGACGTTCAATGAACACTCCGACACTGAGGCTTTATCGCCCATATGGTAAAGGCCAACCCGCGCTTTGTCATGTAGTGCAACTCTTCCACTACAAATAAATCAAGATTCGACAGGATATCCCGCCTCTAACCAGCCGCGAAAGCCGCCGTCAACACTGATCACCTTGTGATAGCCCATCTGTTGCAGATTATCCGCCGCTAAAATGGAACGAAAACCGCCGCCGCAATAGAGGTAAAGCTCAGTAGCACAGTCTGGATAACGGGTTTCAATATCCCGCTCAATGATGCCACGCCCCAAATAAACTGCACCGGGCAAATGTCCTTTGGCCCATTCACTCTCTTCACGCACATCGACTAAATGAAATATCCGGCCTTCATCCTGCCAGCGCTTGATTTGATGGACATCGGTTTCGTTAACTCGAGAACGGATCATCTCAACCAATGCTAAAAAACGGGGATTATGGTGCATGTCACTCGCCTCCTGCTGACTCTGCAATGAAAAAAGAGCGCCCTTAGGCGCTCTGCTGTTTACGGTAATATCTCTTGCTGATCTTCACCCTCTTTTTCTACCTGAGCCGGCAGCATATGTTCACGCTTAACGCCAAGGAACATGGCACACGCACTCGCGACATAGATAGAAGAGTAAGTACCAAAGGCAACCCCAATAACCATCGCCACAGCAAAACCGTGGATCAGTGGTCCTCCTTTGAGCAGCAGTGCCAGCACCACCACAAAGGTAAGACCCGAGGTGATGATGGTACGACTCAGGGTCTCGGTCATAGAGAGATCCAAGATATAATCGGTATCCCCTTTACGTACCTTGCGAAAGTTCTCCCGCAAGCGGTCGAACACCACGATGGTATCGTTCAGCGAGTACCCCACCAACGTCATCAATGCTGCCAGCACGGTCAGGTCAAACTCGTACTGGAAATAGGCGAACACACCGAGGGTGATCACGACGTCATGGACGAGCGATATAATCCCCCCCACCGCAAGACGCCACTCAAAACGCACTGCCACGTAGATCAAAATACAGATGATCGAGGCAAGCATTGCCAGTGCGCCATCGGTCGCCAATTCATCGCCGACCGAGGGCCCAACAAACTCGACACGTTTAAGCACAGCGGCAGGGTCAATCAGCTTAGCGGCGGCTAATACTTCATTCCCCTGCTGCTCCACCTTCACTCCCTCTTTGGGCGTTAGGCGTACAAGCACATCACGAATGGAGCCAAAATGTTGCAGGGTTGCCCCTTCAATCTTTTGCTCATCCAATACTTTATGCATTTCATCGAGATCAACCGATTGCTGGAACCCCACCTCAATCGTGGTGCCACCCGTAAAGTCGAGCCCCCAGTTCAATCCTCGATCGAACAGGAAAAAAAGCGCAATCAGCATCAGCAAGGTAGAGAAAACCACACCCGGCTTGGCATAACGCATAAAGGGGATGGGTTTTTCAAAATGTAGAATCTGAAACATCGTCTCTATCCTCAGATCGGCAGCTTGTCGAGGCGCCGTCCACCCCAAGCCAAGTTGATAATGGCGCGGGATACCGTGATGGCGGTAAACATAGACGCACTCAGACCGATACCCAGCGTCAGGGCAAAGCCCTTGATGGCGCCGGTGCCAATACCAAATAGGATCACACAGGTAATGAGTGAGGTAACGTTGGAATCTGCGATGGTCGAGAAAGCCCGGTCAAAGCCCAGATGGATGGCTTGCTGGACCCCCCGCCCGTTGCGGATCTCTTCGCGGATACGCTCGTAGATCAACACGTTAGCATCCACCGCCATTCCTAGCGTCAGGACGATACCCGCAATACCTGGCAGGGTCATGGTCGCGCCTGGGATCATCGACATAATACCGACGATCAACACCAAGTTCATACTGAGTGCTAAGTTGGCGACCCAACCAAACGCGCGGTAGTAGATCCCCATGAACAGCACGATCACCAGCATGGCCCAGCCGATGGCTTCCATCCCGCTGTCAATGTTCTGCTGACCGAGGCTCGGGCCGATGGTGCGCTCTTCCACGATCTGGATCGGCGCGATCAGGGCACCGGCACGCAGCAGCAGTGCCAGATTATGCGCTTCGTTGGCGTTGTCGATACCGGTGATCCGGAACTGGCTACCAAGGCGCGACTGGATAGTGGCGACGTTGATCACCTCCTCCTGCTTGCGGAACTTACGCTTGCCATCGGGTCCTGGCTGGCCAACCGGTTTGTACTCGATGAACACGGTGGCCATCCCTTTACCCACGTTATCCTTGGTAAAGTTGGCCATCTTGTTGCCACCCTGGCCATCTAGCTTGATGTTCACCTGAGGACGACTGTATTCATCAAAACCAGACTGAGCACCCACGATGTGGTCACCGGTTAAGATCACCCGCTTTTGCAAGACAACTGGGCGGCCATTGCGATCGTTGTAAACCTTAGAGCTAGGCGGTACACGGCCATCAGCTGCGGCCTGAATATCGGCCGTCTCATCCACCATGTGGAACTCTAACGTTGCCGTTGCCCCCAAGATCTCCTTGGCTCGAGCGGTGTCTTGGATACCCGGCAGCTCAACCACAATGCGCTCGGCACCTTGCTGCTGCACTAACGGTTCAGCGACACCCAACTCATTGACCCGGTTACGGATGATGGTGATGTTCTGCTCAAGGGCATACTTCTTCACCTCTTTGATCTTGGCTTCGGTCAATGCCGCCAGCAGGATCAACTCATCCCCTTTTTGCTCGGTCGTAAAGGCCAAGTCCGGGTTCTGGCGACGCAGGTGAGAGAGCGCACGCTCTTGATCTGCCTCATCACGGAACAGCACCTGTACTTGATCACCGACCCGACGCACGCCGGAGTAACGGATCTTCTGAGTACGCAACTCCGAGCGGAAATCTTGCACCATCTGCTCTTGCTGCTTGGTCAGCGCCTCGGCCATGTCCACCTCCATCAGGAAGTGCACACCACCACGTAAATCGAGACCGAGTTTGAGCGGCGCAGCACCTATCGCGTTGAGCCAAGCGGGCGTAGCAGGCGCCAAATTGAGGGCAGTAATAAAATTATCACCCAGCTTAGTGGCAACCACGTCACGGGCTTTGAGCTGATCTTCGGTGTTCTTAAAACGCACCAGAATAAAACCGTGCTCAAACGCGGCATGCTTGACTGGGATCTTGGCCGCATTTAGCGTCTCGTTCACCAGATCAAGGGTCTCTAGCTTGACTTCGGCGCCGCGGCTAGCAGAGACCTGTAACGCTGGGTCTTCACCGTAAAGATTGGGGGCTGCATATAGAAAACCGATGGCGATCACCACGATCACCATCAGGTATTTCCACAGCGGATAGCGATTTAACACGCTGTGCTCCTTGGCGGATTAAAGGGACTGGATAGAACCCTTGGGCAACACGGCAGACACAAAGTCTTTCTTAACCGTGACTTGAGTCTGGTCGTTGAGGGCGATCACCAAGTAATCGTTGTCGGCCGCCACTTTGGCGATCTTGCCAATCAAACCACCAGAGGTCAGCACTTCATCGCCCTTGGAGAGTGAGCTCATCAGATTACGATGATCCTTGGCACGTTTAGCTTGCGGGCGGTAAATCATGAAGTAGAAGATGAGACCGAACACGGCCAGCATGATGATCATTTCCATACCACCACTCTGTGCTGCCGGAGCCGCGCCTTGTGCATATGCCTGGGGGATAATACTCATTTAACAACCTCTTATTGATGTAGATTAGGTAACTAGATTATAACTCGTTGTTATTTCACGTCATTTTCAGCTAATGGGGGCACAGGCTTCCCTTGCCGACGGTAAAACTCTGTCACAAAGTCGTTTAATTTACCCTGCTCGATCGCGTCCCGCAAACCTTGCATCACCCGCTGGTAATAACGCAGGTTATGAATCGTATTCAGACGGGCGCCGAGGATCTCGTTGCATTTGTCCAGATGGTGCAAATAGCTACGGCTGTAGTGCTGGCAGGTGTAGCAATCGCAATCAGCATCCAAGGGGCTGGTGTCGCTGCGATATTTCGCGTTACGGATCTTGACCACCCCATCAGTGGTAAAAAGATGGCCATTACGGGCGTTGCGGGTCGGCATCACACAATCGAACATATCGATACCACGGCGCACCCCTTCCACCAGGTCCTCCGGCTTGCCAACCCCCATCAGGTAGCGCGGCTTGTCGGCGGGAATCTGCGGGCAAACGTGCTCAAGGATGCGGTGCATATCCTCTTTGGGCTCACCGACCGCTAGACCGCCGACCGCATAACCGTCGAAGCCGATCTCCAGCAATCCATTGAGCGACACGTCGCGCAGTGGCTCGTAGACAGATCCCTGAATGATGCCAAACAGCGCATTTTTATTGCCAAGCGCATCAAACTTGTCACGGGAGCGCTTAGCCCAACGTAGCGACATCTCCATCGACTTACGCGCTTCTTCATAGGTAGCTGGATATGGGGTGCACTCATCAAAAATCATCACGATGTCAGAGCCCAAATCGTATTGGATCTCCATCGACTTCTCGGGGTCGAGGAAGATTTTCTCGCCGTTGATGGGGTGGCGAAAGTGCACCCCCTCTTCGGTGATTTTACGAATGTCACCCAAGCTGAACACTTGGAAACCACCGGAGTCGGTCAGGATCGGACCTTGCCAGTTCATGAAGTCATGCAGGTCACCGTGGGCGCGCATCACTTCCTGACCCGGCCGCAACCAGAGGTGGAAGGTATTGCCGAGCAGGATCTGGGCACCGCTCTCGCGCACCTCTTCTGGGGTCATCCCCTTGACGGTGCCGTAGGTGCCAACAGGCATAAACGCAGGGGTCTGTACTACGCCGCGATCAAACACCAGCTGGCCACGACGGGCTCGGCCATCGGTGGTTTTCAGTTCAAATTTCATTACAACCTCTCTGTGGGTCAGAGAAACAGTCTGACCATGAAGGGCCATCCGGCCCGATATCAGCGGCGATACTTACGCATCGCCCCGGCGACGGGTGACAAACATCGCATCCCCGTAGCTAAAAAAACGATACTGCTCGGCCACCGCAGCCTGATAGGCCGCCATCACCTGATCGTACCCCGCAAAGGCGCTGACCAACATGATCAGGGTCGACTCCGGCAGATGGAAGTTGGTGACCATGGCATCAACAAGCTGAAACTCATACCCTGGGAAGATGAAGATGTCAGTGTCGCCGAAAAAGGGCGCCAGCGGCTTGCCTTGGGCCAACGTCACCTTGGCGGCACTCTCTAAAGAGCGCACCGAGGTGGTCCCCACCGCAATCACTCGGCCACCACGGGCACGGGTCGCGGCGATGGCCGCCACCACCTCTTGCGGCACTTCGGCATACTCGGCATGCATGTGGTGATCTTCAATCTTCTCCACCCGCACCGGCTGGAAGGTCCCCGCCCCTACATGCAGGGTGACGAAGGCCGTTTCAACCCCTTTGGCCCGAATTTTCTCAAGCAGCGGTGTATCAAAGTGCAGACCCGCGGTCGGCGCAGCGACAGCGCCCGGCTTCTGGTTGTAGACCGTCTGGTAGCGCTCTTTATCGGCATCCTCATCGGGCCGATCAATATAAGGGGGCAGCGGCATGTGGCCGATGGCCTCCAAAATCTCCAGCACCGGACGCGGGTCAAGGAAGTGGATCTCGAACAGGGCATCGTGACGGGCACGCATCTCGGCCTCGACGCTCTTGCCGTCAGGCCCCGCCGCCATGATCAACCGGGTGCCGGGCTTGGGCGCCTTGGAGGCACGGACATGGGCCAACACGCTGTGCTCGTCCAGAATGCGCTCAACCAATACCTCCAACTTGCCGCCGCTGGCCTTCTGGCCAAACATCCGCGCCGGAATGACGCGGGTGTTGTTGAACACCAGCAGGTCACCTGGGTTGAGCTGATCCAGCACATCGACAAATTGACCGTGGCGCAGAGCACCAGTTTGGCCATTGAGCTGCAACAAGCGGCTCGCCGTCCGCTCTGCCATCGGATAACGGGCAATCAGCGCATCTGGCAGATCAAAATGGAAATCGGATACTTGCATCTTTCACCTCGGGGGAATCGGCGGCTAGTCTAGTTATCCCCCTTGGCCAAGGCAACCCAAAAACCCTATCCCGATAAGGCATAGCGCCCAGATTTTATCTTTACCCCACCATGAGTGGTGATTTAACGAGCAGCGTTGACCCGGATCATGTTTTGCCAGCGCCCCCTAGGCTAGGGTAATGGTCAACACAGTGAAAGGAGGCTTTTATGATCACCATCTTAGAGATAATGACTAAACACCCTTTTACGCTGGGGCCCAGCAACAGTGTCAAGCAAGCGATGGCGTTAATGCAGCAAGAGCGGATCCGTCATATTCCGATTGTGAATGACCGCCACCACCTACTTGGTCTGGTGACCCTCTCCGATATTTTGGCTACTCAGGAATCGAAGTTGTTGCTGATCAGCCCAGAACAAGAAGCTGAGTTTACCGACAGCATCCAACTCGATGAGATCATGACTCACCACGTCGCCACCGTGGCGCCGCAGGCGAGCATCAAAGAAGCCGCACTCTATTTGCAGCGTCATAAATATGGCTGCCTACCGGTGGTGAAGAACCATCAATTGGTCGGGATTGTCACCGAGTCGGATTTTATTGCTGTGGCCATTAATTTGCTTGAGCTGATGGAGCAACAAGAGCCCCTCACTGATTTCTGATGTCACAGCCCCTCGCAGGGGCTTAGAGCCTGCTCTATTGGCCATTGCAAGTACGCACACGGCAATATCGGCATCGCCAACACACTTAAGTTGCCCGCATTTTGATGCGTTGCGCCCAGCCCATAGCCAACCAGCAGCAATGGGATGGGCGTTAACACCAGCAGCATCAACCTCATTACCCACCCGCTAAGCGCAGACGTTGGTGCTGTCCCGGTGCGGGGTGCATTCCTTTGTCACTGGGTTTTATCTCGCTCACTGTCTTTTTTGTTAAAAACAACCAGCGAAATCGCACCACTCCCCTTGAAAAAGGGATGACCCGCACCGATGTTGAACCCCGACAACGAGTTATCTCAGAAGACCTGAGAAATTCATGTTAATGACCGCAACACTGGCAATCTATTAAGTAGATTTAAGCGATTCAAAATTGTGGCTTTAATCGATTAGATTGACCCTCTATGATGCATTCATCGAAAGTCAAACGCCTCGTCAGGTCTGGGTCATTCATATCAGACGGGCACATGTACATCACAAGGAGCTAATACATGTCTACCTACATCAATACTGAAATCAAGCCGTTCAACGCCACCGCTTACCACAATGGCAAGTTTGTTCAGGTGTCTGACGCTGACCTGAAAGGCAAGTGGTCTGTGGTGTTCTTCTATCCGGCTGACTTCACTTTCGTGTGCCCGACTGAACTGGGCGATCTGGCTGATAACTACGCAGAGTTCCAGAAGCTGGGCGTTGAGATCTACGCTGTCTCTACCGATACCCACTTCACTCACAAAGCATGGCACGACACCTCTGACACCATCAAAAAACTGCAGTACCCGATGGTAGGTGACCCGACTGGTACCATCACCCGCAACTTCGGTGTGATGATCGAAGAAGCTGGCCTGGCTGACCGCGGTACTTTCGTGATTGACCCACAGGGTGTTATCCAGATCGTTGAAATCAACGCTGGCGGCATCGGCCGTGATGCCCTGGAGCTGCTGCGCAAAGTCAAAGCCGCTCAGTACGTTGCATCCCACCCGGGTGAAGTATGCCCAGCTAAGTGGAAAGAAGGCGAAGCCACTCTGGCCCCGTCTCTGGATCTGGTAGGCAAAATCTAAGCCTCCCGCCTCCAAGACCGGCCCGCTTCAGGGCCGGTTTTCTTTCCGGATCACAGAATTTATGTCGGTCTGTTGCCGGCACCACCATGCCACCGATCCGCCATTATTAAGAAGGAATTCGACCATGTTAGATACCACTCTCAAACAACAGCTAAACACCTATCTGCAGTACATCGTCAATCCCATCGAGATCAGCGTATCCGGCAATGACAGTGACAAATCCGCAGAGCTGCAGGCACTGGCCAGCGAAATTGCCGAGATGTCCCCCAAGATCACCCAGACCTCTGGCACTGCCGCTCGCAAGCCTTCCATGAGTGTCGCACCGCAGGGCCAAGCCCCACGGGTTCACTTTGCCGGCATTCCCATGGGTCATGAATTTACCTCGCTGGTGCTCGCCTTGCTGCAAAGTGGCGGTCACCCCTCCAAGGCTGATGCTGCGGTACAAGAGCAGATCAAGCAGCTAAAGGGCGAGTTCCATTTCGAAACCTATATCTCCCTCACCTGCCACAACTGCCCAGACGTGGTCCAGGCCCTCAACCTGATGGCGACCCTCAACCCTGGCATCACCCACACCATGATCGACGGCGCCCTGTTTCAGGACGAGGTCAATGAGCGCCAAATCATGGCGGTGCCGAACGTCTATCTCAACGGCCAACCCTTTAGCCAAGGCCGAATTTCGCTAGAAGAAATCGTCGCCAAACTCGACACTGGCGCCAGCGAGCGCAAAGCCGCCGAGCTCAGTGACAAAGCCCCCTACGACGTATTGGTGGTCGGCGGTGGCCCCGCTGGCGCTGCTGCTGCCATCTACGCTGCTCGTAAAGGCATTCGCACCGCTATCGTCGCCGAGCGTTTTGGCGGCCAAGTGATGGATACGGTCGGCATCGAAAACTTTATCTCCGTGCCCTATACCGAAGGCCCGAAGCTGGCTGCAAGCCTAGAACAGCACGTCAAGCAGTATGGCGTTGAGGTGATCACCGAACAGCGCGCTGCCGCCATTAGCAAAGATGGCTATGTCAACGTGGCTCTGGCCTCCGGTGCCACCTTGAAGAGCCGTGCCGTAATCCTAGCGACCGGTGCCCGCTGGCGCGACCTGAACGTGCCGGGCGAGATCGAGTACCGCACCAAGGGCGTAGCCTACTGCCCACACTGTGATGGTCCCTTCTTCAAAGGCAAGCGGGTGGCGGTGATTGGGGGTGGTAACTCCGGTATCGAAGCCGCCATTGATCTGGCCGGTATTGTTGAACACGTCACCGTGGTGGAGTTTGCCGATACCTTGCGCGCTGATGATGTCCTGCAGAAAAAGGCCCGCTCCATGGGCAATATCGACATCATCATGAGCGCCCGCACCACCGAAGTGATCGGTGATGGCAGCAGAGTGGTCGGCATGGATTACGAAGACCGTACCACCGGTGAAATCAAGCGTTTAAACGTGGCGGGTATCTTTGTTCAGATTGGCTTGGTGCCAAACACCGAGTTCCTCAAAGGGAGCGAGATTGCCCTGACCCGTACGGGCGAGATCGAGATCGATACCAAAGGGGCCACCTCCTTGCCCGGCGTCTACGCCGCAGGGGATGCGACCACGGTGCCGTTCAAGCAGATCATCATCTCCATGGGGGCAGGGGCGACCGCTGCGCTCGGAGCCTTTGATTACCTAATCCGTCATCAGGCACCAGACGTGGCCGAGATAGCCTCCGCGACAGCCTAAGCAGGCTCCTGCTAACCAAAAGCCGACTCAGGTCACCCTGAGTCGGCTTTTTATATGGCGCTATACCCAGCACCGTAGCAGCACGGTGATGGATAAGTGTAAATTGCGAGAAATAACGATAATGAGATACTGGATTGTTGGCAGCGAATATGGCTTGCAGAATGGTTTACCCATCACTCCAACAAAAAAACCGCCTCAACATTATCGGTGACCGTTATCTGCTGTTGCTGATAACTGTTTTCGACCGCCGCAGAGGCATCCGCCATCGCTAATGCCTTCAGGTTACGGCTGTACAGCGGCATCGCTGACCCATTGCGATACTCGACGCGATAAACCTTGCCGAGCTTCATGCCAAATGCCTTAGACAAGGACTCCGCTTTACGCTTCGCATCCTCCACCGCCCCTAACCGGGCTTGCTCCTTGATGGTTTGTGGTGATTTCAAGCCATATTCAATCTCTGACACTGACTCAAGCCCAGCTTGAAGCGCGGTATCCATCAACTGACTTAACTTATCGAGTTGATAGAGCTTCACTGCCAACTGCCGCTGAGCACGATACCCCATCAACAGCGGCTTCTTATTGTCACTGTATTGATATTCAGGGGAGACCATGAGATTACCGGCCTCGACATCACTGCGCTTGATGCCAAGCCCTTCGAGCTGACCAAAAAACGCAGCGACCCGAGTATCGACCTGTTGTTTGGCCTTAATACCTTGTTTTTCAAGGGCAGTGACCGAGACATTAAGGGTCAGCATATCGGGCTCTACTCTTTGTTCAGACATTCCACTCACTACCAAATGGGGCACTTCAGGGATATCAAGCGCCAACAGTGGGGAACTGATGGCTAACAAAGAGAGGGTAAAAAAGGGACGCCACATAGCAAAAGACCTCATCAAGTAAAAAGTGAGGCGATTATGCCCTTGGCTAAGCAGGATTCATATCTCGTGCAGTGGCGGCAGCTGGTCAAATACCTGATTGGTTAATTCAAGGCTGATCATGACAATTGGCTCGCTCAGTGGCGGCACATGTGTCGAACTCGGCACCCCTTCAATAGCGGGCAGCAGTGACTCATCTTCAAAATGAAACGAGTCCCATGACAACACTTGGCTAGTCACCGCCACATGTTGGTGAGCATCTTGGGGAAATTGCCCCGTTTGCTCCATGATCGGGCTCCACGCCAAAGGATCAGATTGCTCTAACAAATTGTGTAATGAGTCACCCCCTAAGCTGCTTAATGGATACTCTTGCTGCCCCTGCTGATGACCGACCAAGATCATGGCATGGGCATGTTCAGTCCCCGCAACCGGCACATATGCAGCGGTTGCCGTCGCAAAATCGATATACAGCCCTCCGGCTACTTCACCGGCTTCATTCTCAATCTCTAATCCATCCAGCCGATCGCCTGCGATAGTGGCGTGATAACCAAAACGCCCCGCACAACTAATGCTGCCTTGCCCATCCCAGCTATAACGAATGCCATCAATGTCGACCCAATTAAACGGCTCCATCATCCCCCCTTACCAGCCCTCCCCATTGAAACGGCCACTATCTTAGCCGCCCATGGCGTAAAAAAGTAGGGACCGAATCAATCGGTCCCTACCTGCGACTATGGATCAACCTTGAGATTACCCTGAGTCAGTAGATCCTCAATGATCTGTTGATCTGCCCGCGTGCCTCCTGCGGTTAAGTCAATGTTATCAAAGAGAATCGTGTGGGTTGTGCCGCCAGACGTCCCATCCAAATCAATCGTCAGGGTCGATTTACCTGTCCCTGGGCCACTACTGAAGTTGAGATAGGCATCCAGTGATGTTTTATTTGCCTGTTCGCCACTGAGCAGCTCGCTCAGATCCAGAACATCTCCACCTGAACCGGTGGTAAAGTCTTTGATAATGTCGCTACCACCGACATCACCCGCAGCCCACTTGAAGGTATCCTTGCCGCTTTCCCCAGTCATGGTGTCAGATCCCAGCCCACCGATTAGGATGTCTTCACCGATACCACCATCCAAGATGTCGGCATCGACGCCGCCCAGTAAGATGTCATTGCCATCGCCGCCATAGAGGGTGTCATTGCCAGTACCGCCTTCAATGTGGTCATTGCCACTATTACCATTAATAGTGTCATTACCACCATTACCCAACAGGACATCATCCCCTGCTGTTCCATTGATGATATTATCGTCAGCCGCTCCTTCTATTGGTGTAGGCACCGTTACTGGCGTCGCACCAATGTCAATGGTCAGCTGAGCTGTGTCCTGATCCCCATCATTTTGTACGACCTGATAGGTGAACACATCCGATTTACCCTGATTGGCCAAGTTCGGATTTGGAGTGTAAATGTAAGAGCCATCGCTTTGGATCACGAGGGAACCATAAAGCCCTGCTATCGTCTGACTGGTCGTGACTGCGCTATAACTGCTGCCGTTCCAGATCTTAAGCACAGAGACCTCACTGCCAAGTGCATCGATCGCCCCCCAAGGATCGCTACTCATCGGGTTAAAGTTAAGATCTGTCAGCACATTCCCCTGAGCCGCCACAACTGACACGGCAGTGGTCGCGCTAGCGGTAACGTTAAGTTTGATGTTGTCCAAATCAAGGCGAGATGCTGAAGCCCCCCCACCATCGTTAACCGAGAAGTAAACACGATATTTAGTATTCGTGGCCAGTGTCCCTGTCGTGATCGTTGTCAATGGCCCCGGATCTGCAGCCAGACTGCCACTGAAACCGGCACCACTGAGTTGCTCCCAAGTGCTCCCATTGAACTGATAGAGGCTCCAAGTAACAACATCACTAGCATTTACGTTGCTTCTGTCATAGTCGAAACTCAGTGTGGTTGCCCCACTTGCGCTGGTCGTGAACTCTGGCGTGAGCAGGGTCGCGGCCCCAGTAGATGTCCCATTGTTGTCAACAAGCCGTAAGGTGCCACTAGTCACTGCGCCGTCAAATGTAGTGTTATTGAGGGTACTGGAAATCCACTTATCTCCATTAGTGGCCACTGCTGTACCTATCGTATTGCCGCCCAAATCGATCACGCTGATACCGGTACCGGACGAATCATAAACCCAAGGGTTATAATTTGAGCCGCTATTCGCTGAATTGCTGGTAGTAGTGAAGTCGCTCAATGGAACACTCGTTATGGCGCCCGGCACTGTAATCTCGTAGACCAACGCATGATTACTGTTGTCATAAACAGTCACCTCGCTGGCATCTGTGGTGATAAGTTTCAACTCCCCACTCTTCACATCACCATCAGCATCAGTGATGGTGTAATGGAATGTCTCCATGTAGTCATTCGCCACATCTAGAGACAGACTGTAACTGTAATCCCCGGTCAGCAAGTTGACCGACAGTGTGCCACCACCATGAGTTGGGATCGTCAGCACATTGTTAGCTGCGTTGTAACCAGAATAAGCCGTGGTATAGATCACATCAGGAGTAGCTGGATTGCCGTCGGCATCGTGGGAAATACTGGTAATGGGCAACGTAGCTGGGCCATCAGCACCAAAGATCACCCCTGTATCTACCAGCAAATTACCTGTGGTTGGTACCTGCACAGTCGCGGACAAGGTACTGGCCAACTGGCTCAAATCCGTCACAATGACGGCAGGCAAGTCTGTGCCCGACTCACCATTGTAAGAGATTGGCTCCAATGCCGGCGCCGTTGCGCCAGTTCCCATGCCAAGAGCATAAGCCTTAATATCATTGTTGGTCAGGAAGGTTTGCCAAGCTGACTGCTCGGCTCCATTGATACCGTTATTACCTGATCCAGCCACACCGGACCAAGTTGTACTTTCGGTCGGTTCCCCATCAGAAAGGAAGTAGAGAACATTCTGGCCACCAATTATCTTTCCTACAGAGTCATAGGCAGATATGGCCTTGATCAGCGCATCGTCATAGTCTGTACCGCCACTGCCCAGTGTATCGGTAATGGTATTGATGACATTCAATGCTTGGGTAGCCGTCAACCAGATATCCCCTGACCCCAAGAAATTGGTCGTCGCTGTACTGGCAAATCCCACAAGTCTAACCATGACGTTGCCGACGTCATCATAGCCATTAATCAACTGCAAAATAGATGCTTTGGCAATAGCCATTCGACTTGTATAACCTGCAACACCAGAGGCGTAATCCATGCTGCCCGAGGTATCTAGGATAATCATCAGGTTGGTACCCGGATTCGAAAACTCCTCAACTCTCGTATTAATTTCAGTAGGCTGCACCGGCACGTCATCGACCACCTGCACGCT
>NZ_PGGC01000065.1 GCF_002795305.1 Aeromonas cavernicola
CCACTGGCGGGGAAGGTGGCCAGTCCTCAGCATAACGAGCTGCATCCGGCTAGCCTGCTTCTTGAGGGCTCAATATCCACACCCGTAGCAAATCTGCGATTTGCAAAATAACGGCTGAACCTCAGGGAGTTACGCCCCAAAACAAGGTGTTTTCAGTCTGCGATTAGCGAAAAGAACCCCTATATGTGGCTGCCTTGGGGGTGGAACAGGGGCTACCTAGCGGACAAATAGCCCCTACCTTGTCAATCAATGGGTTAAAAATAGGGGCTAATGCGCCCACCGCGTATTTACTGGGGTTGAGATGACCCATAGGGGCTAAATGGGGGTTGTGTCAAAAGGGTCTCTAGCCCCTACTTAGCCCCTATGAGTTAACTCATCAGGTAGACCCCTAACATGGCCGCCGTAAGCGCCAGTAACCAGCCAATTCCCCCCGCAATGCACACCACGAACAGCCGATCCCCGTCTAAGCGTCTTCGGATACGCTGGGCGGTGCTGTCCGCCTCAGTCAAACAGGCGGCCAAGGTGGTAGCGGTGTCTGTGGTTTTGCTCGATAGGCTGGCCAGCTCATCGCGTAGCGCCTTGATGGCCTGCTCGGTGTCGTGGTGTTGCTGCTTAAGGGCATCCATTTTCCCGACGGATAGGGCCTGTCTGACGTACTCCGGCACACTCACATTGGCCGCTTTTGCGGCTAGCTCGATGGCGGTTTTTTGCTGCTCGGACACCCTGACACTCAATACCGACATAACGCCCCCTGTATACGGCTGTTTTCAGCAGGGTAAACACCTGTAATGGCAAGGTCTAGCGGCGTATTT
>NZ_PGGC01000066.1 GCF_002795305.1 Aeromonas cavernicola
GATCAGCGCTTTGGCAAAGCCCCCTTGGTCAAACGTCCACTTAGCTTGTAGCTCTTCCATCACATCCATATTTTGAAGTATCAAATTATAAAAATGATTATGCCCACTGGCGGGGAAGGTAGCCAGTCCTCTGAATAACGTGCTGCATCCGGCTAGCCTGCTTCTTGAGGGCTCACTATCCACACCCCTCGCAAATCTGCGATTTGCAGATTATCCCTGTGAGGTCTTGGGGTTACCTGCTTTTTCCTGATGCACTGTAGCGCTGATGTGGTTTTTTAGAGTCGTTACCGACTCTTGGTAGAGTCTTCTTAGGGTCGACTCTAGAGTCTGATCCTACTCTGCCTTGTCACCAGTAGGGTTGCGGTGGGAAGGGGCGATCAAATGCTTCCAAAAGGCCAAGGAAGACTCTAGCCAGACTCTCTTAAGCGTCTCCTCTAATGACTCTCTAGACTCTAAGTAGACTCTACCGATCACCTCATCAAGTAGACCCCTAACATGGCCGCCGAGAACGCCAGTAACCAGCCAATTCCCCCTGCCATGCACACCACAAACAGCCGATCCCCGTCTAAGCGTCTGCGGATACGCTGGGCGGTGCTGTCTGCCTCATCCAAACAGGTGGCGAAGGTGGTGGCGGTGTCTGTGGCTTTGCTCGATAGGCTGGCCAGCTCATCACGTAGCGTGCTAATCGCCTGCTCGGTGTCATGGTGCTGCTGCTTAAGGGCCTCTAGTTGCCCGACGGATAGGGCCTGTCTGACGTATTCCGGCACACTCACATTGGCCGCTTTTGCGGCTAGCTCGATGGCGGTTTTTTGCTGCTCGGACACCCTGACACTCAATACCGACATAACGCCCCCTGTATACGGCTGTTTTCAGCAGGGTAAACACCTGTAATGGCAAGGTCTAGCGGCGTATTTTGAGGAGGCGGGGTGTAAACATGAGCGTGACCGACAGGCAAGACA
>NZ_PGGC01000067.1 GCF_002795305.1 Aeromonas cavernicola
ATCTGCTTCTCTCGTTCCATTGAGCTCCACGAGAAAGTGATTGGCGCCTTTATAGAAAGGCATCATTTCAACTGATTGGCGGCATTACCCCCAGCCGAATTGTGTGCGTCAAGCCCCCGCACCCTGCGCGAGTTGCAGGAGCGCGGGGTTTGGATCGTCGGCACGGCGGGTGAGGCCGATCACGACCTCTATCAGGCCAAGCTGACCGGCCCGATGGCGCTGGTGATGGGCGCCGAGGGCAAGGGGATGCGGCGCCTGACCCGCGAGCACTGCGATGAGCTGGTGAGCATCCCGATGGCGGGGGCGGTATCGAGCCTCAACGTCTCGGTGGCGACCGGTGTCTGCCTGTTCGAAGCCGTGCGCCAGCGCCGCGTTTAATCATGCTGACTGGCAGAGCGCCCTTCGCTGGGGCGCAGGTCGCACAGACAGAGGAGGCCGTCGGCCTCCTCTCTTTTGCCCGCCCGCTGACCCTCAGCCCGAAAAGCTGCCTTTGGCATGTGGGTGATGCTGGTCAGGGTGAAACAGGGGCTGCTGCGGGCCAAGCTGGTGCTGGAGGATGGCCGCGAGTACACCAAGGAGTTCTATTGGGAGGGGGACGAGTTTCTCGACTTTCACCACCTGCTCAGCGGTGAGCCCGCCCGCTATAGCGTAGAGGCGTTGGAGCCCTGCCACTTGCAGCTGTTTAATCTAGCTGACTTGCGCCAGCTACCCGACTGGCCACGCTGGTATCAGCATCTGTTGGAGGTACAGCTGCGGATCAAGGAGGAGAAGGAGCTGTTGCTGCTAACTGGTCGTCCACAGGCACGCTATCAGCACTTTCGCGACAACTTTCCCGTACTCGATGCCAGAGTGCCGGATCACCAGATCGCCGCTTATCTTGGCATTACCCCCATCAGCCTGAGCCGGATCCGCAAGCGGTTAAAAGAACTTAACAAAGGTTAATGTCGCCATGCTGTTAGGCAATTATGCTGGGCGGCTGAATTGATAAGGAGTGACCGATGAATTGGAAACTGAAACCTTGGTCTGAGCTGACCACCGATGAACTATATGAGTTGCTAGCGCTGCGGGCTGAAGTCTTTGTCGTCGAGCAAACGTGCCCTTTTCAAGATCTCGATGGGCAGGATCGTCGCCCTGGGGTGCTACATCTGCTGGGCTATCAAGACGATCAGCTGGCTGCTTATGCTCGGGTCATGGCACCTGGGATTGGCGATGAAACTGGGGTTGCTATTGGGCGGGTGGTGACGGCGCCTCATGCCAGAGGGGCTGGCCTTGGTCATCAACTGATTGGGGAAGCGCTCAAGGCCTGCGCTCGCTATTGGCCTGATCACAGCATTTGGCTGGGGGCACAAGCGCACTTGCAAGGGTTTTATGGCCAGCACGGTTTTGTCGCCGAGGGCGAGGGCTATCTTGAAGACGATATTCCCCATATGGGTATGCGCAAAGTCAGCTAGTGGTTACGTCACTGCTCTTTGATCCAACCATTTTTTGATCCAACCACTCGTTGATCCAACCATTCAGCCACGGCCTTGGGGTCGTGGCTGAATGGTTTATCGGTCGAGCTTGTCGTTTAAATCGCGACGGGGGCTTTGATCGCGGGGTGAGGATCGTAGCCTTGGATCTCGAAATCGTCGAACTGATAATCAAAGATAGAGTCCGGTTTACGCTTGATCACCAACTGCGGCAACGGGCGTGGCTCGCGGGAGAGCTGTAGCGCGGTCTGCTCCATGTGGTTGGAGTAGAGATGCACATCACCACCGGTCCAGACGAAATCCCCCACTTCCAGATCGCACTGTTGGGCCATCATATGGGTCAGCAGGGCGTAGCTGGCGATGTTGAACGGCAGGCCGAGGAACACATCACAGCTGCGCTGGTAGAGCTGGCAGGAGAGCTTGCCATCCGCCACATAGAACTGGAACAAGGCGTGGCAAGGGGCCAGCGCCATTTTGTCCAGCTCGCCCACGTTCCAAGCCGAAACAATAATCCGCCGCGAGTCTGGGTTTTGTTTGATATCGTCGACGGCTTTTTGGATTTGGTCGATGACGCTGCCATCTGCTGCAGGCCAGGAGCGCCACTGGGCGCCATACACCGGCCCCAGATCGCCCTCTTCATTGGCCCACTCATCCCAGATGCTGACGCCGTTTGCCTTCAGATAGGCGGTATTGGTATCGCCATTGAGGAACCAGAGCAGCTCGTGAATGATGGAACGCAGGTGACACTTCTTGGTGGTGACTAGCGGAAAGCCTTCCGCTAGGTTGAAGCGCATCTGATGGCCGAACAGCGAGACGGTGCCGGTACCGGTACGGTCGGACTTGACGGTGCCCTCATCGAGGATTTTTTGCATCAGCTCGAGATACGCTTTCATTGCTTTGCCTCTTTTGTCCCGTTACCGAACAACTGCGGCCGTTGGTAAGCCACCCAGATCATCAGGGCGCCAATGATGATCATCGGGGCAGAGAGGATTTGACCCATGCTGATCTGCTGAAAGTAGAGGCCTAGTTGGCTGTCTGGCTGACGCACAAATTCAACCAAGAAACGGAACAGGCCGTAGAACAGCAGGAACATGCCGGAGATGGCGCCACGGGGTGGGTTTTTGCGCCAAAACAGGTTGAGAATGAGGAATAGCACCACGCCTTCTAGGGCAAATTGATAGAGCTGGGAGGGGTGGCGAGGCTCGGAACCGGCTTCCGGGAAGATGATCGCCCAAGGTACATCGGTGACTCGACCCCACAGTTCACCATTGAGAAAGTTACCGATCCGGCCGACGCCAAGGCCAAAGGGAATGAGAGGGGCGACAAAATCAGCCACGGTGAAGAAGTGCCGTTGGGTTTTGTAAGCAAACCAGATCATGGCGGTGATAACCCCGATCAGCCCACCATGGAACGACATGCCCCCAGTCCAGATTTTGAATAAATAAAGCGGGTCGGCCAGAAACAGATCGAAGTTGTAGAACAGCACATAACCGACACGACCACCGAGGATCACCCCTAAAAAACCGTAAAATAGCAGGTCAGAGACCTCATTACGGGTCCAGCCGCTGTTGGGCGTATCGGCACGGCGCCCCGCTAACCACATAGCAAATGCGAAGCCAACCAAGTACATCAGGCCATACCAGCGTACCGATAGTGGTCCTAAACTGAATGCGACAGGATCAACCTGCGAGAAAACCCAATATCCATCGTGCTGCATTGTACGGCCTCAGTAATAACAAAAGCCGCATTCTCCGATCATTCGACAGTTGGAACAAGACAGAATATCAATCGGCTAGCGTGGTCTTGTGGCCGGCCCGGACTAAGCCCCCTAAACCATGCTCTTCCAGATAACGCGCAAATAAGCCGCGCAGCACATGGGGATTGTCATGCTTGAGGCCGGTTTTCATCAGGAGGGCCAACTCATCGAGATGTGATTGCCGCAGCATATATTTGATCCGAGCGATATTGTGGGTATTCATACTAAAACGGCGGTAACCCATGGCAAGTAACAGCAGCACCCCCACAGGATCACCGGCCAGTTCGCCACAGACCGAAATGGGCTTCTGGTAGTGGTGGGCAGCATCGACCAGCAGCTGGAGGGCGCGGATCACCGCCGGATGGAAGGCGTCGTAGATATTGGCAACCCGCGCGTTATTGCGGTCCACGGCCAACAAATATTGGGTCAGGTCGTTACTGCCTACTGACCAGAAGTCGGTGAGCGGTGCAATCTCGGGGAGGATATAGAGGGCAGAGGGGACTTCGATCATGACCCCGAGGCTGGGATAACGGATCTCCGCACCTCGGCTCTGTGCTTCGTCCGATACCTCACGCCATGCTTGATCCAGTAAGCGGCGCGCCGCCTTGATCTCGCTGACGCTGCTGATCATCGGCAGCATGATGGCCAAATTATCAAGCCCTTCACTGGCCCGTAGCATCGCCTTGAGCTGTACCAAAAATAGCTCGGGGTGATCGAGGGTAATCCGGATCCCCCGCCAGCCAAGAAACGGATTCTCCTCAACAATGGGGAAATAGGGTAATGGCTTATCCCCGCCGATGTCTAAGGTCCGCATACACACTGGGCGGTGCCGATAGGTTTCTAAAATACCGCGATAACGGGCGGTTTGTTCCCATTCTGAAGGGAAGCTGTCTTGCAGCATAAAGGGGATTTCGGTGCGATAGAGCCCCACCCCATCCGCCAGATGATTGAGTGATATTTCGGTATCTGCACTGAGCCCAGCGTTTAATAGCAAGGACACTGGCGTACCGTCAGCGGTTTCCGAGGGGTGGCTATCAACAGTGCGCACCAAGGAGTCAAGTGCCTGCTCCTCACGGAGCAGTTGACGGTACTCAGTCAGGATCACCTGATTAGGTTCGATGAAGAGATCACCGCTATAACCATCGAGTACCAACATTTTGCCGCCAATGTCCCCAAGCGGTAGGTCTACTCCCATGATCGCAGCAACGCCCATGGCACGGGCTAAGATGGCCGCGTGGGAGTTGGTTCCCCCTTTGAGCGAGACCACCCCAGTCAGATATTCACGGGGCACTTCGGCCAGAATGGTGGCGGTGACCTCATCGGCAACTAGTACCACAGGTTCACCAATGGTGATGTGTTCGGGTTCATTTTGTACCAAGCGACTGATCAGCCGCTGGGCAATATCTTTCACATCTGTGGAACGTTCTTGCAGGTAGGGATCTTTCATCCCTTTAAATTGATCGATGAGACGATCACTGACTAATTTGACCGCAGATACGGCGGTCCAGTGCTCTTTGGTGACTTTATTGCGAATCGGTTTGATGTAGCCTGGGTCACTTAGCAAATGCAGATAGATATCGAAAATGGCCACTGAATCTTGGTTATAACTCTCACGAAAACGCAGCGCTACGCTTTCTAGATCATGGCGAACCTCTTCCACCGCCACATCCAGTCGTTGTAGCTGGGTAACATGATCGTCATCTTTACGCGGGGTGATCGAATGAAGTGCTTTACGAGGGCGCCATACCCAGGCTTTCGCAATCGAGATGCCGCTCGCCCCTGCAATACCGCGCAGTGGCTTGCTCCAATCGGTTTTCTGCAACCATCCCTTGGCCTGTGCCTGAGTGATATGGGCGGCCAGCTGTGCCGCCAGCGTCACCATGAAGGACTCTTCTCCTTCATCGAAACGGCGACTCTCTTTTTGTTGCACCACCAAAATACCGACAGCATGGCGCTGGTGCATGATGGGGGCCCCGAGAAAAGAGCGAAAATCATCCTCGGCCACGTCGGGCAAAAATTTAAAGCTAGGGTGGGCAGGGGCATCGGCTAGGTTAATGAGCTCTTCGCGCTGCCCCACCAAACCAACAATTCCCTGTTCAAAGGGGAGCGTGACTTTACCTACCGCTGAGTGGGCTAGGCCATCGGTTGCGGCCAAGCGATAACGCCGCATATCAGGTTCGGAAACATAGACAGAACAGCAATCAACCGCCATGGCTTGCCGAGTCTGACTCACCAGTGCTTGTAATGCTTCTTCGAGGGTATTGGCCTCGGCCATACTCTCGACGATCTGTCTTAGTTCCGTTAGCAACGTCGATGCTCCTTAACGAGAGCGGTTGCGCCGCCCATCCTTTTTATTCACCTGTACCACTGGAACCGGCATTGCCAGCGGCGCAAACTCTTTCATGATCCGCCGGTACACCTCGCGCTTAAAGGAGACCACTTGGCGTACCGGGTACCAGAAACTGACCCAGCGCCAATCATCAAACTCAGGATGACCATGGCAGCCAAACTGGATCCGAGACTCCCTGCCAGGCCCTAGCTGCAACAGGAACCATTTTTGTTTTTGACCAACACAGACTGGTGAACTGTCCCAGCGAACAAGACGTTTGGGTAAACGATATTTTAGCCAGTTACGGCTGGTGGCCAAAATGGTCACATCCTCGGGCTTGAGGCCAATTTCCTCATATAGCTCTCGATACATGGCCTGCTCTGGCGTCTCACCATTATCAACCCCTCCTTGCGGAAACTGCCAGGAGTGTTGTCCATAACGCTTAGCCCATAACACTTGGCCGTCACGGTTACAGATCACGACGCCGACATTGGGACGAAATCCGTCACCATCAATCACGTGATCACCTTACTAAAGGCTGAATCTATAAGAAGATTGTTCCACATTCACTGCACGGCAGCAAATAAGGAGTTCATCACCTTGTTCATGAATAACTTTTAATTTCAAGCCTACTTATGAACAAAATTAGCATTGCTAACCAACTGGTTGCCCACGTTATATGTGTATAAAGCTGTGGGTAAATAGGTATAGGCACTATTTATTGGCTAAAAATAAAATTTTACCAAGCGAACTTCATCATACTGAAAAATCAATTAATGTCATTAAATACAACAAATTAAATGTAATTCACTGGATCTTGATCCAGATAGGCAGTGCGTTGAAACAGCGGGGGCTGATTGTGAACAAGTTTAACTGCTTAAAGAATGAACGCCACTATGTTATCCACAGATTCAAGATGGTGATCTGATTAAAAGCACGACTAAAATTGTGATGACCGCGAATTTTTTGTCATCGCTAAGTGAGGGATCGCTATTTTTTGCACTTATCCAATATTTCTGTGGATAACTATGTGCAGCATCTTCGGTAAACCCTTGGACAACTGTTTTTAGCTATTTTCAAGCTGATAAATATCACGCCAATGGCAACTAAAAACGTTTTAAATCATAATGATGCGTTGTATTTTTCGATGTTATCTCTTTTCCTAGAGAACGGTTGAAAATAGCTTATAAAAGCAGCACTTTTTAGCAGTTCATCTGAACAACGCAAATGAACAGGATCGCGATAACCATGCCGGCACCTCCTCAATCAGAACAAGAATTACTGGCCCGCGCCGAAGAGATCGCAGGTTTTACCCTTGCTCAACTGGCGCATAATGCGGGGGTTAGTGTGCCCCGAGATTTGCGAAGAGATAAGGGATGGATTGGCCAGCTGATAGAGTGGCAGCTTGGCGCCAGTGCCGGTAGTAAACCCGAGCAGGACTTTCCTAGCCTTGGCATCGAGCTCAAGACCATTCCCATCGATCCTCAAGGGCGACCGCTGGAGACGACGTTTGTGTGTGTCGCCCCGCTGATTGGCATCAGCGGTCAACGCTGGGAAGCCTCTAATGTGCGCAACAAACTTTCCCGCGTGCTTTGGGTACCGATAGAGGGAAGTCGTGATATCCCAGTGGGTGAACGGCGGATTGGTATGCCGCTGCTGTGGAGCCCTAATGAAATAGAAGAGCGTTTACTACGCCAAGACTGGGAAGAGCTGATGGATATGATCGTCTTGGGGGAAGTGGAGCAGATCAGCGCACGACATGGGCAGGTGATGCAGTTGCGGCCCAAGGCTGCCAACAACAAGGCGCTGACCCGCGCTATTGGTCGGGATGGTCAACCGATCATGACGCTTCCCCGTGGTTTTTACCTCAAGATCGACTTCACCCACGGGCTGTTGCAGCGCCACTTTGATTTGCCAATTTAAGCTGTTTTATCAATATCCTTGTCATAAGATGGTATAAAAATAACCTGTCGTTATGTTCCGCTCACAGACAAGGAGGCGTTATGCCGCTCATCAAACAGTTCCTAAAATCTAAACCCGAGGTCAAAGTCACGTTTGCCGTAGAAAAAGTTGCCGCTGCAGATGCCGAACAGGTCAGATTGATCGGTGAGTTTACTCAGTGGCAACCGGTCGAGCTAAAACGCACGAAGAGTGGTGAGTTTAAAGCGACGCTGAGCTTGCCGACCGATGGCCCAGAGAGTTTCGAGTATTGCTACCAGCTCATCACGCCAGAGGGTGAGACTGTTTATGATAATGACTGGGAAGCGGATGATTATGTGCCAGGGCCGTTTGGGCGGGATAACTCGGTGGTACGGGTTAACCAGTAACCATAGTTACGGTTCGGATACAAAAAAGGCTCGCCATTGGCGAGCCTTTTCACTACCTGTCGAGCTGTTTGGCAATATGCCAAGACCAATTCGAATCGAATTAGTTGAGCTTCTCTTTGATACGAGCAGCTTTACCGGACAGGTTGCGCAGGTAGTACAGTTTGGCGCGGCGAACATCACCACGACGCTTCAGTTCTACACTGTGGATCAGCGGAGAGTGAGTCTGGAATACACGCTCAACACCTTCGCCGTTAGAAATCTTGCGAACGGTGAACGCAGAGTGCAGACCGCGGTTACGCTTGGCAATGACGATGCCTTCGAAAGCCTGCAGACGCTCTTTACCACCTTCTTTAACACGAACTTGAACACGTACGGTGTCGCCCTGGGCAAAAGCCGGGATGTCGGTACGCAGTTGCTCTTGTTCAAGCTGCTGAATAATCTTGCTCATTGTCTTTCCTTACCTAGGATAAACTGAAAACTCTACTTAACGCTGTCACGCACTTCGCGGACATACTCGGCAAGAAGTGATTCTTGCTCGTCAGTCAGAGCTAGGTTGTTAATAAGTTCCGGCCTTCTTTGCCAGGTTCGTCCGAGTGACTGTTTGAGACGCCAGCGCCGAATCACGTCGTGATTGCCGCTTGTCAGCGCCTCGGGCACCGCCAGCCCATCCAACACCTCCGGCCGAGTATAGTGGGGATGATCCAGCAAGCCATCCGTAAAGGAGTCTTGCTCGGCACTGGCCTGATCGCCCAAAACCCCAGGAACCAGACGCGAAACCGCATCGATCAGGGTCATGGCAGGCAACTCGCCACCACTTAACACGTAATCCCCGATAGACCACTCTTCGTCGACTTCGGTTTGTATCACGCGTTCATCGATACCTTCGTATCGACCGGCGACCAGAATCAGTTTTTGATTCGTCGCCAACTCGGTCACGCCCGCTTGAGTCAGCTTGCGCCCCTGAGGAGAGAGATAGATGACTTTCGCCCCGTCTCCCGCCGCTTGCTTGGCTGCATGAATCGCATCACGCAGCGGCTGAACCATCATTAACATGCCGGGCCCACCACCATAAGGACGATCATCGACCGTACGGTGTTTGTCGTGGGTAAACTCCCGAGGGTTCCAGCACTCAATCTGCAGCAGGCCACTCTTGACGGCCCGACCCGTTACCCCGTGCTCGGTAATGGCTCGGAACATTTCAGGGAAGAGGCTAATAACCCCAATCCACATAAGAAACCTCCGGCACCCGTGTTAGCGCGGGAAACTAGAAACCAGGATCCCAATCAACTTCGATTGTTCGAGCAGTCAGATCAATATTCTTGATCACCTGCTCTTCTAGGAACGGAATCAACCGCTCCTTTGCACCAAAGGCATCTTTTACATTAGCCTCAACCACCAACACATCGTTGGAGCCGGTTTCCATCAATTCGGTTACCTTGCCTAGGTCGTATCCCTTAGTGGTGACTACGGTGCAACCAATCAGGTCACGCCAGTAGAACTCGCCTTCGGGCAACGCAGGCAACAGATCAGCGGGTACGCCGATCTCGACATTGGTCAATGCCAGGGCATCTTCGCGCACATCGATACCATCGAGTTTGCAGATAAGGCCCTTGTTGTGACGCTTCCAAGATGACACCTGAATTTCACGCCACGCCCCGTTCTGATTAATCAGCCAGGGGTTGTAATCGAAAATCGCTTCGGCAACATCGGTGAAGGAGTTCACTTTTAGCCACCCCTTGATGCCGTATACGGTACCTAGGGTGCCAAGAACTATAGGTTTTTCCACCTTAACTCCTTACCGTTTGGCTGATTAAGCAGCTTTTTTAGCGTCTTTGATCAGCTTGGCAACGCGGTCAGAAACAGCGGCACCAGTAGCAACCCAATGCTCGATACGAGCCAGGTCCAGGTTCAGCTTTTCAGCTTGACCAGCAGCAACCGGGTTGAAGAAACCAACGCGCTCAATAAAGCGACCATCACGGGCGCAACGGCTGTCAGAAACTACTACCTGGTAAAATGGACGCTTTTTCGCGCCACCACGTTGTAAACGAATGGTTACCATATCGTCCTCATTAACATCTAATGAACAAGGCCCGCAAACACGCGGACCCTAGCTTAAAATAAGCCGCGTAATTCTACTTGGATTCGTAATAATTGCAACCAAGCCAGTCATTTTGACGCAGTGCTGTAATAAAAAGGGGTCTGCTGTTTGCAGACCCCTTGCCATATATTGGGTGGATTAAAACGGACCGCGTCCTCCTCCGAATCCCGGGGGGAGCATGTTTTTCATCTGCCCCATCATCTTGCGCATGCCTCCTTTGCCGGACATCTTCTTCATCATGCGCTGCATTTCGGTGAACTGCTTGAGCAGTTTGTTCACGTCTTGAACCTGTGTACCAGAACCAGCGGCGATACGGCGCTTGCGGGAGCCCTTGATAAGATCAGGATGAGCGCGCTCTTTAGGCGTCATGGAGCTGATAATGGCTTCCATCCGGACGGTGAGCTTGTCATCCATCTGATCTTTGATATTGTCCGGCAGGCCCGACATGCCTGGCAGCTTGTCGAGCATTCCCATCATGCCGCCCATATTGCGCATCTGGGCCAATTGTTCACGAAAATCTTCCAGATCAAAGCCTTTGCCGCTCTTGACCTTGCTGGCCAGCTTGGCCGCTTTCTCTTTATCGACGTTGCGCTCGACTTCCTCGATGAGCGACAGCACATCCCCCATACCAAGGATGCGGGAGGCAAGACGGTCTGGGTGGAATGGCTCCAGCGCATCGGTCTTTTCGCCCATACCGATAAATTTGACCGGCTTGCCAGTAATGTGACGTACCGACAGGGCGGCACCCCCACGAGCATCACCGTCAGCTTTAGTCAGGATCACACCGGTGAGTGGCAGCGCCTCGTTGAACGCCTTGGCGGTATTGGCGGCATCCTGACCGGTCATAGCATCGACCACAAACAGCGTCTCGACCGGCTTGATAGTAGCGTGCAGCTCCTGAATTTCGGCCATCATTTCGCCATCGACGTGCAAGCGGCCTGCGGTATCGACGATCACCACGTCATAGAATTTCTTGCGCGCTTGATCAATCGCTGCCGTAGCGATGGTGAGCGGCTTCTGGCTAGCATCGCTTGGGAAGAAGTCGACCCCGATGTCACCAGCCAAGGTCTCCAGCTGCTTGATCGCCGCAGGGCGATAGACGTCGGCACTGACGACCAGCACTTTCTTCTTGTTGCGTTCTTTGAGCAGCTTAGCCAGCTTACCGACGGTAGTGGTTTTACCGGCGCCTTGTAAACCAGCCATCAGGATAATCGCTGGCGGCTGGGCCGCCAGATTGAGCTGCTCGTTGGCTTCTCCCATCACAGTGACCAGTTCGCCGTGCACAATCTTGATAAAGGCCTGACCTGGGCTCAGGGATTTGGCCACTTCTTGGCCGACAGCCCGTTCCTTGACGCGAGCGACAAAATCACGCACGACTGGCAGAGCGACATCTGCCTCGAGCAGCGCCATGCGAACTTCGCGCAGGGTCTCTTTGATGTTCTCTTCGGTCAGGCGACCACGGCCGCTGACATTGCGCAAGGTGCGCGTGAGTCGTTCAGTCAAATTCTCAAACATGACGCATTCCGGTTCTTAGCGTGACAAATGGGGGCATTATAACCCAGAGCTAGCGCGAGGACGATGATTCGCCGTCACCGCGCTTTATCCTGCTTCATTATCTATATGTGGGCAGATAGGCTGCGTCACAACTGGCGACCATTTCTCGTGCAAGGTATACTGCCCCTCTTATCCTTAACGCGTATGCATCAACGACCTGGTTATGATCGTCATCTCTGTTCTGGCCCTGGCGTTCTATTTGCTGGCCATTTTTGCCTCTGTGCATCTGCTACTGAGCGCCAAGCCGGTAGGCCTGCGTTCACTCTATGCTTGCGTCTGGTTTGCCTTGATCGGCCATGCGACCGCCCTCGGTACAGAGGTCCTACCAGGGACGGGCCAGAACCTGAGCATGCTTAATGTGGCCTCGCTAGTAAGTCTGATCATCAGCGTTTTTATGACCTGCATCAGTCGCCGCTTCAACGGCTGGATCTTGTTGCCGGTGGTATATAGTTTCTCTACATTGCTGCTGACAGCAAGTGCGCTGATCCCTGGGCGCTACATCACCCATTTAGAGGCACATCCTCAGTTACTACTGCACATCGGTTTGGCACTGATGGCTTACTCGGTATTGATGATCGCCTGTCTGTTTGCTCTCCAACTCGCCTGCTTAGACAAACAGCTCAAGTCGCGCAAGCTTAGTCAGCTACCCACCATGCCCCCCTTAATGACGGTAGAGACACGGCTGTTTCAGCTGATCTTTGCTGGGGTAGTGTTGCTGACCCTTTCTATCGCCTCTGGGCTTTTCTTTCTCGAAGATATGTTTGCCCAGGGTAAATCTCACAAAGCGGTGTTGTCGATCCTCGCGTGGTGCGTTTATGTGGTGCTGCTCTGGGGCCATCACACCTACGGCTGGCGTGGCCGTCGGGTGATTACCCTGAGCTTGCTCGGTTGTTTTATTCTGACACTGGCCTATTTTGGTAGTCGTTTCGTCAAAGAAGTACTGCTCAGTTAATCCTCGTTTGTCATACCAAGCCCAAGGAGATTTTTTTGGACAGCATCGCAACGAGTACGTTACTTCTAGTGCTCGTCATCCTGATTCTTCTCTCTGCCTTCTTTTCTAGTGCTGAAACCGGCCTAATGTCGATTAATCGTTACAAGCTCCGACATTTGGCGCAAACCAAGCATAAGGCTGCGCGCCGAGTAGAAAAGTTACTATCTCGGCCCGATCGTTTACTGGGGTTGATCTTGATTGGTAATAATCTGGTCAATATCCTCGCCTCCGCCATCGCCACCATCGTCTGTATCCGGCTGTTTGGTGATCTCGGGGTCGTGATTGCAACGTTCGGGTTGACGCTGGTGGTGCTGGTTTTTGGCGAAGTGACTCCCAAGACGCTAGCTGCGATGTTTCCCGAGAAGATCGCCTACCCTGCCTCTTGGATACTAAAAGGCTTGATGGTGCCATTTTCCCCTCTGGTTTGGTTGGTTAACGGCATCACCAGTGGCCTGATTAAGTTGCTCGGGCTCAAGCCCAGTAAGGATGACTCTCTCAATACGGAGGAGCTGAGAACCATCGTCAACGAAGCAGGGACGCTGATCCCGCAGCATCATCAGGAGATGTTGCTCAGTATTTTGGATCTCGACAAGATGCTGGTCGAAGACATCATGGTGCCACGTAGCGACATCTATGCCATCGATATCAATGACGACTGGAAGCGTATTCAGCGCCAGCTAGCCCATTGTGCTCACACCAAAATCCTGCTCTATCGCGACAACATCGACGATGTGGTGGGATTTTTACACGCTCGCGATGCCTTGCGATTGATGGCCAAGGATCAGTTCAATAAATCGAGCCTATTGCGAGAGGTGGACGAGATCTATTTTATTCCGGAAGGGACTCCCCTCAACGTGCAGTTGGCCAAATTCCAGCGTAATAAGGAGCGGATCGGGCTTATCGTTGATGAATATGGCGATATTCAGGGATTAATCACCCTCGATGACATTCTTGAAGAGATTGTGGGCGATTTCACCACCTCAATGACACCCACTCCTAGCGACGAAATTCATCCCCAGTCGGATGGCTCTTTCCTTGTCGAAGGTTCTGCGAGTATTCGTGAACTCAACAAGGAGATGAATTGGCAGCTGCCTATCGACGGTCCTCGCACACTCAATGGGCTTATTCTTGAATATCTGGAAGAGATACCTCAACCTAATATAAGTATTCGGCTTGCTGGTTATCCTATTGAAATATTGGATGTTGAAAATAATATGATTAAAATGGCTAGAATTATGCCTGCGTTGTACCAAGTAACGTCAGAAGATAAACAGTAACAGGGGATGGATATAAAAGTTGAGTATGTTGAATGAATACAATAAGCACTATTTTTAGATATAGCTATTAGCGTGATAAATATTTCATCTTGGCTGTATCGCGTCTTGCTGCTGAGCAGCAGTAGATGAAAATTGTGCAGCGAGAGACGTACATTCAAGCACCTCAGTAACATGTCTAATAATACCGTCTATTTCATATCCCTTGGTTTTAAAAGTACGATCTATATTTTTTTTGCTTACATCAGAAAGTGGATGTTGCAACACTACATAGTATCCACCCTCAAGTGCTACATAGCATTTAATATCTTCAACCTCAGCTTGTCCTAATAAAGGAAACAGAAGTAATAACAATAATACCAGTCTCATTTTTGCTCTCCTTCATAGAGATAGATTTTCTTAGGGGACATATCCATATTGGTTTCTTCTGTGCCTTGTGAGCATTCATCCTCCTCTGTACAACGTTGAGTACTGGTATCCCCTTTGAGAATCACTGTACTGCCGGGGGCACCGCCAATAATTCTAATTCCGCTATCATCGCCACCATGGATGACTAAATCATCAGCAACTTTATTATTTACTTCGACATAACGTTGTGGCACTTGTTGGCCACTACTATCAAGCTCATATTTAAAGGATGTCCCATAATGCATATCAATCATATATTGACGCATCGCACCAATAGATTGAATGGTACATTGCTGAAAGTCCTGAACTTGGGGTAAGAAAGAAGTGAAATAAAGTTTTCCTTGTAATACTAAACCAGAGCCCATTGATTTTTCGCCGGTCTCATTTAACCAAAATTTCCATCCTTGCTGGCTAGTCAGTAATTTAGTCGTGCTTACAATCTGATCATCATTTTTGCCGATGAAGGGATCTATGGTGACATCATAAAGATCGTCAATAGTTATTGCTGCTGGAATAGATGTATTAGGTTCAACACCAAATAGCGTCGGCTTGATATTATAATCACGTAACATTACATAGGCATTTTTGGTTGTGATCTCAGAAGATGGGCGGTTACGATCACCACTACCAATCAGGACTGCATCAAAAGGACGTTCACTATATATATATTGAGTGTCTTTGTACTGCCAACCCTTATTAATGGTTCTAACCAATACAGGCTGAGTAAAGAAACGGCGATCATCCTCAATTTTTTTAGCTATTCCGGTCAAGTGACTATTTCCTAAACTGGCAAATTTAAATACGCTCCATTTTGATTTGTCGCTACCTTTCATATCTACTCGCCAGATATTACCACCTGTATCACCTGCATATATTCGATCTGTTATACCATCGCCATCGCCATCCAGTACTGAGACAGAACCTGGCATACTAAACGTCATAGTGGAAACTTTTTTATTAGTACTACTATCATCGTCAGGTGTGAAGCTAAATACTAATGAGCCTGTTTCAGCGTCAACTATATAAATGCCTAAGCCGGTGCTATCGTCAGTTCCTTGTCCTAATGCACTTTTAGCTTGATCATATCCACCAGAAAAAATTAAGACAGGTTTATAAATTTGCTTGCCGTTAATCAAATTAGAGTAACCAGGGATAAATGCTACCTCAGGAATAGACCATGTTTCACCTAATCGGCCAAAACCTGGACTGCTATTATCCAATCGCCACATGAGTGAAGGTTGACTTGGTTCTGATATATTGAGTGCATAATAAGAGCGGCCACCTCCTCTTAACCCTGAGAATAACCATACTTTATCACCTTGGGATGACTTTATATCACCATCACGGATCGCTTCATTGACTAATACGATAGGGGAGGAGTCCATACCATAAATATGAGAGGATGATTCCAGATTTTCCCGCAGTGCTTTTTGATGTGCAATAAATGGGTAAGGTATGATTGCCCAGCTTTCATCTACGGTGTTGCCATTGTCTTGGAACATATGTAAGAAGCCAGCATTAGTACCCATTACAATCCGCAGGTCAGGGGTACAAGATGTTTGGCCTGTGGTTATAGTACAGCCATAATTTATCACTAATGGGCGAGAATGAAGAGGATCGCCTAATATATTGTCACGAATAGTGGTAGTCGGATCGTTGTCCTCATCAAAAGCATCAACACCTTTTGCCCAATCAATAATTTTTTCCGCACTGTCACCATCATCTAATGTCATATGAGTGCGTAGATTCGCTGCACTACCTGCAATTATCTCTAGTTTATCTTTAGTAAATGGCAGCAAGTTATTACCCGATGGTGGGATAACATAAATATTGCGATTACTATTAATGGCTAGCATTTCTTGAACACCGCCATCGGCGACTCTATTACCATCGTTACTAGTCGACCAGTAGGTTCTTGCCAAGTCGAGGATTGTCCCATCACTTGCTATTGCAGGTAATCCAGATTGGTCAACGATATAACCCTTTTCTGGAGAGAGAACTAATTTTTTGAGATTGCCTTTCCATCGTGGTCCAGCGCTAGGCTCAAACATTGCGTAGTAAATATTATTGAGACTACGAGTCCGATCAAAATTATTAGTTGCAATTGCTGGGGATACGAGAGAGGTATTCATCTTCAAAATAGCTAAGAGTGATGATTTTAACGCCTCATTGAGTTGTGTTGCATTGCTTGCTGGATAGTATTTTCCTCCACCTCGCCGGGCGGTTTCCGCTAGCAAATCACCAGCGCCTTTAATGGCGTCATCACCAAATCCTACGGTAAATGTAGTCACCGTTTGTTTGCCTGCTGCGGATGTATTTATATCATTATTTTTCATATAACCAGCTAATGCAGCAAGATAACTTTTCGCACCAGATGAGCCGTAACCAACGGTTGTTCCATAAGTGATTTTATCTGCAGCTGATAGCGTATTTATTAAGGCAGTGATCATACTATCTGCGGCTTTATCATTGGTAGGGGCGCCATCAGTCATATAAATGATGTAGCCATTATTCGAACATTTATCGTAAGGTGACTTATATTTTCCTAATGGGGATTCGGCAGCAGAATCTCGTAAAGGAGTGCGCGCTGGATCATCATCCCCGAAATACACATCTAGCCCACCAAAATAGCGATAGGCTTCATACATCGTTTCACACAATGGGGTCCATGTTTCGGCGCTAAGGCTATTTGCTTGGTCAATGATATCCTGTGATGCTGTTTTTCCAGAACTGAGAATAGTATCACCGCCGATGATTTGGCGAATGACACGACCACCATTCTTATTGTTAGTGGCATCGCCATCATTATGATTGAATACGGCTAAACCAAAGTCTACTGCAGGTGTTGTGCGGACAAGTTCTTGTAACGCTTGCTTGGCCACAGTGAGTCTTGATGCTGAAAATTGGGCTGGGGCATGGTACCAACGAAGATAATTAGCGGAATATAAGGTGAGGTTATCAGTACCTCCTGTCACGGGGGAAGTCGGATTACTAGTATCTAGCCACGGCTTATTTAAATTAGTGCTATTGGTATTGACGGGATATCCTTTGGTCGTTCCTGATACTGACTGATAAGAGCCAGTGAAACCAGAGTTATCATTATTTAAGCTAAGAATATCTTGTTGGCAGTCAATAATATTAATGTTGTTGTTTGTAAAATTTTTTAATGGTTTCCACTCACCCTTTTGTTTATTTTTATTACCCGTAACATCATAATTCCAATAAATAGAAGTGAGCAAACCATTTGTTGCAAGACTATTTATTGCAGTAGCACATGCGTTCTTATTGGCGCTTAGACGATTAGGATTATCCGCATTAAGCGTACTTGGTGGAGTGCCATTTATTGCGTAATAGATGTAATCATTACGTCCATCATCTGATGTAAGTTTGGGATATGGAAAGGTCGGATCATACGCCTCTTTCGCCAGTAAAGTCGTTTCCCCCATACTTCCTGAGTTATCAAATATAAAAAGTACTTTAGGACGGAAATCTCCTGCTTTGGCAAAGTCATAGACAAATAACTCGGTATCATCCGAATAGCTAGTACCTGCGGCTATAGTCGGGCCTGAGCTCATATTTAGCGAGAACAATAGACTAACCAGTAAGTAATGGCGGAATATCATGGCTCACTCCCTAATCAGACTTCAGTAGGGGTTGCTCTACCCCAGCCGTAAACGAAATGCTGCTGTTGATCTTGCCGTAATTAATATTGGTAGTGACATCTGCATATCGGCATGCAGGGGTAACGTTTTGGCTACTAGCTTCAAATTTGCGCTTGCATACACTTTCAGTATTGACGGTCAGGGTGGTGATAAGCGGTGTTGTGTCGATTGCTGATGCCGCCCCAATCGTCTGTGTTGCAATGCGTGTAGCAAGAGAGGCATCTCCCAGTACAGCTTCCAATGCGCCTTCCACTTGATGCTCTGCACGTTGCAAACTGGCACCAGAACCGGCCATTTTCAGGCTCATGCCACTGGACTGCATCACTACTACAGCAATCAGAGTCAAAGGCACGAGAATGACCAGCGCAACGATCAACGCCACGCCTCGCTGTTGTCGATGTACTCTCATGTTCCACTCCGGGTCACTATTTGCTGGTTGCGCAGCGCAATGCTGCTCTCTAACAGCAGCCGACGGTAGCCATCGCCCCCCCCATTGACCGTCATGTTACCTAGTTGGTAGCGATTGTTATTCTGGTAGTTACTGGATGCGTCGGCAGCCCTGATCAATAGAAAAAGTCTGACCCCCACAATCCGCCCTTCATTCCAACCTTGAGCCGTTATTTGGTCTGTTGCGAGATATCTATCAATGCGGCCATCAGGGATCACCGAATCATCCACGCCGAACATCAACACCATATGTTCCACCCCTTCAGCCATCGCTCCGCCAATCAGGGAAGAACCACCGTTAACAGTGAGATAGCGCTTGCGTAAAACCGGCATCCCGCTCTCTTGTGAGAGGTAATAGATGTAGTGTTGGTATTCCCAGATCTGGCTTTCATTGTTGGCACCAAAGAGAGGTCGAGTTTCATTCCCTTTAATGATCCTTGCCTCCTGACTGTTGGCTGCCATGTAAAAGCGGTTGGCATTCAATCCCTCTGTAGCGGGAACTGGGCGACCAATCAGCCTTTTAATGCTGATCACATCACTATTTGCCACGCGATCAGCAGCAGGAATACATGCAAGGCCAGCCAATATTTTGGAGGTTGGCACTCGGCTTACCCATAGCCCTCTGGCAGGGCCTGTCGTTGATGGCAAACTGCCGACGGAACGCTCATCAAGGCAGTCACTGTTTGCTAAAATCGTGCTGCCATTACTGAGCGAAAGGGAGGGGCCGACTTGGGTTGATTGGCCGGTATAGGCACCAAAAAAACCAGCCCATTTGATATCTTGGCTAATTAACCGAATGGCTAGTCGACCATTTTCCTGTAATTCGCTCTGATCAAACGTATCTTCGGAACTCGAACGCGACATCACAAAGAGGGTAAATACGCCAGCTAATAGGAATAGGCCTATCAGCATAGCGATCAGCCATTCAACCAAGGTAAAACCGCGGGAGTTCATAACGTGGTCGCCAGAATAAACTGACGTCTCGTAAGGTTGTTGGTTGTCGATAATTGACATTCGTTTATCAAGGTCGCTGCACTACTTGCGCCACCACCATCCGATATATTTTGTCTGCCTGCCCAGAATATCCCGACCATTAACGCGTTATTTGCCTGCCGCACCACGCACCCTATTGGTGAGGTTAACGAAGAAGCCGCCCCCGAAACACTGGCTCCGAGCAGAGCCTGCTGCCAATAATGTAGGTCGGCATTCCGTAGCTCTGCCGCAGAACAAGCACTCATGGTGCCATCTACTGCTGCGCATGTAGGTCTTGGTAAGTTAGCGGCAAGGTTTACGGTCACCGTACCGACCGCACTCCAACTGTCACGGTTGATCCGCACCCGCTCGACCATGTCATTAGCAAGCCAGCTGGCAATGGTGCGTTGCCGTGCTTCATAGCTGGCAAATTTAGCTTGTGTCTGTAGTGCCACGAGGCCAAGCAGACCTAGTGAGAGCACCACAGATGCAATCATCACCTCTAGTAAACTAAATCCCCTGCGAAGTGTTTTCATCTTCAGTCCCAGCAACGGCTGCTGGCTGCGCCGGAGGCACTTTTAACGCCAGTTTCATTGATCGATAACCGTGTACAGTCGAGATCACTCGCTTGATTGCCGACCGCTGTTGCTGACAGAGTGAAGGTGTTGCCCGCCGCTGAAACACTCAATTGATAAAAACCGGACTCGGATAGCGCATTGACACTGAGCGCCGTTGCAGAGGAGGCATATTGGCTGAAATCCATAAAATAGGATTCCTGCCGATTAGCAACATCCAATAACATTTTCTTGGCTTCGACGCGGTGAGTGGTGAGCAGATATTGCTGATAAGAGGGGTAAGCGATGAGGCTCAGGATCGCCACAATCGTGATGACGATCATCAGTTCAACAAGAGAAAAGCCTCGATAGAAACTAATCATACCCCATCCTTGGTGACTGACTGTTCTATCAAGTTTAACGCCGAGTTTGCTACTAGAACAAACTCGGCGCCATCATCATTGCATTTTATTTTAAAGGCCGCAGGAGAGGGCTCAAATTATCCTAAGTTCAGGCGGAACCTCGAACACGATGTTCTCTTCGCGGCCAGGATGCTCAGCCACCACCTTGCCACCCAGCTCACGCAGACGGGTAATCACATTCTGCACCAGCACCTCGGGGGCTGACGCACCCGCCGTCACGCCAATCACCTTTACGCCCGCCAGCCAGTCAGCTTCGATCATGGAGGCATCGTCGATAAGGTAAGCCCTCGCCCCCACTTTCTCGGCTAGCTCCCGCAGCCGATTGGAGTTGGAAGAGTTGCGCGACCCCACCACCAGCATGGCCTCCACCTGCTCTGCCATCTCCCGCACCGCATCCTGACGGTTCTGGGTGGCATAACAAATATCATCCTTGCGCGGCCCCTGAATGTTAGGGAAGTGCTTGCGCAACGCATCGATCACCTCGGCGGTCTCATCCATGCTGAGCGTGGTCTGGGTGACGAAGCAGAGATCATCCGGATTCTTCACCTTGAGCTTGGCCACATCTTCCGGTGTTTCCACCAGATACATGCCGCCTTCGCGATTCTCGTACTGCCCCATGGTGCCGATCACCTCGGGATGACCGGCGTGCCCGATAAGCACAGCCTCGGCGCCCTTGCGACTGGCGCGATGGACTTCCATGTGTACCTTGGTCACCAGCGGGCAGGTGGCATCGAACACCTTCAGAGCACGGGACTTGGCCATCTCGCGCACTGCTTTGGAGACGCCGTGGGCGGAGAAGATGACGATGCTGTCATCGGGCACCTCATCCAGCTCTTCGACGAAGACGGCGCCCGCCTCCTTGAGCTTGTTCACCACGTAGCGGTTGTGCACCACCTCGTGACGGACATAGATGGGGGCGCCAAACTTCTCCAGCGCACTCTCAACGATGCTGATGGCGCGATCGACGCCAGCGCAAAAACCACGGGGGTTAGCGAGCAAAATATCCATTAGTGGCTTACCTCCTCATCATCAACCGCCAAAATCTCTACCTCGAAGGTGACGGTATGACCCGCTAGGGGGTGGTTGAAATCGACCGTGACCGACATCCCTGCCACTGCTCGGATGATGCCCGGCAGTTCACTACCGTTGGGCTGATCGAACAGGATGATGGTGCCGACCTTGGGCTCCACATCGGCGCCAAATTTGGCGCGGTCGAGATGGTAGATGTTGTCGGGATTAGCCAGGCCAAACGCCTGCTCCGGCGCCAGCGTGAAACTCTTGCTATCTCCTTCGCACAGGCCCAACAGGCACTGCTCGAAGGTAGAGGTTAAGCTGCCATCGCCCATCCGCAGGCGGGCTGGCTTGCCGTGCAGCGCCGTGCTGTCGGCGACCGATCCATCTTCCAACTTGATGGAGAAGTGAAATAGCACGCTGCTGTTAGCGGTGATTTGCGGGCTCATGCCTGCTCCTTTTTCTCACCACGGAATCCTTCCAACACAATCATGGCGGCCCCGATAAAGATAAAGCTGTCGGCCAGGTTGAACGCAGGCCAGTGGGCAGTTCTCCAGTAGAAATCGAGGAAATCGACCACATGGCCCAGCACCAGCCGATCAAACACGTTGCCCAATGCCCCGCCGATGATGAAGGAGTAAGCAATACCGCTCCAGCGCTGGGTTACCGACTGCTTACGCAGCCAGTGGATCAGCAGACCACAGATGGCAAATGCCAGCACCGCGAAGAACCAGCGCTGCCAGCCTCCTTGATCGGCGAGGAAGCTAAATGCCGCCCCCTTGTTGTAGACATGGACCAGATTAAAGAAGGGGGTGATCTCCACCCCCGGGTAGCCAAAGGGCAGCAACTGGACTACCGCGAGTTTGCTCCCTTGATCCAAGACAAACGCCAGCACCGCCAGCCACAGCCACCGCAGGCCACTTTTATGGTGAGTCATATTCATCAGGCAAATTGACGAGCTTCGCCGTCACCCTCAACGTTGCTGACACAGCGGCCACAGATCTCTTCATGACCGTTGATCGTGCCCACGTCTTCCACATGGTGCCAGCAGCGGTCGCACTTGGCAGCAGCAGACTGGGCGACGCAGAGCCACAGGTCGTCGCGCTCGGTCGCCACGGCGTCGGCCGGGGCAGCATCGACACTGACGACCTTGGCTTTGGAGGTGAGCAACACGAAGCGCAGCTCATCGGCCAACGCGTTCAGACGCGAGGCCAACTGCGGCTTAGCGAACAGGGTCAGTTCGGCTTGTAGCGAACTCCCGATACGCTTCTCGCCACGGGCCACTTCCAACGCCTTATTCACTTCACCACGCACAGTGAGGATCTCAGCCCAGAACTCGTCGTTCAGCACTTCGCCCGCTTCCAGACCGAACAGGCCGTCGTACCACTCCTCGGTGAACACGAACTCACCGCGCTCACCCGGCAGCAGTGCCCAGATCTCGTCAGCGGTGAAGCTCATGATCGGCGCCATCCAGCGCACCATGGCCTCGGCGATATGATAGAGGGCGGTCTGGCAGGAGCGACGGGCCAGGCTGTCGCCCTTGGCGGTGTACTGCCGGTCCTTGATGACGTCCAGATAGAAGGAGCCCATCTCGATGGAGCAGAACTGCATCAGCTTCTGGGTCACGCCGTGGAAGTTGTATTCGTCGAACGCCGCCACGATCTCGGCCTGCACCGCCTTGGCACGACCGACAGCCCAGCGATCCACCACCACCATATCGGCCGGTGCTACCATATCGGTCGCCGGATTAAAGCCGTTCAGGTTGGCCAGCAGGAAGCGGGCGGTGTTACGAATCCGGCGATAGGCATCGGCGGAGCGCTTGAGGATCTCGTCGGAGACGGTCATCTCGCCGGTGTAGTCAGTGCTCGCAACCCACAAACGCAGGATGTCGGCACCCAGCTTGTTCATTACGTCCTGCGGGCTGACTACGTTGCCGATGGACTTGGACATCTTGCGACCCTGGCCATCCACGGTAAAACCGTGCGTCAGCACTTGGTTGTAGGGAGCCTTGTCTTTCATCGCCACGCCGATCATCAGCGAGGACATGAACCAACCGCGGTGCTGGTCAGAACCTTCCAGATACATGTCGGCTGGGTTGCCGTTGAACTCGGGACGGGCATCGACGACGGAGGAGTGGGTTGAACCGGAGTCGAACCAGACGTCGAGGGTGTCAGGCACCTTGTCGTACAGGTCGGCATCGCTGCCTAGCAGCTCGGCTTTGTCCAGATCCCACCACGCTTGAATACCCGACTGCTCCACCCGCTTGGCCACCTCTTCCATCAAGCGCACCGATTCTGGGTGCAGCTCCTGCGTCTCTTTGTGGACGAATAGGGAGATAGGCACGCCCCAAGTGCGCTGACGGGAGATACACCAGTCAGGACGGTTCTCGACCATCGCCTGAATCCGGTTTTTACCCCAGGCCGGTACCCAGCCGCTCTGGCCGTGCTGTTTGATCCCGTCTTGCTCGATGCGCTCGATCTCTGCCAGTGCGCGCTGCCGCAGCCCTTTCTGTTCCATGCTGATGAACCACTGTGGAGTAGCACGGAAGATGATCGGGGTCTTGTGACGCCAGCAGTGCGGGTAAGAGTGGTTAAACACCTTGTGATGCAGCAGGGCGCCACGCTCGGTCAGCACTTCGACCACGGAGGCGTTGGCCTTGAACACATGCTGGCCAGCAAACAGTTCGGTATCCGGCAGGTACACGCCGTTGCTGCCAACCGGGTTGGCCACTTCCAGACCGTACTTCTGACCGACCACGAAGTCTTCCTGACCGTGGCCAGGGGCGGTATGTACGGCGCCGGTACCGGCATCCAGGGTGACGTGGTCACCCAGTACGACCGGCACGTCGAAGCGGTAGAAGGGGTGGTTGAAGCGCAGCAGCTCAAGCGCGGCGCCCTTGGCATAACCCAGATTGTGGAACTTCTCGATACCGGCCCGGTCCATCACATCCTTGACCAGCTCGGCGGCCAGGATCAGGCGCTCGGGGTGCTCCCCTTCGACCTGCACCAGTGCGTAATCCAGATCGGCGTGCATGGCGATGGCGCGGTTGGCTGGCAGGGTCCACGGGGTAGTGGTCCAGATCACCGCAGAGATCGGGCCGCGGCCAAGGTGGCCTTCGGCGCAATCAAACTTGGCAGCAACAGTTGCCTCGTCAACGGCCTTAAAACGCACGTCGATGGAGGGGGAGTTCTTGTCGTAGTACTCCACTTCGGCTTCAGCCAGCGCGGAGCCACAGTCGGTACACCAGTGCACCGGCTTGGAACCTTTGTGCAGGTGGCCGTTTTCAACGATTTTGGCCATGGAGCGGATGATGTTGGCTTCGGTGCCAAAATCCATGGTCAGATAGGGGTGCTCCCAGTCGCCCAGCACACCCAGACGGATAAAATCGGTCTTCTGTGCTTCGATCTGGGTCTTGGCGTATTTGCGGCACTCAGCGCGAAATTCAGCAGCAGAGATCTTTTCGCCCGGCTTGCCGACCATGCCTTCCACCTTCAGCTCGATAGGCAGACCGTGGCAATCCCAACCCGGCACATAGGGGGAATCGAAGCCGGAGAGGCCCTTGGACTTGATGATGATGTCTTTGAGGATCTTGTTGACCGAGTGACCGATGTGAATGCTGCCATTCGCATAGGGGGGGCCATCGTGCAGGATGAAAGAGGGCTTGCCCGCTTTAGCGCGGCGAATGGCGCCGTAGAGATCCTGATCGTACCAACGCTTGAGCATGTTGGGTTCGCGCTTGGCCAGATCGCCGCGCATCGGAAACTCAGTTTCCGGCAGATTCAGGGTGTGTTTATAGTCGCTCATCGGTCCTGGGTTCCCTTCTTTTCTAACACTGTGCTGGGTAAATGACATTGCGGCAGCCCGAACCACGCTCGGGCCGCCAAGGCATCTCGTTCGATTTGCTCTTTCAAGGCAGAGAAAGAGGCAAACTTTTGCTCTTCGCGCAGCTTGTGGCGAAGCAGCACCTTGACCTGCTGACCATATAGATCACCAGAAAAATCAAATAGATGTACTTCCAATCTGGCTTGAGTGCCGCTCAAAGTCGGCCGCACCCCCACATTGGCAACAGCGGGGAAAGTCGTGCCGGAACATACCACTTCCACTGCGAACACGCCACCGACCGGAATAACCTGACGCTTGAGGGCCAGATTGGCGGTGGGAAAACCTATGGTGCGGCCTAGCTTGTCACCATGAGCCACTCGGCCACTGATAGCGTAAGGGCGGCCGAGCATCAGCTCGACCTCTGCCATCCGCCCCGCTTTGAGCGCTTCGCGCACCAAGGTGCTACTGACCCGTTGCTGTTCGAGTTGGAAACTTTGAGTACTGATCACCTCGAAACCGCAGCGGCGGCCGGCCTGCTCCAGCAGTTGGAAATCGCCTTCGCGCCCTTTGCCAAAGCGAAAATCGTCCCCCACCACCAGATAGCGCACGCCAAGCTGCTCGACCAGTAGTTGTTCGATAAAAGTCGAGGCGGCTTGTTCAGCAAACCGGTGGGTGAAGCGCACACAAAGTAGGCGATCGATGTGTAATGTTTGCAGCGCTTCACACTTTTCTCGCAATCGACTCAGCCGAGCGGGTGCCTCACTCCCAGCAAACAGCTCCAGCGGCTGTGGCTCAAACAGCATGACGCAGGCAGGCAACCCCAGTTCGGCTGCTTTCTCTTTCAGGCGTGCTAATACCGCATGGTGCCCCTGATGAACGCCATCAAAGTTGCCTATGGTCAAGACACAGCCCCGGTGACGGGGCTTGAGATTGTGAATACCGCGAATGAGCTCCATCGATGCCTTGTGGGTTGCTGCTCTGGAAATCGGCGGATTATATATCAGCCCGCCAGCAGGGTCAGCCCTGTTGCAGACCCGATTTCAGCTTGGCTGCTCAAATCCACCATCCGTTCGCGGGCGGACAGCTCACTGGCCGACCCTGAGATCGCGGGGGCGAACCCCTAGCACCAGCAGCGCCACGGCATAGATGGTGGCCCCCAGCGCCAGCAGCATGGTCAGCTGCAAACTGGCCTTGCCCATACTCCATGCCCCCCATTGGGCTAGATCCGGCGACAGATAGGCCAGCACGCTTCCCATCAGCATACTGGCGACCAGCAGCTTAGCGCTGAACACGCCGGTGTGGCGCGAAGGTCGGTACACGCTCTGTTGATACAGGCCCTTGAACAACAGGGCGGCATTGAGCGTACCCGAGCAGGCTGTGGCCAGCGCTAACCCGACATAGCCAAGCGGGTAGATAAAAACGATGTTGCAGGCCATGTTGGCGATCATCGACATCACCCCGATGCGCACCGGGGTTTTGGTGTCCTGACGGGCGTAGTAGCCCGGCGCCAGCACCTTGATCAGCATCAGCGACAGCAGCCCCGTGGTAGAGGCCAGCAGGCTGGCGCTCGACATGCTCACTTCATGCAGCCCAAACTCGCCACGCATAAATAGCACCCGCAGGATGGGCTCGCGCAAGACCGCGATGCCAATCATGGCTGGCAGGCCAAGCAGTATCACCATGCGCACCCCCCAATCCATGGTGCGAGAAAAGTCGGTGGGGTCGGCATCGACGTGCTTCTTGGCCAGTGCAGGCAGGATCACGGTACTGATGGCCACCGCAAACAGGCCAAGGGGAAACTCCAGTAAACGGTCGGAGTAATAGAGATAACTGATGGCACCCGTTGCGAGAAAAGAGGCGAGCATGGTGTTAATCAGCAAATTGATCTGGCTCACCGAGACACCAAACAGGGCAGGGATCATCAGGGTGCGGATCTTCACCACTCCCGGATGATGCCAGCCCCACTTAGGCCAAACCAGCATGTTGATTTGGCGTAAAAAGGGGAACTGGAACAGAAACTGCACCAGCCCTCCCAAAAAGACCCCGATTGCCAGCGAGATCTCTGGTTTATCCATCAGCGGCGCAATCCACCAGGCCGCCGCAATCATGGTGATGTTGAGAAACACCGGCGTAAACGACGAGACCGCAAAACGGCCGAAGGTATTAAGGATAGCCCCCGCCATGGCGGTAAAGGTGATAAACCAGAGATAGGGGAAGGTGATCTTGAGCATCAGACTGGCAAGGTCAAACTTTTCGGCAGCCGGCCCGCCATGGAGCCAATCCCAAAACCAGCCCCAGCCAAATAGGGCGGTGAGCACCCCCGACCCGAGCACCCCCAGCAGAGTGACTACAGTGACGATCCCCCCCAAGGTGCCCGCTACGGCCGCCAGCAACTCGCGCACAGCCTGCTCATCCCCATTTTTTTTGTATTCGGTCATCACAGGGACAAAGGCTTGGTTGAAGGCGCCTTCGGCAAACAGACGACGCAGAAAATTGGGGATGCGATTGGCAAAGAAGAAGACGTCAGCGGCCACCCCAGCACCAAGCAAATTGGCGATGACCACATCGCGTATTAACCCCATCACACGGGATACCAAGGTCATTGCGGACACTATCATGCCGGATTTGATCAATTTCTTACTCAAGACAAGGCCTCTGGAACTGTCAGAATGAAAAGAATGCTGTTAGAATCGGCCGACAGTTTAACCGCCCCCCAACTGACACACCATACTGGAACAACGTTGTGGGGCGGTGTTTATTTGCACAAATCATTTGACAATATGTGGTTGTGAAGGCATATTTCTGGGCCTTTTCAATACACTCGCTAAGACAGTTTTAGGAGTTTTACCTTGGCTAATATCAAATCTGCTAAGAAGCGCGCGATTCAGTCAGAGAAACGTCGTCAACACAACGCCAGCCGTCGTTCTATGACCCGTACTTACCTGAAGAAAGTTATTGCTGCCATCGCTTCTGGCGACAAAGCCGCTGCCGTTGCTGCTTTTGCTACCGCTCAGCCGATCATGGATCGTATGGCTACTAAAGGCCTGATCCACAAGAACAAAGCTGCTCGTCACAAGAGCCGCTTGACTGCTCAGATCAAAGCAATGGCTTAATAGCCAGCCGATCGACGCTAAAAAACCGGCCATTCGGCCGGTTTTTATTTTTCCGCACAGCCAGCATATCCCGAGATGATGTATTCAATATATCGGGTGATGTTGAGTGCCCCAGCCTCTTACGATTAAGGCACCTCCGTCGGTTGCCCAACATCAGATTCTCACCTCCAATACACGCTATATGCGACTTGCCAACGATCTACTGAGCTGTCGGCTGCTCGGTGTTATAAAACCCGCTACCCCCTATACATGAAATCCAGAAGGCAGTTGCAACAACTGACAGAAGCTTCTTGTTAGTTCATAAAGCGAACAAATGGTCGACACAATCCCCTGCCGCCATCGTTCTCACAGTCAGTGCTGATGCCCCCTTCCTTGCCACCACTATATTTCTTGGCAGAACCCTCCGGCGCACAAAGCTGGAATGTTATGTCAACAGTGACCATCTCGTCCCAGTATCGAAACGAGTATTCTACACCGCAGGTGTTGAAGGGTTGCCTCCGTCATTCGCGCCCCCCTACTCGCTGGCACCGGTGGGTTCAAGCTTGAGCCATTTCCCGCTTTGCGCCATGATGGCCGCGGCTTCTATCGCTCCGTTATCGGGATTTTATTGCACAAGGACCCCCCATGTTTGAACACGTTGATGCCTATGCTGGCGACCCCATCCTAACCTTGGTTGAGACCTTTCATCACGACACCCGCGCGCAGAAGGTGAACTTAGGGATTGGCCTCTATTACGACGAGCAGGGCCGTATTCCACTGCTGCCATCGGTGCAGCAGGCCGAAGCCCAGCGCGCAGCCGCCCCGGCCCCACGCCCCTACCAGCCGATGGAAGGCGCCGCCAACTACCGCACCGCAGTGCAACACCTGCTGTTTGGTGCCGACCATGAAGCGGTCAAGGCGGGACGTATCGCCACCATCCAGACCATCGGCGGCTCCGGTGCCCTGAAGATCGGGGCCGATCTGCTCAAGCGCTACTTCCCGACCTCCGAGGTGTGGGTCAGCAATCCGACCTGGGATAACCACAAGGCGATGTTCGAGGGGGCAGGCATCAAGGTGCACGACTACCCCTACTACGATGCAGCTACCGGCGGCGTGCAGTTCGAGGCGATGATCAGCTGCCTTGGCGCCCTGCCAGCAAAAAGCATCGTGCTGCTGCACCCCTGCTGCCACAACCCGACCGGGGTCGATCTCTCCCGCGCCCAGTGGGATCGGGTGATTGCGCTGGTGGTTGAGAAGAACCTGATCCCCTTTATGGACATCGCCTATCAGGGCTTCGGTGATGGGCTAGAAGAGGATGCCTACGCCATTCGTGCCATGGTGGCCGCTGGCGTCAGCTTCTTCGTCAGCAACTCGTTTTCCAAGAATCTCTCCTTCTACGGCGAGCGCTGCGGCGGCCTGTCGGTGATCTGCCAAGATGCCGAAGAAGCCAGCCGGGTACTGGGCCAGATGAAGGCCACGGTGCGTCGCAACTACTCCAGCCCCCCCACCCACGGTGGCCAGATCACCGCGGCTGTGATGAGCCAGCCCGAGCTGCACGCCCTGTGGGTCGATGAAGTGAGTGAGATGCGCATCCGTATCAAGGCGATGCGTCAGAAGCTGTTCGAGGTGCTGAGCGCTAAGGTGCCGGGCCGTGATTTCAGCTACTTCATCAACCAGCGCGGCATGTTCAGTTACACCGGCTTCACCCCGGAGCAGGTAGATCGTCTGCGCGAGGAGTTCGCAGTCTATCTGGTGCGCTCCGGCCGCATGTGTGTGGCGGGCCTCAACAGTCGCAACGTCGACTACGTGGCCGATGCCATGGCCGCGGTGCTCAAGGGCTAACCGCTCACGTCGTCGCCATCGTTCTCGGCATCGCCTCGGCGAGCGCCGAGCATGGCGGCGCTTAAGCTGACGGGGCCGAGTAGACGGGGCCAGAGACCCTCGCCCTCCTTCTGCCAAGCTCACTAATAACAATGCCAGTCAGGGTTCACTGACTGGCATTGTTATTATTAAACCGAGTGCGGATTCAGTAGCGCTGACAGCGCCATCCTTAGCCTATCAGGCATCCCCCATCGCCAGCAGGGAGGCATTGCCACCCACCGCAGTGGTGTTGATGGTGCGGGTCTTCTCGGTGACAAAACGGCTTAAGTAGTGAGGGCCGCCAGCCTTAGGGCCGGTGCCGGAGAGCCCCTGGCCACCGAATGGCTGCACCCCAACCATGGCGCCAATCTGGTTGCGGTTGATGTAGACGTTGCCGACATTGATCCGGCTCGCCAGCTCCTCGGCATGGGATTCGTTGCGGCTGTGAATGCCCAGCGTCAGGCCGTAGCCGGTGCCGTTGATGTCGCTGATCACCTGGTCCAGATCCCGAGTGGCGTAGCGCACCACATGGAGGATCGGGCCAAACTGCTCGCGGCTTAGCTCCGT
>NZ_PGGC01000068.1 GCF_002795305.1 Aeromonas cavernicola
GATGAGCGTGTGACGTTAAACGATAAACAAGTGTATGCCTTGCAGCAGCTCACTATTTCCCGTTTGGTGAGTTGGTTATCGGAACAAGAAGGTAGCCAACTTGAACAAGCGCGGCATAAATTTACCGAAGCGGTAATTAGAATGCATGGTATGACGGTGGTCGATAAAGTAGCCAGTTATCAGCGAAATTTAAAAGAGCTGGATGCGTTTATGGCCATTGCTGCCATTAATGTTGATGCAGTTAAAATTGCGTTAGTTAAATATAGAAGTGCACGTAATAAACTAAGTGATCAGACCTATGAGCTAGCTTATCCAAATTTAGTGGATAGTGATCAGGATTACCCTAAGGTTAAATTAAAGGGCTGGAGTTTATTTAAATGAATAAAATAGCTTTATTAATAATGTTTATGATCACATTCCCCGTTTTTGCAAAGCAGGATGCTGAGGCCCTTTACCAGCAAGCGGTTATTCCTTGGGAGCAAGGTCAGTCTAATAGCTTGGAATTAATGCTAAAAGCAGCAAATGCCGGTCATACCGAAGCCCTATGTAATATTGCCAGAGCCTATCAGGGTACCGCTATAATTCGCTCTGAAGAGGCCCGCCAATATTTCACCAAGGCAGCTGAGTTAGGCGGACTCTGTGGCATGATCGCCTTATCTGACTTAGGTTCTGGTTTTAAATTAACCGAGGCACTAACAGAAGATAACGGTGATAATAATTGGACTAGAAAAGCGATTGAGGTGACAAAGGAGCGAGTTAAAAAGAATGATATTGATGCAATTAAAACATATGCCTTTATCGTGGGCATTAGTGACTATAACGGTTATTGTGAATGGATGGAAAAAGCAGCCGCATTGGGTGATGCTGATGCCATGAAGCAACTAGCAGGTCATATCGAAAGTGGTTGTGGTTGGTATTTAATGCCAGGCTCACGAGAAAAAGCTGCCAAATATTGGTTGGAGCAAGCAGCAAATAACGGTAACCCTAGGGCAATGGAAGAGTTAGGGGGATTGGCCTATGATGCAGGGAATGTGAGTGAAATGCTTAATTGGTTTGATAAAGCCATTGAAACAGGAAATAAAAACAGTTTAGCGATGGCAAGTTCATTTTTAATGGGCCACCCTGTTTCATCAATGCCAATTGATCGTATATACCAAGATCTTAAGAGAGCGTATTCTCTGAACTATATATTGACTATCAAAGATCCTAACGATAAGGATGAAGACTATTCACCTTATAGCAAGTTGAAAGAATTAAATAAAAAATTAACTAAATCAGAAATAGACAGTGCCAAAAAATGGGCAGAAGAGTGGATGAAAACCCATCAAGTTAGAACATATGGTTTGGTTTTTAATTAATTTTACAATGACTGCATTCTATTTCGCGGGGTGATCCCGCGCTTGCAGTGGCAGCAATTTAATGACGCTCGGTATGCATGTGGCTGATTGGCCGGACTCCGTGCAACGATATGGTTCCGACGATGTTCATTCATTGGTTTGCTCTATCCAACCCCGAGAGGATAGCGATTTCTATTTACTAGGCTGACCGAGAATACTGGCGCCCATTATGCCAATGGGGGCCATCATGAAACAGACCATCAGCGTTGCCGTGTGGCACTTTATCGTGGCGGGTAGTGTGGGCTACATGTTGACGGGCGAGGGGTTGATGGCCGGTCTGATTGCCTTGCTTGAGCCTGCGGTCTACTGGCTGCTCTGTTATGGTCATCGCCTTGTCAGCCCCGCGCTTGCCCGCCATCGGCCTTGGCAGGCGGCAAGCCGTGGGGTTGCCGTGCGCTATTGCTGCGTGGCCTTTGCGCTGGCGGTGGTGCTCAGTGCTGAACTGTTGACCGAGGGGGCCAGCGCCATGCTACAGCCCATCTTTAACACCGTTCGCTTCTGGGTGACGCAACAAATGTGGGATCAAGACGATGCCGGTGCGGCGATAGGGTGGTAAGGCCCTCTTGGTTAATCACGACCCGATGCAGTGGCGTTATCCGCCGCCTCCAACTCGTTGATCCTGGCTTGCAATCGCGCCAGTTCACTGCGCTGGGCATCGATATCTTCAAAGACGCTGATAAGGTGCGCCGCAGAGGCGTCTGGCAGGTCACGTTGCAGCGAGGTGCGCACCCGCAGCCACAGGTAGTGACCTTGCTGATGACGGAGCCGTTTTTCCATCACATAGCGGCTTAACTCACCGCGTTTGAGCTGTTCAAACAGTGCGAGGTTGGGGGCCAGATCCTCGGGGTGGGTGAGGGCTTGCCACGTGGTGGTATAGAGTTCATCGGCAGCATAACCCAGCAACTCGCAGAGGCTCTGGTTGACCCGCTGCCAGCGACCATCTAGGTCGAGATAACCAAGCGCCCCCCAGCTTTGTTCAAACATGGCACGAAACCGCGCCTCGCTGTGGCGCAGCGCCTCTTCGGCCAGATTGCGGGCGGTGTTATCCATGCTGATGCCGACCATTTTGATTTTGCGCCCTAGGGCATCACTGACGACGGTGGCCCGTGACGAGATCCAGCGCAACGAGCCATCGAGCTGCGGGATGCGAAAGTCATACTCGCAGTTTTCCCCCGTGCTGATCGCCTGCTCATACATGGCCATCATGGCGGCCACGTCGTCGGGTGGTAGGTGTTGCCAGAAATCCTGATTGCTGCGAATCGGCCAGCCGTAGACCTCCTCCACGTTGGCCGAGTAGGCGACCTCGTCACTGATCAGGTTCCATTCCCAAGTCACAATACGGGCACCTTGCTGGGCCAAGCGCATACGTGCTTCGCTCTCCATGATCTCTGCGGTGTAGCGGCGGCGCAGGTCGGTCATTGGCTGGGTGACGGGGCCGGCATGGCGCACACTGCTGAGGGCCTGTTCGCCATAACGCAGCCAGATCCAGTTCACCCCGAGAAAGTCCGCCAGCTTGCGCAGGTTGTCATAATCAATTTCGCCGCCCTTGGTCCATTTGTGCACGGCGGTGCGAGAAATGCCCAGTGCGCTGGCAACGGTTTGCAGGGTGAGGTGGTTGAGCTCTAGTTGTTCTTTAAGGCGAAAGGCGAAGCTATGTTCCTGCATGAAGGGGCCCTGAGAGTCATCGAGGGCCGCATTATACACATCTGGCGGCTGAGGGAGGGCGGCCACCGCATCGTCAATGCAGATGGCCGTGGTCACTCACCGCACACACGGTGAGTGGGGCATGGGCCTAGAACCTAGAGCCTAGAACCTAGAACCTAAAGGTCGATCACCAGCCGATCGCCGCGCGCTCTGGAGACACACAGCATCAGGCTTTGCTGGCTAGCGCGCTCTTGCTCAGAGAGATACTGATCGAAGTGCTCGGCTTCCCCTTCGAGGATCCGTGTTTCACAGGTGCCACAGACCCCCTCGCGGCACAGGCACTCCACCCGCGCCGCCTTGGCATTCTCGATGGCCTGAATGATGGTCATGCCTGCTTCGACCCGCAGCTCGCGGCCAGAGCGGCCCAGCACCAAGGTAAAGGCGCCGCCTGTGGCTGGGGTGGCCGCGAATTGCTCGAAGTGGACTCGCTCAGCGGCCACCCCAAGCTGGTTGGCTTGCGCAATCACCGCCTCGATCAAGGGCTTGGGACCACACACATAGAGGTGGGCCCCGCTATCGGCGGCCACTGCGCCAATCAGTTGCGCTAAGTCCAGTTTTTCCCCTTGGCTATCGGCGTAACAGTGCACCCGCTCGGCACTGGCGCTGCGGGCCAGCTCGGCACGAAATGCCCCATGCTCTGGTGAGCGGAAGGCGTAATGCAGCTCGTAAGGCACTGTGCCACGGGCCAGTTCATGGAGTTGGGACAAAAACGGGGTGATGCCAATGCCGCCGGCAATCAGCACGTGACGGCTGGCCATCGGGGCGAGGGCGAACAGGTTGTGCGGGGTCGAAATAGTCAGCTCGCTGCCGACCTGCACCTGCTGGTGCATAAAGGCCGAGCCCCCTTTTGATGCCTCCTCCAAACGGACCCCCAGCTGGTAACTGCGCAGGTCGTGGGGGTCGCTCATCAAGGAGTAGGCATTACTGATGCCGTCTGCCAGCTGCACGATCACATGGCTGCCACCACTGAATGCGGGCAGCGGCTGGCCATCGGCCCGCACCAAGGTGAAGCGTTTAATTTGTGGTGTGACTTGCTCCACGCCCGTCACCCGTGCCTTGAACATCTGGTATGTGTTGCTCATTGGTTACCTCAACAACAGAGGCGGGGGGCTGTTGGCCACCCCGCGACACCTTGGCCTGGATTACACCGCCAGACACAGGTATTTGATTTCTAAATAATCCTCGATTCCATATTTGGAACCTTCCCGCCCAAGACCGGACTGTTTCACGCCACCAAACGGTGCTACCTCGTTGGAGATCAATCCGGTATTGACCCCGACCATGCCGTACTCAAGGTGCTCGGCGACCTTAAATACCCGTGCCAGGTCACGGCTGTAGAAGTACGCGGCTAAGCCATATTGGGTGTCGTTGGCATGGGCGATCACCTCGTCGTCACTGCTAAAACGTACCAGCGGCGCCACGGGGCCGAAGATCTCTTCGCTCAGCAGGGTCATCTCTGGGGTGATATTGCCGAGCACCGTCGGCACCAAAAAGTGGCCATCCATGCCATGGCATTGGCCACCCAGCAGCAGCTCGGCCCCTTTGCTGACGGCATCATCAATCAGCCCTTGCACCTTGCTCATCGCTTTGGCGCTGATCAACGGGCCAATCTGGGTGCGCTGCTCGGCGCCGTGGCCGATCACCAACTCCTGTACGCGGGCGACAAAGCGGCTGGCAAATTGCTCGTAGATTGCCTCGTGAATATAAAAGCGGTTGACGCAAACGCAGGTCTGCCCCGCATTGCGAAATTTGGCCACCAAGGCCCCCTCGACCGCTGCGTCAATGTCGGCATCCTCAAACACGATAAACGGGGCATTGCCGCCCAGCTCTAGCGAGACCTTTTTGATAGTGCTGGCACACTGCCCCATCAGCAGGCTACCCACCGGGGTGGAGCCAGTGAAGCTGAGCTTGCGCACCCGTGGGTGGCCAGTGAGTATGGCCCCGATCGCTGGGGTATCACCGGTCACGATATTGAGCACCCCAGCGGGGACCCCAGCCCGTTCGGCTAACGCCACCAGCGCCAGAGCGGAGAAGGGGGTTTCATTAGCCGGTTTGATCACCATGGTGCAGCCTGCCGCCAAGGCGGGCGCCGCTTTGCGGGTGATCATGGCGGCAGGGAAATTCCACGGGGTGATGGCGGCGCACACCCCAATCCCCTGCTTCATCACCAGCAGCCGTTTATCGGCGCTGGGGCTGGGGATCAGATCGCCATAGATACGTTTTCCCTCTTCGGCAAACCATTCGATAAACGAGGCTGCGTAGCGGATCTCACCCAGCGCTTCACTGAGCGGCTTGCCCTGTTCAAAGGTCATCAGGCAGGCCAAATCCGCTTCATGCTCGCTCACTAAATCAAACCAGCGTCGCAGGATCTGGGCCCGCTCTTTGGCGGTTTTTGCCCGCCATTGTGGCAAGGCCGCCTCGGCCGCTTCAATCGCGCGGGTGGTCTCTGCGGCGCCCATCAGGGGCACGTGGCCAAGCAGCGCGGTCGTGGCGGGGTCATTGACCTCCAGGGTCTGCGCATCGTCAGCGTCGCACCAACGGCCAGCAATGTAGGCCTGCTGACGCAGTAGAGTGACGTCATTGAGTTTCACGTTAACTTCTCCTTACGCCGCCCCCAGCAAGGGGCGGCAGTGGTTATCAGTCCAGATGGGCTTGAGCGATCAGATGGTGGAAGTGGGCGATGCCGTGCTCGCTGATACCGCTGCGCTGCTGGTCCACCATGATCCGCCCTTGGCCCCGGTAGCCACGGGACTTCAGCCCCTTTTGCACGCTCTCGACCAGCCGCAAATCTTCTGGGCGAAACACATCGCGATACCAGTCGATCAGGGTCTGCTGCTCGGGGGTGATCTCTTTATTGAGGAAGTAGATGTCGTAGTGCTGCAGGGTGGTTTCGGCATCGACTGGAAACTCATAGATCGCGGTCATGAAGTTCGCGCCGGGCGGCACATTGAACATGGTGCATGGCCACGTCCAAAAACCGGAGAAGGAGGGATCGACCACTGACTCATCCACTTTGAATGACTGCTCGGACGATTTGGCCATGCCGTACTGCAAGCTCCAGTTGCCGTGCAGGGTATGGGTGTATTGGCCCACGTCAACCGAGTCGGCAAAGCTTGGGTGAGCGGGGCCGCAGTGATAGCACTCCATGTAGTTATCGACGATGGACTTCCAGTTAGCGGGGGTGTGGGTCACGAAGCGGGCGGCTAAATGGAGATCGTCGATCACCGCGCAGGCTTCGCGCATCTTGGCTTGCAGGCCGGGCAACTGGGTTTCCACGCTGCTGGCGGTCGGGTCCATGTTGATAAAGATGAAACCGGCATACTCCTCCACTTGCAGTGCGCTCAGGCTGTAGTCGCCTTTCTCGAAGGCCTCTACCTGATCGCAGTTACGCACATGGGTCAGCTCGCCATCGAGCTTGAAGGTCCAAGCGTGGTAAGGGCAGGCGATCACGTTTTTGGCGATGCCGCTCCCCTCCAGCAGCTGGTGGCCACGATGGGGGCAGACGTTGTAGAAGGCTCGTAACACCCCATCACGGCCACGCACGACGATGATGCTTTCGCCGACTACTTCGCGGGTGATGTAGGCATTGCTCTGGGCCACTTCGCTCCGATGGGCGACGCAGATCCAGCTGTGGGCGAAGATCTTCTCTTGCTCATGTTCGAACACCGCAGGGCTGGTATAGAAATGGGCGGGCAGGGTATAGGCGTGATCGTGATTGGCGCAGAAATCTGCTGGCAAGCGGACGAACTGGGTCATATTGCTTCTCTCCATGATAATCAGCTCAGCGGATGGCTGAATAGTTATTTGTTGGTTAACACAAATCTATTGGTTAACTTGGTGGGCAAAAAAAAGCCCGCCAGCTTGCCCTGTTCGGCTGGCGGGGGCTGGGTGTGTTATTGCGAGAGCGCGACCGGCGCTTTCACCGATTCAGGGTGGGGGTGGACTGGGTTGATGGCCGGTTGATTGACCAACCCGGCGGCTTCTTCTTCAATCCGGTAGGCCGGCATATGGCCGTAGTCTTGCAACATCCATTTAAAGAAGCCGTACACCTTCACCAGCAGGATCAGGGTGAATGGAATGGCCGTGAGCACCATCGCCGTCTTCATGGTGGATAGCGACGCTTTGGCAAACAGCATCGCCAGCGGCACCAAGGTCAACGCCACACACCAGAACAGCCGATGGGTGGGGGTGGGATCATCCCCCTCTTGCAGTTGACGGGTGCAGGTGGCGGCCACGGCATACGCGGCGGCATCCATGTGCGAGGCGCAAAAGACCGCCATGATGAACAGGTAAACCGCGAGAAATACCTTACCAAGGGGTAAGGCGACCAGCAGTGCTTCAACCGCGCTCTCTCCGCCCCGTTCGGTGAGGATGGCCGGCACATCGATCACCCCGTTCATAAACTGGTACATGCTGTAGCTCTCCAACACGCCGAAGAAGAACCAGCAACCGACGCTGCCGCCCAGCAGCAGGGCAAACACCACCTCTTTGATTTGGCGACCACGGGATACGCGGGTCACAAACATAGCGACCCCAGGGGCATAGGAGACCCACCACAGCCAGTAAAAGACCGTCCAGTTACGGGTAAATTCCCCATCACCGGCGGGGTCGGTAAACAGGCTCATATGGACGAAATTTTGGATCATCAGACCAATGCCATTGGCACTGTTATTGATGATGAACTGAGTCGGGCCCACCAAGAGCACCACGGCGGCAAATACCAAGGCGCCGTAACAGACGATCTTGCTGAGTTTTTGCAGGCCCCCATCAATGCCGATGTACGAGCTAATCGAGAACAGCACCGCGATAAGGCCGATCACCACCACCTGTACCGTGAAGGTATCTGGGGTGCCCATTAAGCCAGCCAAGCCACGGGTCAGGGTCGAGGCGGTCAATGCCAGCGAGACGGTCAGCGCCCCCACCATGGTCAGCAAAAAGATCAGATCCACCAACCGCCCCACCGGCCCGTTGGCCTTAAAACCCGTCACGGCTTCGACGATGGAGGCTAAATTAAGGCCGCTTTTTTTGCGGACATGGAAGTGATACGCCATCGCCAATGACGCCAAGGCATAAATCGCCCAGGCGCTGATCCCCCAGTGGAAAAAGGAGTAACTGACGCTGTATTCCAGCGCGGTGCGAGATTGAGGGGCGATATTGAGCCCCGGTGACTGGTAGTAATAGGCCCACTCCATGACCCCCCAATAGAGGGTCGACGAGCCCATGCCCGCACAGATAAACATGAAGACCCAGGTGGCGGTTGCGTACTCCGGGCGGCCACTGCCAAGGCGAATATTGCCGTACTTGCTAAACCCGATATAGATCACGGCCAGAGTGCTGGCAAAGATCAACAGCTGCACCGCGGTACCAAACGAGCGGGTGGCTAGCTCAAATAACTGATTGGCGGTTTGCCCTGCTTCGGTTGGGAACAGCGCAAGGCCCAGCACGGTAAACAAGACGACGATCATGCTCAGGGTGATCAGAAACAGATCGACCTTTTTGGTCTGTTGGGACATCAGAAGTCTCCTAGACGTTATTGTGTTACCGCCGACCACAACCTGTGGGCGGCGGTGCAAAGTGCGCTATTGCAGCGGGTGATCTTGCTGGCATCCGTCCAGCCTCATCGATCACATAAAACACTATTGGTTAACAAGATGTAACCTAAGGGTTAACAATATGCGGCGATTTTATACGCAATGCAAGGATCAGTGCGTTGCTGATGTGGCCACTAAGTCAGCGATCAGCTGGCCCACCGCCTGAGTCGACAGCTGACCGCCCATGTCCCGCGTGACGTGGCCGTCGGCAATGGCTTGGGCAATGGCCGCCACAATGGCATCGTGCGCTGCGCGGTAACGGGCTTCCCCTTGCCCCAGAAAATCGAGCATCAGCGCCCCTGACCAGATCATGGCGATAGGGTTAGCGATGTTTTGCCCAAAAATATCTGGCGCTGAGCCATGCACTGGCTCAAACAGAGAGGGGAAATCCCGTTCTGGGTTCAAGTTAGCGGAGGGGGCAATGCCGATGGTGCCGGCACAAGCGGGGCCAAGGTCGGACAGGATGTCGCCAAACAAATTGGAGGCGACCACCACATCAAAACGCTCCGGCTGCAACACAAAGCGGGCGCAGAGAATATCAATGTGCTGTTTATCCCAACGCACCTCGGGGTAGTGCTGCGCCATTGCGGCGGTGCGCTCATCCCAGTAAGGCATACTGACCGCCATCCCATTGGACTTGGTCGCCGAGGTCAGCAATTGGCGCGGGCGCTGCTGCGCCAGCTCAAAGCCATACTTTAAAATCCGATCCACACCGCGCCGGGTGAAGACCGACTCTTGCAGCACAAACTCGTGCTCGGTGCCCTCAAACATCCGGCCACCTAGCGACGAATACTCCCCTTCGGTGTTCTCACGGATCACGATGAAATCAATGTCACCCGGCTGTTTGCCTGCCAAGGGGCAGGGCACACCGGGGAACAGCCGGACCGGCCGCATGTTGACGTACTGCTCAAATTCACGGCGAAACTTAAGCAGTGAGCCCCACAGCGAGATGTGATCCGGCACCTTATCCGGCCACCCGACGGCGCCAAAATAGATCGCATCGAACCCTTTTAGTTGCGCAAACCAGTCGTCGGGCATCATCTTGCCGTGCTGCAAGTAATAGTCGCAGCTGGCCCACTCAAACTGGGTGAACTCCAATGCCAATCCGTAGCGGCTGGCGGCGGCTTGCACTACCCGCAGCCCCTCCGGTAGCACTTCCTGACCGATCCCATCTCCCGCAATGGCGGCAATTCTCAATAACTGACTCATAAACGCATCCTGCTGATGTAACGAAAAAGTTAACCAAAGGTTTCAGCGCTATGTTATAAGCCGAGAAAATAAACATAATCAGTCCATCTGTGGATTCTTGGGTGACGAATCGTGAACAATCTGCCTAATTTGGACGATCTCAAGGTCTTCTTGCACGTCGCCCGCCGTTCCAGCTTTGCCACTGCCGCGAGCGATTTGGGGATGTCAGCGGCGTTTGTCAGCAAGCGCATTCGCCTGCTAGAGCAGCAGCTGGGCGTGCGGCTGCTCCATCGCACCACGCGGCGGGTATCGATCAGTGAAGATGGCGAGCGGGTCTATCAGTGGGCGCAGCGCATTGTCGATGCGGTGTTACAGATGGGGGATGAGCTCTCGACCCTGCAGCAGGCGCCGCGCGGCCAATTGCGCATTGCCAGTAGCCTTGGGGTTGGCCGACGCTTCGTCGCCCCCGCCCTCTCGGCGCTGGCCAACCGCTACCCCCAACTGGACATTCGCTTGGATGTGCAAGATCGTTTAGTCGATCTGATCGAAGAGGGATTTGATCTGGATGTGCGAGTCGGCAATCAGATTGCGCCGCACCTGATCGCTAAACTGCTGGCCCGCAACCGGCGCGTGCTGTGCGCCGCCCCCGCCTATCTGGCCCGCCATGGTACTCCCCACACCTTGGCCGATTTGACCGGGCACCACTGCTTGGTGATCAAAGAGCGGGATCACCCGTTCGGCATCTGGCACCTGCAAGGGCCAACCGGTGAAGAGAGCGTCAAGGTGACGGGGCCGCTGTCATCGAACCATGGGGAAGTGGTGCTGCAGTGGTGCATTGATGGCCATGGTATTTTGTTGCGATCTTGGTGGGATGTGCACGACAGCGTGGCAGCGGGGCGGCTGCAATGGATCTTGCCCGACTATCAGCAAGCAGCTGATATTTGGGCCGTTTATACTGCCCCCTTGGCCAACTCGGCCAAGATCCGAGTCGCGGTGGAGTGCCTGCGCCACTATTTTGCTGAGCGTGATGGCCAAGCGACGCTGATCCCATGACTTGAACCCTTGAACTTCAACCTTTGAACCTCAATCCAGTGGCGCCGCGATATTGCGGGCTCGTCGCCCCGTTCGGCTAGCCGCCGTGACCCTGATGGAGAGCCATCCCAATGCAGAGTAACCCAGCCCCCTCGCCGCACTTTTGCCCCCGCTGTGGCGTAACCGTTCACCGGCAGGGGCTTGACGCACACAATTCGGCAGGGATGGGGTAATCCGTTTTCTCGATGCAGGCTTTGACGATGGCGCGCAGCCACTCCTGAGGACAACGTCCCAAGCGTTTGGCTGTCTCCACCAACGACAGGATACGCTGGCGAAACAACTCGCCACGATGTGAGCACACGCCGTAGCTTCCTTTGCGCCACAACACATAGCCCCGCAGTGCTCGCTCTGCCTCATTGTTCGTCAGCGGGATATCGTCATCACTCATAAACCGCCACAGCATCTCGTCATCCTTGATGAGCCACTCG
>NZ_PGGC01000069.1 GCF_002795305.1 Aeromonas cavernicola
TTCGTCCACCTCAGGGTTACCACCCGGGCTAGTGTTGCGGTCATCTACAATCGTCGTGGTAATGGATGGCAGCGTTGGCGCTCGCTCATAGCCGCCTCCCACCGTACCAACTACGGTGACAGTATATTGTTCAGGTCGTTCGGTAAGCTGGTCATCAAGAGTTTGGACTGGAAAGGTCACGCTGTTTTGACCAGCCTTGATCACCAACGTCAGCTCTTGGGCCTCAACATCCCCGCTATCTGTCGTTTTATGGCCGATCACCACTCTTACCGTCATATCTGTTTTTGGCGCTTCACTGATCGTCAAGGTATAGGTGGCGCTCTGGCCCTCGACCACCTCTTTGCTACCGCTGAGCGTCAAAGTCGGCGCATCGTTATCATCCACTACGGTATGACTGACCGTTCCATTGATGGCTATTTTTTCATAGTTGCCACCACGGGCATCATCAATGTTGACGCTCACCGCAGTATCACCTTGGCGATAGGCATCGTCGCCCCGTACTGGGACAGGTTCGCTATTGGCACTGCTGCTACCAACCGGAATGGTAATCCTGGTGCCATCGGTGAGGGTGATAACCAGCGGCGAGCCGGTAACTGGGCTGCTAACGCTAGCGGTGTAGATGATGGAGCCACCCTCGACGACGGTTTGACCGTTAGTCGTGGAACTCAAGGTGACGGTCGTGGTATCTAGCGTATCGGTGATCGTAGTGGTGACCGAATTCCCGATATTAAGCTGTTCGTAATTGCCACCTTGGCTAGTGACTATCTCGACGGTTAGCGAGCTGTCATCACGATAAACATCATCACTGGGTGCATCAATTGTCACACTGCCACTGAGTTGGCCCGCCAAAATAGTCAGGGTGGCACCGTTTGAGAGGGTCAAGACCAAGTCGCTCTGCGGGGGGTTATTAACCACCGCGCTATAGGTAATCGTTCCTCCCTCATTAACCTCTGTCGGGGCAATTAAGGTCACGGTGGTCGGGTCTAGGGTGTCGTTGACTTGAGTCGTCGTGCCAGGGCCAGTGACAACTTGCTCAAATCCACCGCCCAACGTCCCCGTCACGGTCACGTTAACTTGTGCTTGGTCCAGATAAGGGTCATCAGCGGGAGCAGGAACGGTCACCGACCCTGAGGTCTGCCCGACAGGTATTGTGATGATGGCGCCGTTAGAGAGCGTGATCACCATATCTTCCCCCACCACGGCCCGATCAAGGGTCGCGACAAAGGTGATCTCTCCTCCTTCATTTACTTCTTTTGCCGCACTGAGTGCCAAATTAGCACTCGTGGTCTCAGAAAAAAGACGCGGCTCCTCCTCACTAGGCTGCGCACGCAATGGCGCAGCCATAACCGCGTTATAAGTCGTATCAAAACTGGCTTCAGCGATCGTGGCATTCCCAGTCCGGTCAATGGTAACGAATCCACCATTGCCACTGGACCCAACTACGCCGCCAATGCCGCCACCTGCTGCTGGCGCGCCACCTGCTGCTGCTGCTTCAAAGGTTTGGGTGGGGTCCACCCCACCAAGAATCGCTTGTTGCAACGCACTAATCTCATCGGGTAAATCACCGGTTTGAAGCTGCGCCAGCGCAACCCCCTCATCATCCGGCTCCCCCACTAACCTTGCATCATCAGCGGGAGGGAGCGTAAATAACTCTCCTTGCCCCATAAAGCTCCCGCCACCTTGAGTGGCGATCACCGCGCCTTGTGGTACGACATCACCTTCCGCCAGCTGAGTACGACTACCATCGGCATTAACTAGATATAATTCCCCTGTCAATTGAGTGATGGTGACTGCCTGCTGCAGGGTAATGCTATTCGCGCTCATGTCCTCTCCCTAGACTGAATTTGGCTGCAATAAATCGGGCTCAACTGTGCACCTAGAGATGATTGGAAACCATCCCAAAAAATCGAAAGGAGATATTTATCTGAGACTTACTTGAACGAAACCATAGAATAAACAGGGTTTTCTATTCCGCAGCCACGCATCAATAGGCAATAGCCGGCAGCACAGGTGATAACGCCGCACCTAACCTTACCCTTTTCTGATGTGTTGAACGCTCGATAGACGCCGTCATCCAAGCCCCACCTTACTACCTCACTCACTGACTACGCTGATCGGCAGAATTCAAATGGAGAGTACATCGCGTGAGAGAACGCCAATGCGTGCCACCCTTGGCTGCTTTGGTGTATGCTCTGCCGCCGAACATGAGAGCGGTGGCATTACCGAGCTAGGCTGGAGAACCTGATGACGTTAAGTGAGCTGTTTGCACCAACGGACCCCGCTTTTAGTGAGGCGATGAGCACCTTGCTGGAGATCTTCCATCACTCAGACGACAGTCAGGCCCCTTATCAGCACCAGCTATTTGCTCAGCGGCTCAACCAATCTCACCTGCCCCCAGTCGGCCTAACGCTAGAGAACTATCTGGCACGACTAGCCACCGTCATACCGGGGAGCTCCCATTTAGCATCACCTTGTTATATGGGCCATATGACTGCACCTTTGCCCGCCTTCACCGCCGAGCTTTCCCGCTTGGTGGTGATGCTCAACCAAAATCCAATGAAGATGGAGTCATCCCGTCTGCTCAGTTTTCTGGAGCGGGAGGTACTGGCCAAGCTACATCGACTGATCTATCGCGCTGATGACCTGTTCTATGACCAACAGATGCACGCCAAAGATGCAGCCCTCGGCGTCATGACTAGCGGTGGAACCATCGCTAACGTCACCGCCCTTTGGCTAGCCCGCAACCGAACCTGCGGTGACAATCTGTTTGCCCTCTATGAGCAGGGCTATCGCGGCGCCGTTATTTTGGGCTCACGTCTCATGCACTACTCCTTTGATAAGGGCATGGATTTACTGGGCCTAGGAGCGCACAACGTGTGGCGGCTCGCCACCGATGAGCAGAATCGGCTCTGTCTGACGGCACTGGAGCAGGCACTTTTGCGTTGCAAAGAGGAAAAAATCAGAGTGTTGGCACTCGTCGGGGTCGCGGGCAGCACCGATTTTGGCTCCATTGACCCCCTACCGACACTCGCCGCCATTGCTAAACGCGAGCAGATCCACTTCCACGTTGATGCCGCTTGGGGTGGCCCGACCCTATTCTCCCCACGCTATCAAAGTCTGTTGGAAGGGATCGAGCTGGCCGATACTGTGACTCTGGATGGCCACAAACAGCTACTCGTGCCACTGGGTACCGGTATGCTGCTCTGTCGTCAGCCCGATCTGATGATGGCGGTTAAGCGAGAGGCGCCTTATGCCATTCGCGCTACGTCATTCGATCAAGGCCGTTTTACCCTAGAGGGGACTCGTCCAGCCAATGCCCTATACCTTGATGCCGCCTTTCAATTGTTTGGCCTACAGGGTTATGCCGAGCTGATTGAAGCTAACTATGATCGAGCTCGGCTGATGGCAGCGCTGATCCGTGATGATCCTGCCTTCGAGCTAATGTCGGAGCCAGTGATGAACCTGCTCTCGTACCGCTGCATCCCACCCCATCTGCGAGGAAAACCGCTCGATGAGGCAGCTAACGAGCAGCTCAACGCCTTCAACGTCGCCCTGCAAAAAGCGCAGCGGGCCGAAGGACATAGTTTTGTCTCCCGCACCCAACGTACAGTGTTGCGTTATGGCGATCAGCCGCTTACCCTGCTCCGCGCCGTGCTGCTTAATCCACACATTAGAGAGCAGCATATCCAGCAAGTACTGGCTGACCAGCAGCGATTAGGTAGTCAGATCGCCTCTCAGTTATTTGGTGGCAGCAACGGGGACGGGTAAGCTAGGCCGCTTTATTCATTTGCGGTTACCCCTTGGCCAGTTACACTGAGAGCATTTTTGAGGTCAACAGAGTAAGACATGAAGCAATTTATTGAATTTATTCCACTTATTGTATTTTTTGCCGTCTACAAATTTTACGACATCTACACTGCAACCGGCGCCTTAGTGGTCGTAACCGGACTCCAGCTGATTTATAGCTGGGTGCGCTATCGCAAGGTAGAAAAAATGCAATTATTCACCTTCCTACTGGTTGGTTTCTTTGGCGGCCTCACCGTGTTTTTTCATGATGATACTTTCATCAAGTGGAAGGTCACGGTTGTCAATGCCCTATTTGCGCTGGGACTGCTGATCAGCCGCTATGGTTTTGGCAAAAACCTCATTAAACAAATGTTGGGAAAGGAGCTGCAAGCACCGGATGCGATTTGGGATCGCGTCAATTTTGGCTGGGTGGGTTTCTTTAGCCTGTGTGGTCTGCTCAATCTCTACATCGCCTTTAACTTGCCACAGGAAGTCTGGGTTAATTTCAAGGTCTTTGGTTTACTCGGTATGACCTTGATATTCACCCTACTCAGTGGCGTTTATCTGTATCGCCACTTACCGACTGAGCAGAAAGGCGATCAGGAAAAATAACTCTCAAGAAAAGGATCATTCCATGTGGTATCTCATCTATTCGGAAGATGTGGCTAATAGCCTGCCGCTGCGCAAACAGGTACGCCCTGCCCACCTTGCCCGCCTGGAGGCGCTGCGGGCTGAGGGCAGGTTGCTGACTGCGGGGCCCAATCCCGCCATCGACGCCGAAGACCCAGCCGATGCGGGCTTTAGCGGTAGCACAGTGATTGCTGAATTCGCCAGTTGGGAAGAGGCTAAAGCGTGGGCCGATGCTGACCCCTACGTGACTGCCGGTGTTTATGCCAATGTCACTATTAAGCCATTCAAAAGAGTTTTTTGAGCGGTCACAAACAGCATAAGCAACAAGAGGCCGGACATAGTGTCCGGCCTCTTGCATAACAATCATCACCGCTGACCTTAGGATTCAGCGCTAGCAATAAACCAAGGATTGAGAATATCTGGCTTGTTATAGGTAAGAGGGGTGCCATCAAGCTGAGTCACCCTTCCCCCAGCACCTTCCAGCACCGCTTGTGCTGCAGCAGTATCCCATTCACATGTGGGTGCGAGACGCGGGTATAGCTCAGCCTCTCCCTCAGCAATCACACAGAATTTCAAAGAACTCCCCATCGATAGCCACTCGATATCACCCAATGGCACCAGAAAATCCCGCGTTTCGCTAGAAAGGTGACTACGGCTGCCAACAACCCGCCAAGCTGTTCCTGGTAAATGGGGTCTAACCTGAATCATCTCTCGTTGACCATCAACGATCCGCCAAGCTCCCTGCGCTTTACCGCCATACCAAAGCTTATCCAACACGGGCGCATAGACAATGCCCCAGACGGACCGCCCATGTTCAATTAAGGCAATATTGACCGTAAACTCACCATTACGTGAAACAAATTCCTTAGTGCCATCAAGAGGATCGACCAACCAATAGTGAGACCATTGATGGCGAGCAGCCATTACATCGGGGCCAGACTCTTCAGAAAGCACTGGTAGGGTGGGAGTGAGCTTTTCTAACGCCTGCACAATCACCTTATGAGCACACTGATCAGCTTTGGTTAGCGGGCTGTCATCACTCTTATACTCCACCGTAAAACCATGACGATAAATGGCCATGATAGCCTCGCCTGCAGCTCGAACAATGGGCTCAATATCAGCAATATCAGGATGATACATAACACGCTCTATCGATACGAAAGGCCCCAAGTATAATTGTTTTCATCTCCATTACACATACGAAAAAGCCCAACTGAATAAATCAGTTGGGCTTTTTAATCTTCACTATCTTATAACTGGCGGAGCGGACGGGACTCGAACCCGCGACCCCCGGCGTGACAGGCCGGTATTCTAACCGACTGAACTACCGCTCCGCATTCGGCTAGCTTATTGCTAATTAGGTGCCTGGCAGTGTCCTACTCTCGCATGGCGAATGCCACACTACCATCGGCGCTACCGCGTTTCACTTCTGAGTTCGGCATGGGATCAGGTGGTTCCACAGCGCTATTGCCGCCAGGCAAAAATCTTCATCCAGAAAGCTGACGTGAGTAGTGATGTTGCGCTTGGCTTGTCACTATCACTGAATTTGAGTAGTTCGTTCACTTGCTACAAGGCCCAGAACACTTCTTGGGTGTTGTATGGTTAAGCCTCACGGGTAATTAGTATAGGTTAGCTCAACACGTCGCCGCGCTT
>NZ_PGGC01000007.1 GCF_002795305.1 Aeromonas cavernicola
TTGACCTTCTCCTTCTTGTACAGCTCCATCATGCCTTGGGACATCTTTTGGCGATCGTCACCGAAGCGCTCTTTTAGCGCAGCCAGTTTAGGCTGCAACATGCGCATCTTGGCCATTGAGGTGTACTGGGCTTTGGTCAGCGGGAACATGATGCCACGCACCAGCAGGGTCAGCATGATGATGGCAACCCCCCAGTTCTGGATAAAGCTCTGGAACACGGTGAGCAACCAGTGCAGCGGCTGAGCGATAAACCACAGCCAGCCATAGTCGACGGTCAGATCGAGATGGTTTGCCACTTTGGCCATCTGGTCTTGCAGTTTGGGACCAATCCACAGCTTGCTGCTCACGCTGCCCTGTTGACCCGCCGCAACATCAACCGACGGTGCTTTGTAACCGATGATGGCCTGCTCTTTACCCGGGATCACTCGGCTATAGAAGCTGTTGGTATCGGTGGCGTTGGGGGCCCACGCCGAGACGAAATAGTGTTGCAACATGGCGACCCAACCACCTTGGGTGGTCTTGTTCAGGTCAGCATCTTTCATCTCGTCAAAGGTGTACTTCTTGTAACGGCTCTCTTCGCTAGAGAAGGCCGCACCACGGTAAGCACTGGCAACTAAGGCGCTACCCTGCTGCTCTTTGGGCGTAGCGATAGATTGCTTGAGCTGGCCATAAAACTGCACCTGAACGGGATCGGCAGATTGGTTGTCGATCTTGTAATCAACCCCAACGGTGTAGTCGCCACGCTTTAAGATGAACTCTTTGGTGAAGACCACGCCCTTGCTGTCGGTCCAGGTCATCGGCACAACGACGCTATCCTGTCCATCGGCCAGTTGATAACTGGTCTGAGCGGCACTATAGGTTGGGCGACCTTCGGGCTTGCTATCAGGGCCGTTGCGACCAACCAAGCCACTTTGAGCGACATAGAGGTGTTCCGGCTGACTGGTGAGCAGCACAAATGGCTGGTCTTTACCCTCTTCCAGCTTATGAGCAAGCAAGTCGGCAGCGACGATGTCGCCACCCTGGGTATCCAGGGTCAGCTTGAGCACGTCGGAAGAGACAGTGATCAACTTGCGTGCAGCATTGGCATTAGCTTGCTCGGCAACCTGAGGAATATCACCGGACTGACCGGCTTCAGGTATGAAATGTTCGGTTTGCGCCACGGTTGTCTGGGCAGGCTTAGGAGCTTTATCGGACTCCCACTGTTGCCAGAGCAAGAAGCTCACGAACAGTAAACCGATCAGGATTAGATTGCGTTGAGATTCCATAGTCTTCAGTTTCTTCGCTTTGGTTGCGGAACCGGGTCATAACCACCCTCGGATAAGGGATGGCATTTTAATAGACGTTTGCTAGCTAACCAAACGCCTTTTATGAAACCGTGAAGTCGGATGGCTTCTATCGCAAATTGGGAACAAGTTGGGGTAAAACGGCAGCGCGGCCCGAGCAAAGGGCTAATGAAAAGCTGATACAGGCGTATCAGTTTGACCGCTACCCATTGCAACGGCGTGATAGGGTGCGCCACAACTTTTCCAGTAACTTGAACAGCGCTTCGTTATCCATCTCTTTCACCCCAGCCTTAGCAATCACCACAATGTCGATAGCAGGCAGCTGATGTTGTGTCAGACGGAAACTCTCCCTGACCACTCGTTTGACACGGTTACGCCAAACGGCACGCTTGAGTGCTTTTTTCGGCACAGCGAGACCAAGACGAGGATGTTCAAGTGAGTTGGGAAGAGCAAGAAGCGTAATTTGCGGGGAAGCAGCCCTGACAGGCTCGGCGAAAACGCGTTTGAAGTGTTCGGGAGTTAACAGACGTAACTCCCGAGAGAAGGTGTGCTGGGTAGGCATTAGACTACCAGGCGAGCACGACCCTTGGCACGACGAGCGGCCAGCACTTTACGACCGTTAGCAGTTGCCATGCGGGCGCGGAAACCGTGAGAGCGCTTGCGCTTCAGGTTGGACGGTTGAAAGGTACGTTTCATGATTCGATTCCGTATTACTGTACAGTTTTGATTGTCACACTTAGCCGACGCGCCAGCTATAGCGTGTGACGACTAGCAAAAGAGGCCGAATTCTAATCAGAGTCCGGCTTTTAGTCAATCCGCCGTTCTCATCTATCACGCTCTGGTCTAATAAAAGGCCACAACATGAAGGTAAGATCCGAGAGGATCAAGGGCTCAGGATTATACTGGCAAGCCAAGCTTAAACAAGGTGCACGCTCATAAAAAAGGCGGACAAGCCGCCAAAGAGAGAGCTATTTCAACACTTTACGCAAGAATTCACGAGTACGTGGGTCTTTGGGATCGACCAAAATCTGGCTTGGCGGCCCCTGTTCGACGATCCGCCCCCCTTCCATGAAGATCACTCGGTCGGCAACATCACGAGCAAATTCAATCTCATGGGTCACCACCACCATGGTTTGATGCTGGCGGGCTAACGCTTTCATCAGGCCAAGCACCTCATCAACCCACTCCGGATCAAGAGCCGAGGTCGGCTCGTCAAACAGGATCACCTTAGAGTGCGCTGCCATCGCACGACCAATGCCGACTCGCTGCTGCTGACCACCAGAGAGTGACGCAGGATAAGCATCTTGCTTATCGGCAAGGCCAATGTCTTTGAGAATGCCAAGCGCAGTGGCACGGGCCTCCGCTTTCGGCTGCTTCCAAACGGTGATAAGTCCTTCGGCAATGTTATCTAGCGCCGTCTTGTTGGCAAACAGGGCGTAGTTTTGGAACACGAAAGAGGCCCGCTTGCGCAGCTCGATCGCCTGCTGCTCACTGGCCTTGGCCAGATTCAGTTCAAGATCATCGATAGCAAGAGTGCCCGCATCTGGGATCTCCAGCAGGTTCAGGCAGCGCAGCAGGGTCGACTTGCCGGTGCCGGAGGGGCCGATGATCACGACAATTTCCCCCTTTTTGACCTCTAAATCGATGCTGTTGAGCACCTGATTGCCGTGATATGCCTTGGAGAGGCCAGTTAGCTTGATCATCAGAGCCCTCCTTTAATAAGCGCGGTTAAGACGGATTTCGAGCAGATGCTGCAAGCGGGTGAAGAAGATCACCACCACCCAGTAGACCAGTGCCACCGCCATGAAGCTTTCAAAAAACTTAAAGGAGGAAGAGGCCTCCATCTGTGCCTTACCCATGATCTCAGCAACCCCCAAGGTAAAGGCCAGTGAGGTACTCTTGATCATGTCGATGAAGTAGTTCATCAGTGACGGGGTCGCAATACGCGCCGCCTGCGGCAAGATGATCCGCTGCATCGCCTGATAGCGGCTCATACCGATACTTAGTGCAGCCTCCATCTGGCTTTTATGAATGCCGAGGATCGCCGCCCTGATGGACTCCGCCATATACGCGGCAAAGTGCAGGGTCAACCCAACAATGGCGGCCGTAAAGGCATCCATCCCCACGAAAATGGGGAAGAGCTGCGGCAATCCGTAATAGAGTAAGAACAGTTGAACGAGCAGCGGCGTACCTCGGAAAAACGAGATATAGAGCATCGCCAACCAATGAATGATAGGGACACGAAACACCCGTGTTATCGCCAATGCCAGCGACAACACGAGTGCTAAGACGAATCCCCACAGGGCCATTTCCATGGTCGTGCCCAAATACTTGAGCAATATGGGAAACAGCCCGAGTGTGTACTCGAGGTCAAATTCCATCATTTACTTGTTAGTTATGTCCGCAGCGAACCACTTTTCGGATATTTGACGTAGAGCGCCATCTTTGCGCATAGCGGTGAGTGCTTCGTCAACCTTCTTCAGGAGTGCCTGTTTTTCTGGGGTCTTGAGGAACGGCAAGGCATTCTCGATGGTTTCGAACGGTGTACCCGCCTGCTGTAGTGGTAACTTAGATTCTTTGATCAGCTGCGCCGTGGATACGCGATCCATCACAAAGGCATCGATGCGGCCTAATGCCACATCCTGCTCGAAGGCGGAATCATAGGTTTTGACATCAATTTTGTGGTGTGGATCGTAGTGACGCAGCAGATCCTCAAAGTTGGAACCTAAATTAACGGCGACTGTTTTACCTTCCAGATCCTTGATCCCTTGGATCGTGCTGTTACCTTTGCGTACCACAATCTGGGCACCGTCATAGACATAAGGCTGGGAGAAATCGTACTTAGCCTTGCGCTCATCGGTGATAGTGATCTGGTTAGAGATGGTATCAACACGGCCGGTTTCCAGCATCCCAAACAGACCTGAGAAACTGGCAGTCACGAATTCAACCTTGTAGCCAGTGCGCTCGCCGATCTGGTTCCACATATCCACTTCAAAGCCTTGCAGCTTGTCCTGCTTGACGAAGGTGAACGGGAAGTACTTGCCAGACATGCCGACTTTAATGGTCTCTTGAGCAACCGCGTGGCCAGAGAGCGCTGCCAGTAACACAGCAGCACTGGTGATCAATTTGATGGATGTACTCATGGGGGTCTCTCTCGGTATCTGGTGATTGTTGTAATAACGGGGTCTGCGCCGATGTTATTGGAATAAAATTAAAAAATAAATGGCATTTGGTTATATCAAATAACGTGCCGTCCGGCAGCGAGCCCTCTCTGATTTCTAGGCTAGTAAAACGGCGGCCCACACAGGGAATGAGGCGCGATCCTGAAGCGTCGGATCCTTGAAAGTCAAGGATCTTATTTACTGCTTCCAAGAGGGTGTAACTAGAGATCTGACCGTTAAAAACGTAGAATAATCGGTCTTTAGTTCATCAATCGACAGGAGCGTAGAGTGACTGCTTCGCTATGGCAGCAGTGCCTTCACCGGCTGCAAGATGAGTTGCCCTCGGCAGAATTCAGCATGTGGATCCGGCCGCTTCAAGCGGAGTTGAGTGACAATACTCTGACCCTGTATGCCCCGAATCGCTTTGTGCTGGACTGGGTACGGGATAAGTACCTCATCCGGGTGAATGGCATCATCAATGAGCTCTGCGGAGCCGATACGCCGATGTTGCGCTTTGATATCGGTAATCGCCCTCACCCCGTTGCGCCTCCTAAAGCGCCGGTGCGTGGTGCTGCGCCGGTACACACCATGCAAAAAAGCTGGGAAACCAAGGCTGATACCAAACCAGAACCAAACCACAAGAGCAACACCAACGTAAACTACACCTTCGAAAACTTTGTTGAAGGTAAGTCCAACCAGTTGGCCCGTGCGGCTGCCCGCCAGGTAGCGGACAATCCAGGTGGCGCTTATAACCCGCTGTTCCTCTATGGCGGCACCGGTCTGGGTAAAACCCACCTACTGCACGCCGTTGGCAATGCCATCAAGGAGAGTAAGAAAGATGCCAAAGTCATCTACATGCACTCCGAGCGGTTTGTACAAGACATGGTCAAAGCACTGCAAAACAACGCGATCGAAGAGTTCAAGCGTTACTACCGCAGCGTTGATGCCCTGCTGATCGATGATATCCAGTTCTTCGCCAACAAGGAGCGCTCCCAAGAGGAGTTCTTCCATACCTTCAATGCCTTGCTGGAAGGTAACCAGCAGATCATCCTGACCTCGGATCGCTATCCAAAAGAGATCAATGGCGTCGAAGATCGTCTCAAGTCCCGCTTCGGCTGGGGCCTGACCGTGGCAATCGAACCGCCAGAGCTGGAAACTCGGGTCGCTATCCTGATGCGCAAGGCCGATGAGAACCAAATTCATCTGCCGGACGAAGTGGCCTTCTTCATCGCCAAGCGGTTACGCTCCAATGTCCGTGAACTGGAAGGTGCTCTTAATCGAGTGATCGCCAACGCCAACTTTACCGGCCGCGCGATCAACATCGACTTTGTCCGCGAGGCACTGCGCGACCTGCTGGCATTGCAGGAAAAATTAGTCACCATCGACAATATCCAAAAGACGGTGGCGGAGTATTACAAGATCAAACTGGCCGATCTGCTCTCCAAACGCCGTTCCCGCTCAGTAGCACGCCCGCGCCAACTGGCAATGGCACTGGCCAAGGAGCTGACCAACCACAGTTTGCCAGAGATCGGGGATGCCTTTGGTGGCCGTGACCATACCACCGTGCTTCATGCCTGCCGCAAGATCGAGCAGCTAAAGGAAGAAAGTCACGATATCAAAGAGGACTATTCCAATCTCATTCGCACTCTCTCCTCCTAAACTCATGGAACGATGGACACAGATGCAGTGCGAATCTTGTCACCTGACACCGACTCTTTTCCTCCTAATCACAACGGAGAGCACAGATGCAGCTCGAAATTAGCCGCGAGGCCCTGTTACGTCCCCTGCAACTGGTGTCTGGCGCGCTCGGCGGCCGACCGACCCTACCGATCCTCGGCAATGTGCTGCTGGATGTCAGCCAAGGGCAACTGTCGCTGACCGGTACCGACCTTGAAGTGGAGATGATTGGCCAAGTTCCGCTCACGGAAGCCCACCAAGATGGCCGCACCACGGTGCCCGCCCGTAAGCTACTCGACATCTGCCGTGGCTTGCCTGATGGGGCTGAGATCCGGCTCAATACCGAAGGGGATCGCTTAATCATTCGCTCCGGGCGCTCGCGATTTAACTTGTCGACCCTGCCTGCGAACGAGTATCCGAACATCGAAGAGTGGGAATCAGTGCTCGAGTTCGATATCAGCCAAGTCGAACTAAAAAAACTGATCGATGCAACCCAGTTTTCCATGGCCAGCCAAGATGTGCGCTATTACCTCAATGGCATGTTGTTCGAGAGCGAAGGACGCGGTCTGCGCACGGTGGCGACCGATGGCCACCGCTTGGCCACTTGCCGCCGCGAAGTCGTCGAGGAATCGCTGCCTGACCATCAGGTTATCCTGCCGCGCAAAGGGGTGCTGGAGCTGGTGCGTTTACTGGAAGCAGACGAGAAACCCGTACGGCTGCAGATCGGCCGCAGCAACCTGCGGGCCGCCCTAGATGGCTTCATCTTCACCTCCAAACTGGTCGATGGCCGCTTCCCAGACTGGCGCCGTGTGATGCCTCGCGGTAGCGATAAAGCGCTGATTGCTGGCCGTGAGGATCTGCGTCAGGCATTTGCTCGCGCCGCCATCCTCTCTAACGAGAAATTTCGTGGGGTACGTCTCAATCTGCAGGAAAATCTGCTGCGCATCACCGCCAACAACCCAGAACAAGAAGAAGCCGAAGAGCTACTTGACGTACAATATGTCGCCAGCGAGTTAGAAATTGGCTTCAACGTCTCGTATGTGCTCGACGTGCTGAATACGTTAAAATGCGACCAAATTCGGATTAGCCTGAGCGATTCCGTCAGCAGTGCCATCATTGAGGATTTTGATCATCAAGATGCTCAATACGTGGTAATGCCGATGCGGATCTAGTCGTGTCACTGGCCAAACTCCAGCTCCACGACTTTCGCAATATTCAGCACGCCAGCCTCACGTTGTCGCCCAGCTTGAACATCTTGGTCGGGTGCAATGGCAGCGGTAAAACCAGCGTGCTGGAAGCGATCCACTATCTTGGGTTGGGTCGTTCGTTTCGCACCCATCTGACTGGTCGGGTGATCCGCCAAGGGGAGCGCGCCTTTACCCTGTTTGCTCAGTGCGAACTGGATGGGCGGCAAGTGCCCATTGGTCTTGCCAAAGATAAGAGCGGTGAGACCCAGCTAAAAATTGATGGTATCCAGGCCCAGCGGTTGGCCGAGTTGGCCGAACTACTGCCGGTGCAGTTGATCCATCCGGATGGCTTTAATTTGCTGACGGGGGGGCCGCAAGCACGCCGAGCATGGCTCGATTGGGGGGTCTTCCATCAGCAGCCGGCCTTCTTCTCGCTCTGGGGGCGGGTGCGGCGGTTGCTAAAACAACGCAACGCCTTGCTGCGCCAGAGCAGCGCGTATCGCCAGTTAGCGTTTTGGGATCAAGAACTGGTGCGGCTAGGTAGTGAACTGGCTGAGTTTCGTGCCCACTATTGCCAGGCAATTACGCCACTAATCAAAGAGATGACGGCGGATTTTTTGCCGGAGTTCGAGATAAGCCTTGGTTTTTATCGGGGCTGGGAAAAAGAGACCCCCCTCAGCGAGCTGTTGGAGGCGGGGTTTGAGCGGGACCGAGCGTTGGGCTATACCGGGGTCGGGCCACAGAAAGCCGATGTCCGCCTCAAAGCTAACGGAGTACCCGCCCAAGATATGCTGTCTCGGGGCCAACTCAAATTGCTGGTTTGCGCCATGCGCTTGGCCCAAGGACTCTATTTGAACCAACACAGCAGCCGTGGCTGCATTTTTTTAATTGACGATTTTGCCTCCGAACTGGATGTCGAGAAGCGGCACCTGCTGGCCACCCGGCTTAAGCAATGTGCGTCTCAGGTGTTCATCACCGCCATCGACACCGGACAACTTGCAGACATGATGGATACCCATGACGGCAAGTTATTCCTCGTGGAGCAAGGCAAAATCTCTGAAACGCAAGAGAAGGCAGAGAGTAAGCTATGAGTGAAAATACTTACGACTCCTCGAATATCAAGGTGCTGAAGGGCTTGGATGCAGTCCGTAAGCGCCCGGGGATGTATATCGGCGATACCGATGATGGTTCTGGTCTGCACCACATGGTGTTTGAGGTCGTCGATAACTCTATTGACGAGGCACTGGCTGGCTACTGCTCCGATATTTTGGTGAAGATCCACTCCGACGGTTCCGTCTCTGTGCGCGATAACGGCCGGGGCATTCCGGTCGACATTCACCCAGAAGAGGGCCGTTCCGCCGCCGAAGTCATCATGACCGTGCTGCACGCTGGCGGTAAGTTTGATGATAACTCTTATAAAGTCTCCGGTGGCCTACATGGCGTGGGCGTCTCCGTCGTCAACGCCCTCTCTGACAAACTGCTGCTGACCATTCGTCGTAACGGCCATGTGTATGAGCAAACCTATCACTTAGGTGAGCCACAAGCGCCGCTCAAACAGATTGGCGACAGCACCGGCACCGGTACCGAGGTACGCTTTTGGCCGAGCCCGACCATCTTCACCGATACCCTGTATCACTACGAGATCCTAGCCAAGCGGCTGCGCGAGCTCTCTTTCCTCAACTCTGGGGTCTCCATCCGTCTGCAAGATGAGCGCGATGGCCGTGAGGTACATTTCTGCTACGAAGGCGGCATCAAGGCCTTCGTGGAATACCTCAACCAGAACAAAACGCCAATCCACCCGAAAGTGTTCCACTTCACTACCGAGCAAGATGGCATCGGCGTTGAAGTGGCGATGCAGTGGAACGATGCCTATCAGGAAGGGGTCTACTGCTTTACCAACAACATCCCACAGCGGGATGGTGGCACTCACTTGGTGGGCTTTCGGACTGCGCTGACCCGTACTCTCAACACCTACATGGATAAAGAGGACTACAGCAAGAAGGCAAAGTCCGCCGCCAGTGGCGATGACGTACGGGAAGGTCTGATTGCCGTTATCTCGGTCAAGGTGCCGGACCCTAAGTTCTCCTCCCAGACCAAGGACAAGCTGGTCTCTTCTGAGGTGAAGACCGCCGTTGAACAGGCGATGGGTGAGAAGCTTGGCGAGTTCCTGCTGGAAAACCCGAGCGATGCCAAGATAGTGGTCAACAAGATCATCGATGCGGCCCGTGCCCGTGAAGCGGCCCGCAAGGCCCGCGAACTAACCCGCCGCAAAGGGGCGCTGGACATCGCCGGTCTGCCCGGCAAGCTGGCAGACTGTCAGGAAAAAGACCCAGCGCTCTCCGAGCTCTACATCGTGGAAGGAGACTCTGCTGGCGGTTCCGCCAAGCAGGGTCGCAACCGTAAAAATCAAGCCATTCTGCCGCTCAAGGGCAAGATCCTGAACGTGGAGAAGGCCCGTTTCGACAAAATGATTTCCTCGCAAGAGGTGGGCACCCTGATCACCGCACTGGGTTGTGGTATCGGTCGTGACGAGTACAACCCGGACAAGCTGCGCTACCACAACATCATCATCATGACCGATGCGGACGTCGATGGCGCCCACATCCGCACCCTGCTGCTGACCTTCTTCTATCGCCAGATGCCGGAAATCATCGAGCGCGGCTATGTCTACATCGCCCAGCCGCCACTCTACAAGGTGAAAAAGGGTAAGCAGGAGCAGTACCTGAAAGACGAAGATGCACTGCTGCAATACCAGACCACCATGGCACTGGATGGCGCCAGTCTGCACGTCAATGAGTCGGCACCTGCGATCGCGGGTGAAGCGCTGGAGCGTTTGGTGAATCAGCACCGCTCAGTGACCCATCTGATCACCCGGATGTCCCGCCGCGCGCCGGATGCGGTGCTGACCCAATTGATCTATCAGCCTGAGCTGAACGAAGCGTTGTTAACCAGTGAGAGCGATCTACTGGCTTGGTGTCAGGGTATGGAAGCCGTGCTCAACGAGAGCAACCACGGAATCCAGTACCAGATCCAAGTTCGTCGTGACGAAGAGCGTAGCCTGTACGTGCCGCACGCCGTAGTACGTCAGCACGGGGTTGACCGCGAGTACCCACTCAGCTACGACTTCCTGCAATCCTCCGAGTACAGCAAGCTGGTCTCGCTCGGTAAAGAGATCGCCAACCTGATCGAAGAGGGTGGCTTCATCAAGCGTGGGGAGAAGGTCAAACCGGTCGCCAGCTTTGTGGAAGCCGTCGAGTGGCTGATGGGCGAAGGCAAGCGTGGCATCTATATTCAGCGCTATAAGGGGTTGGGAGAGATGAACCCAGAACAGTTGTGGGAAACCACCATGGATCCAGAAGCGCGCCGGATGCTGCGCGTCACCATTGATGATGCCGTCGGTGCTGACCAGCTCTTCTCGACCTTGATGGGTGATGCCGTGGAGCCTCGCCGCGACTTTATCGAGACCAACGCCCTGCGTGTAGCTAACCTCGACGTTTGATAAAACGCAACTAACAAGCCGCCCACTGCACATAGGTGAAGTGGGCGGCTTTTTTTATACTGGTATGTCGCTCATATCCATAAGGCACAGCAGACCGCAGCAGCTTTGCGGATAACGGCCGCTCACGCCAGACTCGTGATGCTCAACTCCACTTGTTGAGACACGCGAGCCCACCATAGCACGGGCACTAATAGGTTGATGGCCTGCACAGTACAGGCGAAGTGCGAGCTGCGCCAAATGAGTAAATAGAGGGCAATAAAAAGGCCGGAACCAAATCAATCGGTTCCGGCCTTTCTGTCAGTGAAATCAACTGAAGCAATACGTTGGCTACATTACTATGCCCTGTAAGGGTCAGTATGTAGCCAAGCCATCCTTACTCTTCGTCGAATCCACCCGCAGCATTTAGCATATCAGCCAAGCTTTGCTCTGCTTCGTTCGCCGTCACTTGGGGCACCCCTACCGCACGAGCGGCAGCAGCACGCTGGTTGATCCGGCTATGGTGGTAGGCAAAGCCGGTACCCGCCGGGATCAGACGACCCACGATGACGTTCTCTTTCAAGCCACGCAGTTCATCACGCTTGCCACCAACGGCGGCTTCGGTCAGTACGCGAGTGGTTTCCTGGAAAGAGGCCGCAGAGATGAAGGATTCGGTGCTCAGAGAGGCCTTGGTAATACCCATCAGGACATGACGGAAGGTCGCAGGGGTCTTGCCCTCGGCTACCAGCTTACGGTTGGCAATCTTCACACGAGCCACTTCAACCTGTTCACCTTCGATCAGATCGGTATCGCCAGCACTCAGGATCTCGCACTTACGCAGCATCTGACGAACGATGACTTCGATGTGCTTGTCGTTGATCTTAACGCCTTGCAAACGGTAAACATCTTGCACTTCGTTGGCGATATAGTTGGCGACCGGGCTGATACCGCGTAGACGCAGGATGTCGTGCGCAGACTCAGGACCGTCCGCCAGCACTTCGCCCTTCTCAACTTTTTCACCTTCGAACACGTTCAGGTTACGCCACTTCGGAATCATTTCTTCGTAGACGTTGCCACCATCGGTCGGAGTGATGACCAGACGGCGTTTGCCCTTGGTCTCTTTCCCGAAGGAGATGGTACCGGAGATCTCGGCTAGAATGGCCGGTTCCTTCGGTTGACGTGCTTCGAACAGATCCGCAACGCGCGGCAGACCACCGGTGATGTCCTTGGTACCGCCGGATTCTTGCGGGATACGCGCTACCGCGTCACCCACGCCCACGTTGGCACCATCTTCCAGGTTGACGATCGCCTTACCCGGCAGGAAGTACTGGGCAGCGACATCGGTACCTGGGATCATCACGTCTTTACCGTTCAGGTCGACCAGTTTAACGGTCGGACGCATCTCTTTACCGGCACTCGGACGCTCGTTGACATCCAGTACGACGATAGAAGAGAGACCAGTCAGCTCGTCAGTCTGACGAGTGATGGTCACGCCATCGATCATGTGTTCGAACTGCAGACGACCTGCCACTTCGGTGATGATTGGGTGGGTGTGCGGATCCCAGTTGGCAACAGTTTGACCTGTTGTCACAGACTGGCCATCTTTCACTTCTAATACGGCACCGTAAGGCAGCTTATGGCTCTCCTTAGTACGGCCCATTTCATCCATGATGGTCACTTCGGTAGAGCGAGAAGTGATAACCAGCTTATCGTCACTGTTGTGAACAAACTTGGCATTCTGCAGCTTGATGCTACCGGTGTTCTTGACCTGAATGCTGCTCTCAGCAGCGGCACGAGATGCGGCACCACCGATGTGGAAAGTACGCATCGTCAGCTGGGTACCTGGTTCACCGATGGATTGGGCGGCGATAACACCGACAGCCTCACCCTTGTTAACCAGGTGACCACGGGCCAGATCACGGCCGTAGCAGTGAGCACAGTTACCGAAGTCAGTTTCACAGGTGATGGCAGAACGCACTTTTACCCGGTCAACAGAGTTGCGCTCCAGCAGGTCACACAGTTGCTCGTCGAGCAGAGTGTTACGTGCTACTAGCACTTCATCTTCGGTACCCGGCTTGATCACGTCATCGGCAACCACACGGCCCAGCACGCGCTCACGCAACGGCTCGACAACGTCGCCACCTTCGATCAGCGGCGTCATCCACAGACCTTCGGTCGTGCCGCAATCGTCCTCGGTGATCACCATGTCTTGTGCCACGTCAACCAGACGACGAGTCAGGTAACCGGAGTTCGCGGTCTTCAGTGCGGTATCCGCTAGACCCTTACGAGCACCGTGCGTGGAGATAAAGTACTGTAGAACGTTCAGACCTTCGCGGAAGTTGGCGACAATTGGCGTCTCGATGATAGAGCCATCCGGCTTGGCCATCAGGCCACGCATACCGGCCAACTGACGGATCTGGGCAGCGGAACCCCGCGCACCAGAGTCGGCCATCATAAAGATGCTGTTGAACGAGGCCTGCTCTTCTTCTTCACCCAACGAGTTGACGTTACGCTCTTTGGACAAGTTCTCCATCATGGCCTTGGAGACACGCTCGTTGGCGCTGGCCCAGATATCGATAACCTTGTTGTAACGCTCGCCCGCAGTCACCAGACCGGACAGGAACTGGTCCTGGATCTCGGCAACTTCGGCTTCAGCTGCTGCAATGATGTCTTTCTTGGCATCTGGGATGACCATGTCATCGATACCAACAGAGGCGCCTGACAGGGCCGCGTAGTGGAAACCGGTATACATCAGCTGGTCAGCGAAGATAACGGTGTCTTTCAGGCCCTGCTTACGGTAGCAGGTGTTCAGCAGACGGGAGATGAGCTTTTTGCCCAGCGCCTTGTTGGATACATATTTGATCCAGTTCTGCGGATTAGCATCCAGATCAGCCTGCTCAGCAGCAGTCAACTCCTTCGGCTCGTCGATCAGGGCGTACTCCATACCTTTGGGCAGGATTAGGCTCAGAATCGCACGACCAATAGTGGTGTTCTTCAGCTCGGTGTGTTCACGCAGCGAGCCGTCTTCCTGGCGCAGGAATTCGGTAATACGCACTTTTACCCGAGCATGCAGGTCGGCCAGACCGGCACGGTACACTTTCTCGGCCTCTTTCGGGCCGGACAGCACCATACCTTCACCCTTCGCATTGATGCGGGCGCGGGTCATGTAGTACAGACCCAAGACCACGTCCTGAGAAGGAACGATGATCGGCTCACCAGAGGCAGGCGACAGGATGTTGTTGGTAGACATCATCAGCGCACGCGCTTCCAGCTGGGCTTCCAGGGTCAGCGGTACGTGCACCGCCATCTGGTCACCGTCGAAGTCCGCGTTATAGGCAGCACAAACCAGCGGGTGCAGCTGGATTGCCTTACCTTCAACCAAGGTCGGTTCGAATGCTTGGATACCCAGACGGTGCAGGGTCGGTGCACGGTTCAGCAAAACCGGGTGCTCGCGGATCACTTCGTCCAGAATATCCCAAACGACAGCTTCTTCGCGCTCCACCATCTTCTTGGCGGCCTTGATCGTGGTTGCCAGACCGCGGGTTTCCAGCTTGCCATAGATAAACGGTTTGAACAGTTCCAGCGCCATCTTCTTCGGCAGACCGCACTGATGTAAGCGCAGGGTCGGGCCTACGGTAATAACGGAACGACCCGAGTAGTCGACACGTTTACCCAGCAGGTTCTGACGGAAACGACCCTGCTTACCTTTGATCATGTCGGCCAAAGATTTCAGCGGGCGCTTGTTGGAACCGGTGATGGCACGACCGCGACGGCCGTTATCCAGCAGCGCATCGACGGACTCTTGCAGCATACGCTTTTCGTTGCGCACGATGATGTCCGGCGCAGCCAGATCCAGCAGACGCTTCAAGCGGTTGTTACGGTTGATCACGCGACGGTACAGATCGTTCAGATCGGAAGTCGCGAAACGGCCGCCGTCCAGCGGTACCAGCGGACGCAGGTCCGGCGGCAGTACAGGCAGCACTGTCATGATCATCCACTCCGGCTTGTTGCCGGACTGCAGGAACGCTTCCATCAGCTTCAGACGCTTGGTGGTCTTCTTGCGCTTGGTCTCGGAGTTGGTTTGATCCAGCTCCTCACGCATGGTTTTGACTTCACCTTCCAGATCGATAGCACGCAGCAATGCTAGGATTGCTTCGGCACCCATCTTAGCGTCAAATTCGTCGCCCCACTCTTCCAACGCATCCAAGTACTGCTCTTCAGAGAGCATCTGGCTACGTTCAAGGTTGGTCATGCCCGGCTCGATTACTACGAAAGATTCGAAGTAAAGCACGCGCTCGATGTCGCGCAGGGTCATGTCCAGCAGCAGACCGATACGGGACGGCAGGGACTTCAGGAACCAGATGTGGGCGGTCGGGCTGGCCAGCTCGATGTGGCCCATACGCTCACGACGGACCTTGGTCTGGGTCACTTCAACGCCGCACTTCTCACAGATCACACCACGGTGTTTCAGGCGCTTGTATTTGCCGCACAGACACTCGTAGTCCTTCACCGGTCCAAAGATACGGGCACAGAACAGACCATCACGCTCCGGCTTGAAAGTCCGGTAGTTGATGGTCTCAGGCTTTTTGACCTCACCGAATGACCAGGAGCGGATCATGTCAGGAGAGGCCAGACCGATTTTAATGCTGTCAAACTCTTCGGTCTTGGTCTGAGCCTTTAAAAACTTGAGTAAGTCTTTCACGTGTTTCCCCTGTCAGGAGTCTAACCTCGGCGCCCCAGCTGCCAAAACAGCGGGGCGCCCACGTCAATTCGCGAACAATAAGAGCGAGCTCTTACTCTTCGTCCAGCTCGATGTTGATACCCAGAGAGCGGATTTCCTTCAGCAATACGTTGAAGGATTCGGGCATGCCCGGCTCCATACGGTGGTCGCCATCCACGATGTTCTTATACATCTTGGTACGGCCATTCACATCGTCAGACTTAACGGTCAGCATCTCCTGCAGGGTATATGCCGCACCATAAGCCTCCAGGGCCCACACTTCCATCTCACCGAAACGCTGGCCACCGAACTGTGCTTTACCACCCAACGGTTGCTGAGTAACCAAGCTGTAAGAACCGGTAGAACGCGCATGCATCTTGTCATCGACCAAGTGGTTCAACTTCAACATGTACATGTAACCAACGGTTACCTTGCGCTCGAACGGATTACCAGTACGGCCATCGAACAGGTCAATCTGACCGGATTCTGGCAGATCAGCCAACTTAAGCAGGGCTTTGATTTCGTGCTCTTTGGCACCATCAAACACGGGAGTAGCGACTGGCAGTCCCTTACGTAGGTTACCCGCTAGGGTACGCACGTCGTCGTCTGATAGCTCAGCGATATTCACTTGCTGGGAATCCTTCTCACCCAAGTCGTAGACCTGTTGTAAGAAGCTGCGCATCTCGTGCAGCTCACGCTGCTCTTTAATCATGCGGTCTATCTTCTCGCCGATACCCTTGGCTGCGAGGCCTAAGTGCACTTCGAGGATCTGACCGATGTTCATACGAGATGGAACACCGAGCGGGTTCAGTACGATGTCAACCGGACGGCCGAACTCGTCATGAGGCATATCTTCGACCGGGCAGATCTTAGAGATAACACCCTTGTTACCGTGACGGCCCGCCATCTTGTCACCCGGCTGGATGCGACGCTTAACCGCCAGATAGACCTTGACGATTTTCAGTACGCCCGGCGCCAGATCATCACCCTGGATAATCTTGCGGCGCTTGTTCTCAAACTTCTTATCGAAGTCGGCTTTGAGCTCGATATGCTGCTCAGCGATCTGCTCTAATTCAGTCTGCTTAGCTTCATCTTCGATGGCCAATTCAAACCATTTAGAACGATCCAGCTTGTTCAGACGATCTTCGCTGTAACCGGCAGCCAGCAGCAGGTTGCGGGAACGGCCAAATACGCCGTCTTCTAGGATCTTGAACTCTTCAGTCAAGTCCTTTTTCGCTTCCTTCAGCTGCATCTCTTCGATTTCTTTAGCGCGCTTGTCTTTCTCCACGCCATCGCGGGTAAAGACTTGCACGTCAACCACAGTACCGTACACGCCATTCGGCACGCGCAGGGAGGAGTCCTTCACATCGGAGGCCTTCTCACCAAAGATGGCGCGTAGCAGCTTCTCTTCTGGCGTCAACTGGGTTTCGCCTTTCGGCGTTACCTTACCGACCAGAATGTCACCGCCTTTCACTTCGGCACCCACGTAGACGATACCTGACTCATCCAACTTGGAGAGGGCGGCTTCACCTACGTTCGGGATATCAGCCGTGATCTCTTCTGGGCCCAGCTTGGTATCACGGGAGATACACGCCAGCTCTTGGATGTGAATCGTGGTCAGGCGGTCTTCCTGAACCACCCGCTCGTTCACCAAGATCGAGTCTTCGAAGTTGTAGCCATTCCACGGCATGAACGCGACGCGTAAGTTCTGACCCAGCGCCAACTCACCCAGATCGGTAGATGGACCATCGGCCAGTACATCGCCCGCCATCACCGGCTCACCCAACATCACGCAAGGACGCTGGTTGATACAAGTGTTCTGGTTAGAACGGGTGTACTTGGTCAGGTTGTAGATGTCGATACCGGCTTCGCCTGGCATCAGCTCATCTTCGTTTACCTTGATAACGATACGGGAAGCATCGACGTAATCCGTCACACCACCACGCTTGGCAACGACCGTAACACCGGAGTCAACGGCCACAGCGCGTTCCATACCGGTACCTACCAGCGGCTTGTCAGCACGCAGAGTCGGTACAGCCTGACGTTGCATGTTTGAACCCATCAATGCGCGGTTCGCGTCATCGTGCTCCAGGAACGGGATCAGCGCTGCTGCCACAGATACGATCTGCTGCGGGCTCACGTCCATATACTGGATTTGGTCGGCGTTCATAAAGGTGGATTCACCTTTGTGACGGCACGGGATCAATTCATCTTTCAGACGGCTATCTTCGGTGGTCGCGGCGTTAGCCTGTGCGATCACGTATTTGCCTTCTTCAATCGCAGACAGGTAGTCCACTTCGTCGGTGATCACACCATCAATGACCTTACGGTACGGCGTCTCGAGGAAACCATACTCGTTGGTACGAGAGTACACAGACAAAGAGTTGATCAGACCGATGTTCGGACCTTCAGGAGTCTCGATAGGGCACAGGCGACCGTAGTGAGTCGGGTGTACGTCTCGGACTTCAAAGCCGGCACGCTCACGCGTCAAACCGCCTGGGCCCAGCGCGGAGATCCGACGCTTGTGGGTCACTTCGGAAAGCGGGTTGTTCTGGTCCATAAACTGGGACAACTGGCTGGAACCAAAGAACTCTTTGACTGCGGCAGAGATCGGCTTAGCGTTGATCAAGTCCTGTGGCATCAGGGTGTCTAGGTCGCCCAAGGAGAGACGCTCCTTGACCGCCCGCTCGACACGAACCAAGCCCACGCGGAACTGATTTTCAGCCATTTCACCGACAGAACGGATACGACGGTTACCCAAGTGGTCGATATCATCCACTTCATCGTTACCGTTACGGATGTCGATCAGGCGCTTCATGACTTCAACGATGTCGTCTTTGGTCAGTACGCCAACGCCAGTCTCGTCTTCACGACCCAGACGGCGGTTGAACTTCATCCGACCTACAGTAGACAGGTCGTAACGCTCGGCGGAGAAGAACAGATTTTCGAACAGCTGTTCTGCAGCTTCGCGAGTAGGCGGCTCGCCCGGACGCATCATGCGATAGATTTCGACCAGCGCTTCCAGACGGTTGGAGCTAGAGTCAACACGCAGGGTCTCGGACATGTAAGCACCGTGATCCAGTTCATTGGTGAACAGAACCTCGAAATGCTTGAAGCCAGCTTGGGATAGGTTGGCGATCGCTTCCAAGCTCAGTGCTTGGTTAGCAGTCACAACCATCTCACCCGTTTGCGGATGTGCGTAGTCCTTGGCAGCAACCTTGCCAACAACATACTCAACAGGGACCTCAATCTGAGTGATAGCGTCTTTTTCCAACTGACGAATATGGCGCGCAGTCACCCGACGACCGGTCTCAACCACCACGGCACCATTGGCCACGATGTCAAAGGTCGCGGTTTCACCACGCAGGCGCTCTGGCACCAGATCCATCATCAACTTGCCATCTTTGACTTCAAAACCAATGGTCTCGAAGAAGGTGGCGAGGATTTGCTCGGAAGTGAAGTCCAAGGCGCGCAGAATAATAGACGCTGGCAATTTACGACGACGGTCGATACGGACAAACAGGTTGTCTTTTGCATCGAACTCGAAGTCCAGCCAAGAACCACGGTAGGGAATAACGCGGGCGTTATACAGCACCTTACCGGATGAATGAGTTTTGCCTTTATCATGGTCGAAGAAGACACCCGGGCTGCGATGCAGCTGGGAAACGATTACTCGTTCGGTTCCATTGATAACAAAGGTACCGTTCTCGGTCATGAGCGGAATTTCGCCCATGTATACTTCTTGTTCCTTGATGTCTTTGACGGTGCCGGCAGCTGCTTCACGGTCGTATAGAACCATACGAAGCTTGACACGCAGCGGCGCGGAGTAGGTCACTCCACGGATCTGGCATTCTTTTACGTCAAATACCGGCTCACCCAGGCGATAGCTGACGTACTGAAGCTCAGCACTACCGGAGTAACTGGTGATCGGGAAAACGCTACGGAAAGCGGCCTCTAGGCCATATTCACCTTCCGGGTCAGCCTCGATGAACTGCTTGAAGGAGTCCAGCTGAATGGACAACAGATAAGGCGTGTCCAGTACCTGGTCTCGCTTACCGAAGTCCTTACGAATGCGTTTTTTTTCGGTATAAGAGTAAACCATAGGGTTCCTCAGCTCGCTGATAAGTGACCCACTCTGTCCCGCAGGACAGCTCTGTCTCAACACCGTTTTGTGTTGGCCCGAACGAAAGAAGACAGTCCGGATTGCTGGTGCACCGAGAGTCGTAAACGGTGTGAAATACTCTCGGTCTACAGCGCAAAAAGGCTGGTGAATAATAATTCACCAGCCTTAGCCTGTTTAGTCAGGCTAATCTACAGAGATGCAGATTATTTGATCTCAACAGAAGCACCGGCAGCTTCCAGCTCTTTCTTCAGAGCTTCAGCTTCGTCCTTAGACACGGCTTCTTTCAGGTTAGCTGGTGCAGCTTCAACCAGATCTTTGGCTTCTTTCAAGCCCAGACCGGTAGCGGCACGGACAGCTTTGATGACGGCAACTTTGTTAGCGCCAGCAGCAGTCAGAACTACGTCGAACTCGGTTTTCTCTTCTACTGCTTCAGCAGCAGCTGGGCCAGCCATAACGGCAGCAGCAGCAGAAACACCGAACTTCTCTTCCATAGCTTCGATCAGCTCAACGACTTCCATTACAGACATGGAAGCAACCGCTTCAATGATTTGGTCTTTAGTGATAGACATAACAAAAATTCCTGATGTTGAATAAAATCAAACAGCTTTAGATGAGAATCAAGCAGCAGCTTGTTTCTGATCGCGCACAGCAGCGATAGTACGAACCAGCTTGCCAGCAGAGGCTTCTTTCATAGTCGCCATCAACTTCGCAATTGCTTCTTCGTAAGTCGGCAGTGTGGCCAGACGATCAATTTGTGCTGCGGCGATAAACTCACCGTTAAAAGCGCCAGCCTTGATTTCGAACTTTTGGTTCGCTTTGGCAAACTCTTTGAACAAACGGGCAGCAGCGCCTGGATGTTCGTTAGAGAAAGCAATCAAGGTCGGACCGGTAAATGCGTCATTCAGGCACTCGTAATCGGTGCCTTCTACCGCACGACGCAGCAGGGTGTTACGCACAACGCGCATATATACACCCGCTTCACGAGCGGTTTTACGCAGGACGGTCATCTTGTCTACAGTGACACCGCGAGAATCGGCTACAACTGCTGACAGAGCGCCTTTGGCAGCTTCGTTGACTTCAGCAACAATTGCCTTTTTGTCTTCGAGTCCTAATGCCATTGGCTTAACTCCTGGATTGAATCCGAGTCTTAATTGACTCAGTACATACACATCCCTTCGACCTTTAACAACCGAGGGGAACGATGCGGTAGCAGGATTCCAGAAGAGAAAGAAACTTTCTCGCTGGGTTTCCGGCACCGTCTACGCAGGAAACATTAAGGCTTTGCAGCCACCTGCGGTCTTGGACGGAGGTCGAAACCCCCAACCAATCAAGGCGCAAAATTATAGATTAAATTTTGTGCCTTGTAAAACCCATCAATTAGGCCTGAGCTTCCAGAGAAGCTTGATCGACCGCAACACCGGCACCCATGGTGGTGGAGATGCTGACTTTCTTGATGAATATGCCTTTGGCGGAAGAGGGCTTGCCTTTTTTCAGGGCAACCAGCAGCGCTTCCAAGTTTTCTTTCAGCTGAGCTTCGTTGAAAGAAACCTTACCTAGAGTGGTATGGATGATACCATTCTTGTCGTTACGGTAACGGACCTGACCCGCTTTGGCGTTCTTGACCGCTTCAGCAACGTTAGGAGTTACAGTGCCAACTTTAGGGTTAGGCATCAGGCCACGTGGGCCCAAGATTTGGCCCAGTTGACCAACAACGCGCATGGCATCAGGGGATGCGATAACAACGTCGAAGTTCATCTCGCCTTTCTTAACCATGTCGGCCAGGTCATCCATACCTACTAAGTCAGCACCGGCAGCTTTAGCAGCTTCAGCGTTAGCACCTTGGGTAAATACGGCAACGCGTACATCACGACCAGTACCGTGCGGCAGTACTGTAGCACCACGTACGTTCTGATCAGATTTACGAGCGTCGATGCCCAGGTTGACAGCAACGTCAACGCTTTCAACGAACTTGGCGGTAGCCAGTTCTTTCAGCAGGGCAATGGCTTCGTTGATGGAATACTCTTTGGTACCGTCAACTTTTTCGCGAATAACGCGCATACGCTTGGAAAGTTTAGCCATTGTCTTAATCCTCCACTACCAGACCCATGGAACGAGCGGAGCCTGCGATGCAACGTACTTTCGCATCCAAATCGGCACCAGTCATATCCGGTTCTTTGGTCTTGGCGATTTCTTGCAGCTGAGCCACGGTCACCTTACCAACTTTATCTTTGTTCGGCTTGGCTGAACCTGACTTAATACCAGCAGCCTTCTTCAGTAAAAAGGCAGCAGGTGGAGTCTTGGTTTCGAAGGTAAACGAACGATCACTGTATACGGTGATCACGACCGGGGTCGGTGAACCTTTTTCCAGCTTCTCTGTACGAGCGTTGAACGCCTTACAGAATTCCATGATGTTAACACCGTGTTGACCCAGTGCAGGACCAACAGGAGGAGATGGGTTGGCTGCACCAGCAGCAACCTGCAGCTTGATATAAGCTGTGACTTTCTTAGCCATTAGGAAAATACCTCAAAAATGGGTTCTAGCGCCTCGGAGACTTACTCCTGCAAACGGCTCCCCAACTAATATAAGGGGCAGCGGATTATAGAGATATTCGCTACCCCTGACAACCGTTAAACGTACAGAATTCAATCAACCCTTTTCGACTTGACCAAAATCCAGTTCAACAGGAGTAGAACGACCGAAGATCAGTACAGAGACCTTCACGCGGCTCTTCTCATAATCGACCTCTTCCACGGTACCGTTAAAGTCGGCAAATGGACCATCGGCAACCCGCACCATTTCACCCGGCTCAAATAGAGTTTTCGGACGTGGTTTGTCGTGAGCATCTTGCAAACGATTGAGAATGGCATCAGCTTCTTTATCGGAAATAGGAGCAGGACGATCGGAAGTGCCACCAATAAAACCCATAACACGCGGTACATTACGTACGAGGTGCCAAGTGGTTTCATCCATCATCATCTGAACTAGCACATAGCCAGGAAAGAACTTGCGCTCGCTCTTGCGCTTCTGGCCGGCGCGCATCTCAACCACTTCTTCTGTCGGGACGAGAACTTCACCGAACATGTCTTCCATACCATGCATTTTGATATGCTCACGCAGTGACTTGGCAACACGGCCTTCATAGCCGGAAAATGCCTGCACGACATACCATCTCATACGCTGTTCACGTTGTTCAGTCATGGCTTAATCCTTACACACCGGTAATCAAGTTGACCAACCAGACCAAAGCACCATCCAATAGGAACAGCAGCAACCCCATTACAGCGGTAACTGCCAGCACAATCAGAGTAGTCTGAATAGCCTCTTGCCGAGTTGGCCATACAACCTTGCGAACTTCTAAGCGAGACTCAAGGGCAAATGCCACTGTTGCCTTACCTTTCACTGTTTGAATGGCCAGCAATCCCGCACCTACAATCGCAACTAATATACCCAACACTCGCAATGCAGCATTGACGTCAAGGTACTTACCAACCCACCAGTTTACGGCGACGACGGCGACCAAGATAATGAAAACTAGGCCCCAAAGCAGGGTATCCTTGCTTCCGCCTTGGCTCTCAGAACTAACACTCATACAACCCACCTGTATCTGACGTAACCGAAGACAAAAAAGCCCCGTACGTGACGAGGTATATGGCAGGGGCGGCAGGACTCGAACCCGCAACCATCGGTTTTGGAGACCGCTGTTCTACCAATTCGAACTACGCCCCTACACAAGAAAGCCCCTATTATAGGGGCTTTGCTTTATTTATGTAAGACAAAGATTAAGCGATTACGCTAGCTACAACACCAGCACCTACGGTACGGCCACCTTCACGGATGGCAAAACGCAGGCCGTCGTCCATTGCAATCGGTGCAATCAGGGTAACAACCATTTTGATGTTGTCGCCCGGCATGACCATCTCTACGCCTTCCGGCAGTTCGATGGTTCCAGTCACGTCGGTTGTACGGAAGTAGAACTGTGGACGGTAGCCTTTGAAGAACGGGGTATGACGACCACCTTCTTCTTTGGACAGCACGTAGACAT